>DASUFV010000289.1:0-13344 GCA_036274415.1 Actinomycetes bacterium
TCTCCTGGCCCCACCAACCAGGCGAGCAATGGCGCGGTGACACCCGCCTGACGCAGCTCGAGTGCCTCATCGAGGAGCGCGACGCCGAGCCAAGCCGCACCTCCACGCAGCGCTGCAAGTGCGCTCGGCACCAAGCCGTGACCGTATGCGTTGGCCTTCACGACGGCCATCACGTTCTGAGATGCCGACCGTTCGACGAGTACGCGAGTGTTGGCTGTGATCGCGTCGAGATCGACGATCAGCTCGCGCAGGTGGCCCGACACCGTTCCATCCTCCCACCGCCCCTTTTGAACAGCGGTCAGGGACGCGTGAGCGCCGCTATCGCGCGAGGGAGCGCCAACGCGACGGCGTCCGCAGTCGTGGGGGCACCGCTCGCCGCGAGTCGCCCGGCCACGCCGTGCACGAAAGCGCCCAGCGATGCGGCATCAAGCGGGGGCAATCCGTCGGACAGCAGCGCCGCGATGACGCCGGTGAGAACGTCACCAGTGCCTCCAGTGGCCAACCACGGTGTGCCGGTCTGGTTGAGCCTCACCTGTCCGTCTGGGTCGGCAACGATGGTCGTTGCACCCTTCAACAACACGGTGCAGCCCAGCCGGGCGGCGAGCGTCCGAACAGCGGTCAGTGGGTCGGGGGCGATGTCCAGGTCGGGAGCGAGACGAGCGAACTCGACCGCATGCGGGGTGAGAACGGTCGCCTCTTCTCGACTCTTGAGCACGTCAGCGAAATCGGCGAGCAACGTGAGCCCGTCCGCGTCGACGACGACGGGCACCGGTTGGTCGACTACCTCGCGAAGGCGTCGCCGCGCGTGCTCGTCGGTGCCCAGTCCTGGGCCGACTCCCCACGCCTGCACGCGGCCTGCGTCAGTGACCGAACCGCGGGACACGAGCGCCGCCGGCCAGGCATTCACTACGGCGTCGGCAGCCGGACCGACGTAGCGCACGAGGCCACCTTTGGCGTGCAACGCTCCGGACACGGCCAGAACCGCAGCGCCCCGATACTTCTCCGACCCCGCCGCGATGCCCGTCACACCCTGGCTGTACTTGTGCGACAGCGGTGTCGGGTGTGGCAGCAGAGACGACACGTCTCTCGCCTCGAGGCAGGTGATCGAAGGAACCACCACATCACTGGTCAGCCCGATGTCCGCGAGCTCGACCATTCCCGCATGCATCGCACCGGGTTGCAGCAGCAGCCCCGGCTTCATCAGTCCGAACGTCACCGTGACGTCCGCCCAGACGGCGTCGTCGCCTGCCTGCCCGGTGTCGGCGTCCACTCCGGACGGCAGGTCGCAGGCGACGACGAGGGCATCACTCGCAGTCGCCCATTCGGCGAGCGTGATCGCAGGATCGCGCAGCCCGCCTTTGCCTCCGATTCCCAGCATCCCGTCGATCACGAGGTCGGCAGTGTCGATGGCGTCCTGCGCGTCCGAACGTTGAAGCGTGCGACAGCCCGCTCGTGTCGCGGCCCGCGAACCGGCCTCGTGCATGCCTGCACCGACCGGCACGACCCTGACGTGCGCTCCGCGCTTCGCCAGCTGTGCCCCGGCGAACAAAGCGTCGCCACCGTTGTTGCCGGTGCCGACCAGCACCACAACTGACGAGCCGTAGACCCCGCCGCGATGAGTCACTAGCAGCTGCGCACACGTACGCGCGAGCGCGGTGGACGCACGAACCATCAGCTCGTCACGGCCCGTTCGGGCGAGGACCGCCTCTTCGGCCGCCCGAACCTCTTCGACGGTGTGTACTCCTCGCATACTCCTGTTCCCGACTCTGACCGCTAACTCGTGGGCGGTGGTGGGGGCGACTCGGCGACCACCATCGCTGACGCGATGCCCGCGTCGTGGCTGAGCGAGAGGTGGATGGTGTTCGCACGCAGCCCGGTAGCACGTGCTTGGACGGTGCCGCTCAATGCAAATGCCGGACGTCCCTCAGCATCCTTGACCACCTCACAGTCGTGCCACTGCAGACCGCCTGGCGCACCCAATGCCTTGGCCAACGCCTCCTTTGCGGCAAAGCGCGCAGCCAGGGACGCCATGGGTAAGGCCCGCTCAGCCGGCGTGAAGACGCGCTCACGAAGCGCCGGAGTGCGTTCAAGTGTTTCGGCGAAGCGCGCCACGTCGACGACGTCGATGCCGATTCCGACAATCACCGGGCCAGTTTGGCACTAATGGGGCGCTACTGGCTGATCAGCGGTCGACGACGTACTCCATGAGCAAGCCGTCGTGCCAGCCCTTCCCGTCAACGTCGCGTTCGTAACGACGCATGACACCTACAGTGCGGAAGCCACATGCTGCGTAACACGCAATGGCCCGCGTGTTATCGGCAGCGGGGTCGATGACGATGCGGTGATGACCGATCGAGAGCAGGTGCTCGACCAGACAGCCCGGGTTTCGCTGTCGGGGCGGTCAAATGGCCACCGAACTGTGTCGGGGGCGCCCCACCATCTGCTGACCGCAGGCGAGCTCCTCAGCTCGCGCAGTCGCTTGGCGTCCTCTGCTCCGACCGGGCGAAGCTCTACCCGGTCGGACGACAAGCTCGTACCAGTCACTCCACCGTGACCGACTTGGCGAGGTTGCGCGGCTGGTCGACGTCGTAGCCCTTCGCCGACGCGATCTCGCACGCCAAAACCTGCAATGGAACGGTGGCCACCAGCGGCTGCAGCAGCGTCGGCACGGCGGGGATCGTCACGAGCGTGTCTGCGTAGGGGCGCACCGTCTCGTCGCCGACTTCGGCGATCACGATCGTGCGGGCGCCGCGTGCGCGAATCTCTTGAATGTTGCTCACGATCTTGTCGTGCAACACCCTGCGACTACGCGAAGGCACGATGACGACGACGGGGAGGTCTTGTTCGATCAGCGCGATGGGTCCGTGCTTCAGCTCGCCAGCAGGGAAGCCCTCGGCGTGCATGTAGGCGAGCTCTTTGAGCTTCAACGCACCCTCGAGTGCCACTGGATAGCCGACGTGACGGCCGAGGAACAGGACCGCTTTGGCGTCCGCGATTTCACGCCCGAGCGATCGCATCGGCTCGACGGTGTCGAGCACCCGGTCTACGGCATCGGGGATGTCGGCGAGCTCGCGTACGTGACGCTCGATCTCGTCACCCCACTTCGTACCTCGGACCTGTGCGAGGTAGAGCGCAACGAGGTGTACCGAGACGATCTGCGTCAGGAACGCTTTGGTGGACGCGACAGCCACCTCGGGCCCGGCATGCATGTAAACGACGGCGTCGGACTCGCGGGGGATCGTGGACCCGTTGACGTTGCAGATGGCGAGTACGCGAGACCCCTGCTCGCGCGCGTGCCGGAGCGCCATCAGCGTGTCCATCGTCTCGCCGGACTGGGAGATCGCGATCACCAGGGTTCGCCGGTCGAGAATCGGATCGCGGTAGCGGAACTCTGACGCGACCTCGACCTCGACCGGGATGCGCGTCCAGTGCTCGATCGAGTACTTCGCCAGCAGCCCGGCGTGATACGCCGTGCCGCACGCGACAACGATGACCTTCTCGATGTCACGCAGCTCTTCGTCGGACAACCGCATCTCGTCCAAGCGCAAGTGACCTTCGTCGTCGAACCGACCCAGCAAAGAGTCGGCCACGGCTCTTGGCTGCTCGTGGATCTCTTTGAGCATGAAGAAGTCGTAACCGCCCTTCACGGCGGCCGAGGCGTCCCAGTCGACGTCGTACTCCGCGACCTCAGCTGGCTCGCCGTCGAACGTCGTAACGACCACATCGTCGGCGCGCAGCTCGACGACCTGATCCTGTCCGAGCTCGATGGCACGACGCGTGTGCGCGATGAACGCGGCTACGTCACTGCCCAGGAAGTTCTCGCCGTCGCCTCGCCCCACGACCAGGGGTGAGTTGCGCCTGGCTCCCACGACGACGTCCGGCTGGTCAGCATGCACCGCAACGAGCGTGAACGCACCATCGAGTCTGCGGCACACCGCGCGCATCGCAGCACCGAGGTCGCCGGCGTACTCCCGTGCGAGGAGGTGGGAGACCACCTCGGTGTCGGTATCGGAGGCCAACGTCACGCCGGAGTCTTCGAGCTCAGACCGAACGGCTGCGAAGTTCTCGATGATGCCGTTGTGCACCACTGCGACGCGGGCAGCGCTGTCGAGGTGCGGATGAGCATTGCGGTCAGTCGGTGCACCGTGAGTCGCCCAGCGCGTGTGCCCCATACCGAACCTCGCGGCCGGGAGAGGCTGATCGGCCAGCAGCTTCTCGAGGTTGGCGAGCTTTCCGGCCTTGCGCCGCACATGCAGCGTTCCGTCTGAGACGACGGCGACGCCCGCGCTGTCGTATCCGCGGTACTCGAGACGCCGCAAGCCTTCGAGCACGACGTCGAGCGCGTCCTGCCTGCCGACGTACCCGACGATTCCGCACATGCGGGACAGCCTACGTTCTGTCAGCCGATGGTTTGCCGAACCACCGAGGCCAAGCGATCTGCGACCGCCTGTGCACGTTCGACGGTGTCGGCCTCGACCATGACCCGCACCAGCGGCTCGGTACCGCTCGGCCGTAGGAGCACCCGGCCATGGTCGCCAAGTGCCCGCTCCTCTTCGGCGACCGCAGCGGCGATGGCCGGTGCGTCGACTCTCATTCGATCGACGTCGGGCACGTTCACGAGCACCTGCGGGTACCGGTGCATCACACCGGCCAAGTCGGCCAGAGTGCGCCCGGACGCCGCCAGCTGCGAGGTGAGATGCAGCGCCGTGAGCAACCCGTCTCCGGTGGTGGCGAACTCCGACATCACCAGATGACCGGACTGCTCGCCGCCGAGGGTGTAACCGAACGACTTCATCGCCTCGAGCACGTAGCGGTCGCCGACAGCCGTGGCGATGACCGCAATGCCCTCACGCTGCATCGCCTGTCGGAAGCCGAGGTTCGACATCACCGTCGACACCACGCTGTCGTGCGCGAGGCGTCCAGTGCTCCGCAGAGCCAGCGCGAGGATGGCCAGGATCTGGTCGCCGTCGACCAGTTCGCCCGAGGCATCGACCGCCAGGCAACGATCTGCGTCGCCGTCGAGCGCGATACCGAGGTGCGCACCGTTGGTCAGCACCTCGTCGCGCAACGACTGCATGTGGGTGGAGCCGCAGTTGTCGTTGATGTTGAGGCCGTCGGGAGCGTCGTGAATCGTGATGACGTCAGCGCCTGCGCGTGCGAAAGCGGACGCCGCCACGGTGGACGCCGCTCCGTTCGCGCAGTCGACGACGACCTTCACTCCGTCAAGCTGCTGTCCCTTCAGGGTCGACAGCAAGAAGGTCACGTAGTCCTCGGACGCAGCTACGTCGTCGGTGACGCGACCGACACCCGAACCCGTGGGTCGGTTCCACGCCTCTCCGAGTCGAGCCTCCACGGCGTCCTCGATGCCGTCAGCCAGCTTGTGTCCGCCTCGCGAGAAGAACTTGATCCCGTTGTCCGGCATCGGGTTGTGGGACGCCGACAGCACGACGCCGAGGTCGGCGTCCCGCACGGCGGTCAGATAGGCAACGGCGGGAGTCGGGATGATTCCGGCGCGCGCGACGTCCACTCCCGCACTCGCGAGTCCTGCGACGACAGCGGCTTCGAGAAACTCACCGGAGGCACGGGAGTCGCGTCCGACGACGGCGGTCGGCCGATGTCCCGCGAACGCACCGGTCTCGGCGAGGACGTGCGCCGCAGCAACCGACAGGTCGACGGCCAGCTCGGCGGTGAGGTCGCGATTGGCCACACCCCGGACGCCGTCGGTGCCGAACAGACGTGCCACGACAGCGGAGGCGGCGGTCAGCGCTTGCTGTACTGCGGAGCCTTGCGTGCCTTCTTCAGGCCAGCCTTGCGGCGCTCCTTCGCACGCGGGTCGCGAGTGAGGTAACCGGCCTTCTTCAGCGACGGACGGTTGCCTTCGGTGTCGATGTCAGAGAGGGCGCGGGAGATGCCGAGCCTGATCGCGCCGGCCTGGCCGGAGACGCCGCCTCCGTGCACGCGGGCGATGACGTCGTAGCGACCCTCGACCTGCAGAACGCGGAACGGGTCGTTGACGACCTGCTGGTGCACCTTGTTCGGGAAGAACTCCTCGAGCGGCTTGCCGTTGACCGTCCACTTGCCGGTGCCAGGCGTGATGCGCACTCTGGCGATCGCCTCCTTGCGGCGGCCGGTCGCGGCACCGGGGACGTCAGAGATCTCGCGCGGCGCGACGGCCGGCGCGGTCTCGGTCGTGAACTCTCCGGTGGGAGCAGCGTCTGATGGCGCTGCGTCCGCTGAGGTTGCCTCGGTCGCCTCTTGGGCGATGTCGGTGGTGGCGGTCACGTCGTGCAGTTCCTCTCGATGGCCTCAGTACCTGGGTGCGGCGCGGCTACTGCGCGACCTGGGTGATCTCGAACGGCACCGGCTGCTGCGCCTGGTGCGGGTGCTCTGGCCCGGCGTAGACCTTGAGCTTCTTGAGCTGCTGGCGGGCGATCCGGTTCTTGGGCAGCATCCCCCAGACCGCCTTTTCGACCGCGCGGCGTGGGTTCTTGCTGAGCAGGGTGTCGTAGTTGGTGGCTCGCAGACCGCCTGGGTATCCCGAGTGACGGTAGGCCAGCTTGTTCTCACGCTTGGTGCCCGAGAGCGCGATCTTGTCGGCGTTCACGACGACCACGAAGTCGCCGGTGTCGACGTGCGGAGCGAAGACCGGCTTGTGCTTGCCGCGAAGCAGCTGCGCAACCTGCGCGGCGAGGCGTCCGAGGACGACATCTTCTGCGTCGATGACGAACCACTGACGCTGGATTTCGCCAGCCTTGGGGCTGTACGTGCGCACGGCAAACCTTCTTCGTTCTGGTGAGAATCGGGGCGCCCACCGACTGAAGCCCCGATCGGGCCACCCCGAGTCGGGCCACCCTGATCGAGACACATTGGGCGCAACAGCCGTCCAGGGTACCCGCGGGCGCTGAGGCCGGTCAAAACCGGGTCGGAGCCAGTCAGGCCGGACGCCCAGCGGCTGAGGGGCCGCTGTCGTCGCGCTCTTAGGCTGGCCCGATGACCGCCCCCGACTCAGAGCTCGGGCCGCTCAGGGCCACGACGCCGCGCCGGGTGAGCCGCTGGGTGCTGGTCGCAGCGATCCTGGCCAGGATGCCCCAGGGGCTGGCACCGCTCTCGGTCGTGCTGCTGGCCCAGGAGCGCACCGGCTCCTTCGCGGCGGCGGGGGTGTCCGGCGGCGCGTGGGCGGTCGGCTCTGCGGTGAGCCAGCCGCTCTGGGGCGGGTTCGCCGGCCGGGGCCGCGCCCATCGGGTCGAGGCGCTGACCGCGTCCACCCAGGCCGTCGTGCTGCTGCTGCTGGCGCTCGGCACTTCCGACGCTGAGGGGCTGGTAGTGCTTCTGGCCGGGGTAGGCGGGCTCTTCGCAGCTCCGACGTCCCCGATCTCCCGCACCCTCTGGCCACAGCTGGCGCAGGACGAGCACCACCTCGATGCGCTGTACACCCATGACGCGACCTGGCAGGAGCTCATCTTCATCGCCGGCCCCGCGATGGTCGGCGTCCTGGTGGCGGTGTCGGGGCCGTCCGCATCGCTGGCAGCCGCAGCCGCGTTCGGAAGCATCGGCGGCCTGTTCTTTGCGGCGATCGTGCGACCGCTCTGGAAGCCCCACCCCGAGCCCGCGTCCAGGCTGGGGTTGGGCCGTTCGCTGCTGACGCTGTCGGGTCCCTACGCCGCACTCGGTCTGATGGCGCTTGGGCTAGGCATGGCAGAAGTCGCCGTGCCCGCGGTCGCGATCCTCGAGGGCAACCGCGCAGCGAGCGGGTGGCTGCTCGCCCTGTGGAGCGTCGGGTCGCTGGTCGGTGGGCTATGGGCCGCGCGCGTGCGGTGGCGCCGTGGCCCAGGTGAGAGGTGGCCGGGGCTGATGGCTGCGGTCGCGGTGGGAACGGCCACTACCGCCATCGGCTGGCAGTTCGGGCTGGCGTGGCTCGGCCTCACCCTGTTCCTCGCCGGGCTCGCCCTCGCGCCGACCCTGGCTGCCGGCTACGGCGTGATCAGCGAACGCGCCGCCCCGGGGCGTCGCACCGACGCGTTCGCCTGGACGACCACCTGTCTGCTCGTGGGGATCGGCAGTGGTGTTTCGATCGGCGGAATGCTCGCAGACGTGAGTCCGACCTGGTCGTTCGCCATGGCAGCGGTCATCACCGTGGGCGCCGCAGGAACGGCACGGGTTTGGGGTACTCCGTCCGTGCCATAGGCCGGAGAGATTCCCCCAAAGGTGTGCCGTTCAGCGGGCGCGTTCGACGCGGGTTTCGTCCCACACCGGTTCGGACGCCTCGTAGACGTTGCCGTCGGATCCGAACACGAGGTAGCGGTCGAACGATCGGGCGAACCAGCGGTCGTGGGTGACTGCAACGACCGTTCCCTCGAACGACTCGAGACCCTCCTCCAACGCTTCGGCACTGGCCAGGTCGAGGTTGTCCGTCGGCTCGTCCAGCAACAGCAACGTCACTCCAGACAGCTCGAGCAACAGGATCTGGAACCGCGCCTGCTGACCGCCGGACAGCGTCTCGAACCGTTGCTCGCCCTGCTGGTCGAGCTCGTAGCGTCGCAGCGCGGACTTCGCCTGCCCGAGCTGCAGCGAGCGCTGCTCCCACAAGAGGTCGATGAGCGTCCGACCCACGAACTCTGCGTGGTCGTGGGTCTGCGCGAAGTGCCCGGGTACGACACGTGCGCCCAGCTTCCATCGGCCCGAGTGCGCCACGTCGCAGTGCACGGAGTCCCCTGCTTCTCCTGGGCGCCCTGCGGCGAGCAACCCCAGGAAGTGCGACTTGCCCGACCCGTTGCTCCCCAGGACGGCGACCCGTTCGCCGTAGAAGACCTCGAGGTCGAACGGCTGCATCAGTCCGGTCAGCTCGAGGTGCTCGCAGGTGATGGCTCGGACGCCGGTGCGTCCACCCTTCAACCGCATGCGGACGTTCTGCTCGCGTGGCCTGGCCTCAGGCGGCCCGGCCTCTTCGAACTTGGTCAGTCGGGTGACGGCCGCCTGATAGCGGCTCGCCATGCCGTCGTTGTACTCGGCCTTCTGGCGCAGGTTGCGCACGAGCTCTTTGAGCTGTTGATGCTTTTCATCCCAACGACGGCGGAGCTCGTCGAGCCGCTCGTGGCGTTCACGACGTGCCTCGTGATAGTTGGCGAAGCCACCGCCGTGCACCCAGGCAGTACCGCCTTCGACCGTCACGATCCGGTTGGCGGCCTGAGCCAGCAGCTCCCGGTCGTGTGAGATGAGCAGCACCGTCTTCTGCGTCTGAGCCAGCTGCGCTTCGAGCCACTGCTTGCTCGGCACGTCCAGGTAGTTGTCGGGCTCGTCGAGCAGCAACACCTCGTCTGGGCCGCGCAGCAGCGCCTCGAGCACCAGACGTTTCTGCTCACCACCGGAGAGGGTGCGAACCTCGCGGTACTGCGCGCGGTCGTACGGCACTCCGAGAGCGGCCATCGTGCAGGCGTCCCACACGACTTCGGCGTCGTAGCCGCCCGCGTCACCCCAGTCGGCGATCGCCTGCGCATATCGCATCTGGGTGCGCTCGTCGTCGTGCTCCATCATCAGCAGCTCGGCCGCGTCCATTTCGTTCGCAGCATCGCGAACGCGGGGTGGCGCCACCGAGACGAGCAGGTCACGGACGGTGGACTCGTCCCGCACGCTGCCAACGAACTGCCGCATGACGCCGAGCCCGCCACTCCGCGAGACCGAGCCCTCGAGCGGATCGATGTCACGAGCGATGATGCGCATCAGCGTTGTCTTGCCTGCCCCATTGGCACCGACAAGAGCGACCACGGCGCCGTCACCCACGCGGAACGAGACGTCATCGAAGAGCGTGCGCCCGTCGGGCAGCACGAAGCTCACTCCATTGACGTCGACGTGTCCCACGAGGAGCCAGTGTCACGGACGCCACCATCCGCACGCCACCGGATTCCCGGCCGCTGTGGTCACCAGCACGGTCACCAGCACGCCACCAGTACGGTCACCAGTACTCGAGGACGCCCTCGTCGAACACGACGTGCGTTCCGGCTGCCCCAGCGAGCACCGACGGCAGCGCGGCCAGGTCACCGATCCTGGCCGACCGTTTCGTCGTGGTCACGAAGTCGCACGCGGCGTCCACCTTCGGCCCCATCGACCCGTCGGGGAAGGACATGGTGGAGAGCTGGTCTGGACTGACTCGAGAGAGAGCACGCTGGCGATCGGTGCCCCAGTCGATGTAGACGGCGGGGGCGTCGGTCGCCACGACGAACTCGTCCGCGTCGATGAGCTGCGCGAGCAAGGCGCTCGCCAAGTCCTTGTCGACCACGGCCTCGACGCCGACCAGTGTGCGCGTACCCGGCAGGTACATCGTCGGTATGCCGCCCCCTCCTGCGGCGATCACGACGGCGCCGTGTTCGAGCAGCCAACGCACCGGCCGCAGCTCGAAGATCTGGCGCGGAACAGGCGAAGGAACGACCCGGCGCCACATCTGCCCGTCCTGCTTGAAGACCCATCCCTTGGCTACCGCGAGGGCGTCGGCGTCCTGCTTCTCGTACACCGGTCCGACGAACTTCGTCGGGTTGCTGAACGCGGGATCGCTGGCGCTGACCTCGACCATCGTCAGCAAGGTGGCCAGGGGCTTCTCGAACGGGAGCAGGTTGCCGAGCTCCTGCTCGATGAGGTAGCCGATCAACCCCTCGGTCTCAGCACCGAGTACGTCCAACGGGAAGGCTTCGTCGGGGTGATAGGCCGCACCCTGCAAAGCGAGCAGGCCCACTTGGGGCCCGTTGCCGTGCGTGACCACCAACTCGTGCTCCATCGCCAGGGGCGCCAAGGCCTCCGCCGCGACCTTGACGTTGGCCCGCTGTGTCTCGACGGTCATCGGCTCGCCACGGCGCAGCAAGGCGTTACCACCGAGAGCAACAACGAGTCTCATGTTGCGAGTCTGCCTCACGCACCGGATTGGGTAGGCAGACTTGGCGCGTGTCCCACGCCGCCCCTGGTCGTCATCGCGCCGCGCCCGCTAAGCGCGAGACGCCGGCCGCCGTGATGATCGGGTCAGTCGTGCTCGTCGGAGTGTTGATCGCGGGTGCTCTCACCTGGTGGCTGGCCGTTCGTTCGCCGGGGTCCGATGGCCCCTCGACGGCTACGACGCCGGACGCGTTCAGCAGCGCAACTCCACGCGGCGCGGCCTCGACGGTCGAATCCGAGCGAGTCGTCACGGTCGACGGCAACGTCGTGACCATCGAGGAGACCTCGGCTGTGAGTGCCGGCGGCGCGACGAAAGTCATGCCCTCCCGCGCCACGTCGACGGGTCTGTCGCTGATCGGTGCTTCGGTCGTGACGGCGCAAGGTCTCTCGCAGTCGCTCGACGCCCCGATCGAGCTGACACCCGCCGGCAGTCTGACCGTGCGTGCTCGCTACCGGCTGACGGACTGCCCTGACCTGCTGCCGCCCCAGTGGCCATCGCCAACGGAGTTCCCGAACGCGATCCGTACGTACACGCGGATCAACGAACCGCTGCACACCGCGTACGCCCTGTGTCCAGACAAGCGATCCCGCGCCAAGCCACTCGACAATCTCTCGGGAAGCGTCGACGCCGGATTGCCGGTGACCGTGCGATTGGAATGGACGGGGTCTTCGCCGCTGACCATCGACACCGTTGGCTCGGCGTCCGGCGTCGCCGTCGTGGTCGTCGAACCTGGATGCGGCGGCTCCTGCGCTGCGCAGGTTTCCCCAGGAGAAACGGCAATGCTCAGCGTCCAGCCGATCGATCCGTGTCCACCGGCGAACACCAACGACGTAGTCACCCTGAAGCGCGCCGACGGCGATGTCATCGCCCTCACGGTCAAGGGGCTCCACCGCGCGATCTGCCGCTGACGGTCAAGCCCCAAGGGCAGCAAACAACAGGAACGCACCGGCTACCAAGACGCCACCCGCTGTGACGACCGGTAGCCATCGCATGAGCCCTGGCATCCAGCGTCGTGTCGAGCGATCAGCCACGGCGAGCAGGCGTTCTTGCCCGCGCAGGACGGCGTACCCAACGGGGGGAGGCCAGCGTCATGGCCATGCCACATCCGAAGGCCAGCACGAGCAGGACGCCGAACCAGGCCTGGCCGGCGGACACCGACGCCAGGAGACGACCACAGCAGACGGGCTTGGCAGCAGACCGCCCGCAACGCCCAGAGCCATGAGCACTCCCCGGGGTGCCCGGTGGTCTGCAGTCCCAGCCCGTACCGGCGGCCCGCCTCGGCTTTGGTGCACGCAGCAGCACCCCGAACTCGTCCGGCACGAACTCGCCATGCCTCCTGGACGGCAGACCGTCGCCGCGAACTCCTCTGCGTCCAAGTCTTGGGCCTCGGCGTCGATGGCGACCAACACCTCCGCCTGCGCCGCCGCCGCCGCGCGACCACACCTCATCAACCACACCACCGACCGTGGCGGCCTTCGTGATGAGAGTCTCGATGCTGTCCGACATGACACCCACACTCCCAGCAGGGTCTGACAATCACCGGCGTCATCAACAGCCAAGGATTCGCTTGACGTCGAAAAGATCGCGCTCGGTGTCACGCCTGGGTTTGGCGTCAGTTCTCTGCGTCGTCGTTCACACCCAGCGCCTCCGACACGTGCTCGTCCACGGCCAGCACGGCAGCCTCAATCTGGTCCGGAGACATCCATCCACGCCTGCGCCGTAGATCATCGCCGCGGTAGAAGAGCCGGACCGCATACTGGCCGTACTGGCCCCGCCACGACCATGCCCGACAACCCGTCGAGCCCTGCCATTGCTCACATCGAAGGCGCGACCAGCCCGCCGCGGTGTCAGGCGGTGACAGCGCTCTAGTCGTAGTGCCGGTGCCAAAACCCCACTGATAGCGATCGTTCACTCGAGTGCTGAGCCAGGCTGCACCTGCGGAGCCGAAGATGTCCACACTTGTGTCTAGGCCTACTTGGCCACCCCTGGACTGCAAAGATCTCGCCCACTGCTCCCGCGGCTCGGGATCCAGCCCCCACCCTCGACTGAAAAGGTCGAACTCCACGGGATCACCACCACTGAGCTCATGCCGGCCGAGTGTGTCCTCTATGACCAGTTCAGAGGGCAGTAGCTCGGACGGACTGATGTCAGCAAGGTCTGACGCATGGCTCCACCACCGGGCGAGCCCCCACGAGGCGAACGTCACCACTAGAAGCGCAACGGATACGACCACAAGCCACCGACGCCACCGGGCCGTACCCAGCGATGCGCTTGCCTTAGGTTCGCTCACTACCAGAGCCCATCACCCGCCCGGCGTGTAGTCGGGATCGTAACGATCCGTGTCCGGGTTTCCGGTCGAGTAGTCACCGAGCCGAGCAATGATTGCTTCAGACAACTGAGCCGATGTGATCGACCCCCCACGGTTC
>DASUFV010000290.1:0-25561 GCA_036274415.1 Actinomycetes bacterium
CGATCTCGGACTCGAAGAAGTCCAGGAACTCCGCCAACCGATCGACCGGCACCTCGATGTCTTGGATGACGGGCTCGCGCTCAGGCTTTCCGAGTCGCTGATCCAGTGCCTGCTTCCAGCCGTGTCGTCGTTCGAAGCCGACGACTTTCCAGTACACGTCACTTCGCAGCAGGCGGCGGGGGAGGAACGGTCGCACGACCGGGTGTTGGACGCCGAGCGCACGTGAGCACCAGAACCAGTCGGTGTCCCATCGCCAGATGTAGTCGCGGGTGGTGAGGAAGTCGCTGCTGCGGTGCTCCAGCGATCGGTAGTAGACGCGCTGCCGCGTGTAGTCGGACAGGTATGGCGCTTCGTCCACGAACCGTCCGACGGTCACGACGATGCGGTCCGACGAGAACACCACTCCGTCGAGGAAGTCGACGGGACGATCTCGATGCCGACCAGTCGAGGCAACCTCGTCCAACGTTGCGGCAGCTGCGCTCGCGGACTGGTGCACGTAGTGCTCGAGCGCTACGAACGGCTTCACCGGCTGCAGCTCGATCTTCAGTCGCAGCGCGTACCCCAACGTGCCGTAGGAGTTGGGGAACCCGGTGAACAACTGTGAATGCTCACCATCGCGATCGACGGTGATGACTTCACCGGCTCCGGTGAGGACGTCGAAGTCGATGACTGACTCATGTGGGCAGCCGTTGCGGAAGGACGTCGACTCGATGCCCATTCCGGTGACAGCCCCGCCCAAGGTGATGGTCTTGAGCTCAGGCACAACGAGGGGCATGAGGCCGTGGCGCAAGGTGGCGTCGACCAAGTCTTCATAGGTCGTCATTCCGAGCACGTCCGCCGTTCGGGCATCCACGTCGATATGGAGGACGCCCGAGAAGGCAGAGACATCCAGACCCGGCGAGCTGCTCGCGTCCCTCATCCGAAACAGGTTGGACGTCTTCTTGGCGAGCCGTACGGGGGCGCCGGGCTCCAAAGCGCCGTACTCACGCTGGATCTGCTCGACTGCGGCGGCGTAGTTGTCATAGGCCGCCAGCGTGCTGGGGGCGATCAGGCGCTCCGTCACGTGCTGAGCCTAAGAAAGCGCAGGCCAGGCCGCGAGTGCTTTGGCATAGATCGTTACGGATGCTGGCCGAGCGCCCACAGCAGCAGGCCGGACGCCGCCGCCAGCCCGATGACCCGTAGCAGGCCCAGCCTGTACCGGAAGACGAGCAGGAGGCTCAGGGTGGTGAGGGCTACCGCCCACCAGTCGACGAGCTCCCACTGCGGGACATCGACGGTGATGGGGCCCCAGCTGCGCTGCGGGAGCTCCCCGAAGAGGACGCTGAGGCCGAACCACAGGGCGAGGTCCGCGATGACCCCGACGACGGCCGCCGTCACGGCCGCAAGCGCGCCAGCCACCCGTGGGTTGTGACGTAGGGCCTCGACCGATGGGGCGCCGAGAAGTACGAAACCAAACGACGGAACGAACGTCGCCCAAGCCGCAATGGCGAACCCGATCAGCCCGGCGACAATTGCTGGCATACCCAGGTCATCCGCGGCGCGGTAGGCACCAACGAAACCCACGAACGTCATGACAAGCACTAGCGGACCTGGGGTCGTCTCGGCGAGGCCGAGACCCGCCACCATGTCGCGCGGCTCGATCCAGCCGTAATGCCCGACTGCTTGCTGCGATACGTACGTGAGCGCCGCGTACGCACCGCCGAACGACAGCACGGCGGTCTTGGCGAACAGCCAGGCTTCCTGGCTGAACACGTTGTCCATGCCCAGCACGGCGATGAGCACACCGAGCGGTGCGGCCCAGATGGCGAAGGCAGCCAGCCCTGCGCGACGTGCGGCACGCGACTTCTCGCGTGGGACGTGATCCACCTCAGCATCGGCGTCGACCCCGATGCGCAGAGACTCAGGTGCTCGGCGTCCGACCACCCAACCGATGACCAACGCTGCAATGACCACGTAGGGGAACATCACGTTGAAGAGAGCGAGCGCGATGAACGCGGCGACTGCCAAGCCGACGAGAAGAGGCGTCTGCAGGGAGCGCCTACCGACACGAACCAGCGCTTGGACGACGATGGCGATGACGGCCGCCTGGACGCCGAAGAGCATCGCCGAGATCCAGCTGACGTCACCGAACACTGAGTAGACCGCAGCCAGCACTGCCATCACTGCCAGCCCAGGCACCACGAACAGCAGACCAGCGATGAGGCCACCGAGAATGCCGTTGAGAACCCACCCGAGGTAGACCGCGAGCTGCAGCGCTTCGGGCCCGGGCAGCACCATGCAGAAGTTCAACGCATGCAGATAGCGCTTTTCATCGATCCACTTGCGCTCGTCGACGACGACGCGGTGCATGACAGCTATCTGTCCGGCGGGCCCACCGAAACTGTTGATCCCGACGTAGCCCCACGTGCGAGCAGCGTCGCGCAGATTCGGCGTCTCAGCTGCGATGCTCACGCCGCTACTGTGGCAGAGCCATTTCCGCACTCAGTGTGCGCTTTTGAGTCGTCCTCAGATCCGGAACCGCGCGATTGACTCGCGCAAGTCACTCGCGAGGCTGTTCAGCGACTTCGCTGCATTGGCCGCCTCGCGAGACCCAGTCGCCGCCTGCTCGGACACGCCCACGACTGCACCCATCGCGGAGGCGACCTCCGCTGACGCCGTGCGCTGCTGTGAGCTCGCGTTGGAGATCTCGCGCGCAGCGGTTGTGGTCTCGTCGGCCACTTCAGAGATCCGCTCGAGCACCGTGACGACGTCACGAGCCAAAGCGACGCCGTTGAGCACCTCTTCTGCGCCCTCGGCCGTTGCCGCGGTGGTCGCCCGCATCTCCGCCTGGATCTCAGCGACGATGCCTTGGATCTGTTTGGTGGACGCCTGTGCGCGCTCAGCGAGCTTGCGCACCTCTGCAGCAACGACAGCGAACCCGCGCCCGTGCTCACCGGCACGCGCGGCCTCGATCGCCGCGTTGAGCGCCAGGAGGTTCGTCTGGTTCGCGAGGTCGTCGATGACGTTGAGGATCTGCCCTATCTCACCGGACTTGTCAGCGAGTGCAGACGTCCGTTCGGCCACCAGGCGTGACCTATGCGCGATGGCATCGATCGCGTCGACCGCGTTCGTCACCGCACCTTGACCCTCCTCGGCGTACCGGTACGTCAACGCGGCATGCTCGACAACTTCGGCGCTGGATGCGGCGATCGCCTCGGCCATGTCAGCAAGCTGTTGCAGTGATGCCGTCGACTCGGTGACTGCTCCGCTCTGCTTCGACGATGACGTCGCCTGCGACTCGGCGGCGGCCTGGAGCTCCTGTGCGCTCAGCGAGATGCGCTCGCCACCGTCGCGTACTCGGTCGACGAGCATGCGGAGTGACACCAGTGTCTCGTCGATGTTGACCGCCAGCGCGCGCAGTGCCTCATCCTCGTCATCAGAGGTCGGAATCTCGACCGCGAGGTCTCCCTCGGCGGCTTGCCCGAGAGATACCGACAGCTCTTCGACTCGCTTCTGAAGCCGGACATGGTGACCCTCGTGGATCCCTGACTTGAGCATCTCGTCGAAGCCGACCGTCAGCGGAATGATCGCCACCGCAGCGACGAGCCAGGGAAGCACTTCGATGTCGAGCGTTCCCGACGCAAGCGCGGCAGCGAAGAGCAATACGAGAGCCAAGACCGTGAAAGTCGCGAGGCCCTTGCGTTCGACAACGTCAGCGAGGAACACCGCCACGGTGACGAAGAGCACCCACACCGGGCTGCGCAGTCCACCGGTCAGGGCGACCAAGCCTGCGACCCAGACCATCTCGACGGTGATGAGGGCGTGGGCCAACCGGCGGTCGCCCACTTCGATCGCGGACGCCTTGACCCGGCGAGCCAGAACGGACAGGAACGCTGCGAAGACCAGGCCGAGGACGCACCACACGAGCGCGGGTATGAGGGCTACTGGCACTGACTCGTCGGCGACGACGATCAGCAACGTGATGACGAGCCCAAGAACGGCGTTCACCCAGGCTGCCAAGGCACCTGTGCGAGCGAGCTGCTGTGGGTTGTCCATTGCGCCCTTCCGCCCAGACGTCGGCCCCCGTCGTGGTTGCCGTGCGCCGTCTTCTGCACAGCGGCAGACGCACCGCCGGGCGGTGCGACCTCCCTTGTGTCGGCAGGGTGGCCCGGCTTCTTGATCCACCTGGGTTAGCCCACCCACGTTGGGCCGAACGGGTGGCGCGGTGTAACGGCCGGCCGTGCCCGAGAGCGCACGGCGAATCACCCCGGGCGTCCAACAGTCCTGGTTACCCTCCGTGTGATGAGTGGCAGGCCGCGCACAGCCGCCGTCGCGGCGGGTGACCGTCAGACGGTGGACGCCGCTGCGTCCGTGCTGCGCGCCGGCGGCAACGCCGTCGATGCCGCACTCGGTGCTGGCTTCGCGGCAGCGGTTGCAGAGCCAGGGCTCACCAGCCTGGGCGGTGGCGGGTTCCTGCTCGTACGCGACCACGATGGCGACACGCAGTTGCTCGACTTCTTCGTCGACGCCCCCGGTCGAGGCCTGCCGACGACCGACCTGACTCCTCACTTCAGCCCGGTCACCGTCGACTTCTCCGGAGCCCTCCAGGTCTTCCACGCGGGGTTCGGCTCGGTCGCGGTTCCCGGCGTCCTCTCCGGGTACCTGACAGCCCATCGCGAGTTGGGACGCCTACCTCTGCCCGACGTCGTCGCTCCAGCCGCGTCCTTGGCTCGACGGGGGGCAACGCTCAGTGACAGCCAGGCGACCGTCCTGTGGCTGCTTCGCGACATCCTCGCCTTGACGCCCACCGCGTCCGCGCTCTTCCTGCACGACGGTCAGCCACCAGCGGCCGGCCATGTCTTCCAGAACGCGACGTACGCGCAGTTCTTGGAGGAGTTGGGTGAACTGGACCCTGCAGGGTGGCACGAGCTACCGCAAGTCGACGCCTTGCTGGACGACATGCGTACGCATGACGGCTTACTCACGAAAGAAGACCTCGCCCACTACAAGGTGCAACGTCGTACGCCGTGCCAAGCCACGTACCTGGGAGCCACGCTCACGACGAACCCGCCACCGTCCTTCGGTGGATCGATTGTCTGTCGGGCTTTGACTGAGCTGGACCGCACGACAACCGGTGGACGCCCATCAGTCAGCGAGCAGATCGACGCGCTGCACACCGCGACCCTCGCGCAGAAGACGCCTGACGCGACATCAACACAAGGGACGACTCACGTGAGCGTCGTCGACGCCGACGGAATGATCGCGTCCATGACCACGTCCAACGGATCGTGCTCTGGTGTCCTCGTGCCGGGAACGGGTGTGCAGCTGAACAACATGATGGGTGAGTCCGACCTGCATCCGAACGGCTTTCACGGCGCTGAGCCGGGTACGAGGGTCGCCTCGATGATGGCTCCCAGCCTGCTCGACCTTCCCGATGGTTCGGTCATAGCACTCGGCAGTGGTGGTAGTGAGCGGATCAGGAGTGCGCTGCTGCAGACGGTCATTCGCCTCGTGCACGGGGACTCTGTTACCTCCGCCGTTGCCGATCCGCGGTTCCACTTTGACGGCACGACCAGCCAGCTCGAACCGGGGGTCAGCGACGCCATCGCCACCGAGCTGGCCGCACGAGGGCCGGTTCATCGCTGGGAAAGGTCCAGCGTGTACTTCGGCGGAGCGAACGCGGTGCGGCGCCGCCCCGACGGCAGCCTCGAGGCCACCGGGGACGCGCGCAGAGACGGGGCCAGCCTGGTCGTCGAGCTCTAGGCCCCGGCTCCGATTCGGACCTTTCCGACCGGTCATGCGACACTTTCGCGGTTACCCAGAGAGGAATCGATGGACGGCAACTCGACCTTCCGGCACTCCAACACGTCTGTGTTGTCGGTCGTCGCCATCGAGGCGCCGGTCACCGTGACGTCTGCAGATCTGGACGCCCAGCTCACCCCTGCGTACGAGCGCCTCGGCCTACGACCCGGCCTGCTCGAGGGCTTGGCGGGCATCCACGAACGCCGTTGGTGGCCGGACGGCACGACGTTCGTCGACGGAGCAGTCCAAGCGGGAGCCAAGGCGCTCGCGCAAGCGGGCATCGATCCGTCTCAGATCGGGCTGATGATCAACTCCTCGGTATCCCGCCTCTACCTCGAGCCCTCGACCGCCGTCGAGATCCACCACAAGCTCGGTTTGCCCACCTCCGCCATCAACTTCGACCTCGCCAACGCGTGTCTCGGCTTCGTCAACGGCATCCACATCGCCGCGACGATGATCGACGCCGGGCACATCGACTACGCGCTGATCGTGAACGGCGAAGACGCCAAGCAGGTCCAGGAGAACACCATCCGCAGGTTGTGCGGCGATGAGGCAACCACCGCTGACTTCTTCAGCGAGTTCGCAACGTTGACGTTGGGCTCTGGTGCGGCAGCAATGGTGCTCGGGCCGTCCAACGTGCACAGCGAGGGACACCGAGTCGTCGGCGGCGTCTCACGCGCAGGAACCGAGCACCACCAGCTCTGCGTGGGCGACATGCACAAGATGAACACGGACGCGCGTGGTCTCATGGACGCAGGTCTCGACCTGGCCGAGGCAGCCTGGAACACCAATGAGTTCGACTGGCGCGATTGCGAGCGCTTCATCATCCACCAGGTATCACGCGTCCACACCAGCGCCTTGTGCGAACGGCTGTCCATCGACCAGAAGAAGGTGCCGCTTTCCTTCCCCTTCTTCGGCAACATCGGCCCCGCGTCCGTGCCCTTCACGCTTGCCCATGAGGTCGACAACCTGATGCCTGACGACCGCGTGCTGTGCATGGGAATCGGTTCGGGGTTGAACACCGCGTTCTGCGAAATCGTGTGGTGACACCCGCTTCCCTACCTCCCCCGGGCCTCCCAGGGATCGACCCGACGTGGTCACGCATCGTTGTCACCAACGACACCGCCGGCGATCAGCACGATTGGCATGTCCTCGGCACCGGTCCATCGGCCGCCGAGGGTGCCAAAGGAACGGTGCTCTGCGTCCACGGAAATCCCACCTGGTCGTACACCTTCCGATCAGTGGTCAGCGCGTTGTCGCCGACGTGGCGGGTGATCGCGCCCGACCAACTGGGTATGGGCTTCTCCGAGCGTTCCGACAAGACACATCGACTGGCTGACCGGATCGATCAGCTTGGGCAACTGACCGAAGCGCTCCAGATCTCCGGCCCGGTCATCGTCGTGGCGCACGACTGGGGTGGACCGATCTCGCTGGGTTGGGCAGAGCGCCACAGCGATGACGTCGCCGGAATCGTCCTGCTGAACACGGCAGTGAGCCAACCGGTCGACGGATCGGCTCCTCCTCTCATCACGGCCGCTCGCAGCGGTGGGCTTCTGCGCACAGTCACTCAACGAACAAGCGGCTTCCTCGAAGGAACGCTCCGCCTTGCGCATCCAGCTCTACCTCGCGAGGTGGCGGACGCCTATCGCGCGCCCTACCGCGAGGCCGCGCGGCGCAAAGGGATCGCCGACTTCGTCGCGGACATCCCGCTCGAAGGCGATCACCCCAGCCGCGCCACCTTGAAGGATGTCGCCGATCGGCTCATCGAGCTTGGCGACGTGCCAACGTTGTTGTTGTGGGGCCCCCGCGACCCGGTGTTCCTCGACCGCTACCTACGCGACTTGCAGCGCCGGCTCCCGCAAGCGCAGACGCACCGCTTCGAAGGAGCGGGTCATCTCCTCATCGAGGACGCCCCTGTGGCCGAAGTAGTCGCACAGTTCGCCGACGACATCGCAGCAGGACGAAGCCGCTCTCTGAAAACGCACGTCACACTCCTGCCGGCCACGAGTGCACAGCGGCAACCGCTCTGGTCGGCCCTGGAGGAGCGACGCGAAGACTCTTCGGCCGCGGTGGTCGAGATGGGACGCCGTAACCCTGATCGCACCGTCACCTGGGCTCAGCTGGCCCGAACAGTCGCAGACCTCTCATCAGGAATGACGGGGATCGGCGTACGAGCCGAAGACCGAGTCGCATTGCTCGTGCCACCCAGCGCGGATCTCACCGCGGTGCTGTACGCGACCTGGCGCGCTGGCGCGGTGCCAGTGATCGCTGACGCCGGACTCGGGCTGGCGGGGATGCGTCGCGCGCTTCGCGGTGCCAACGTCCAGCACGTGATCGGCACGGCACGAGGTCTGAGTGCCGCCAAAGCGATGGGCCTCAAAGGCACATACATCTCGGTGGGGGGCTTCGCCCCTGCCGTTCGACGTGCGCTCGGCGTCGACTACACCGCCGTCGAGCTCACGAAGATCGGTCGACAGGTGGCGCCACCACCTCTCCCTCCTGTGACAGCCGAGGCGGCGGTGCTCTTCACGTCCGGGGCGACCGGGCCGGCTAAGGGGGTCGTGTACCGGCACGGACAACTCGAGGCGCAGCGCGACCTGGTACGGGAAACCTTCCACGTGACCGCCTCTGACCGGCTCGTGGCTGCCTTTGCTCCATTCGCGTTGTTCGGCCCCGCATTGGGTGTCACCTCAGCGGTTCCGAACATGGATGTGACACAGCCGGGCACGCTCACGGCACGCGCACTTGCTGACGCCATTGCCGCAGTGGATGCAACGTTGGTCTTCGCCGCACCAGCCGCGCTGCGCAACATCGTGAGGACCGCGTCCTCACTCGACGCCGCACAGCGTGAACGTTGCGCGCGGGTACGTCTGTTGTTGTCCGCTGGTGCACCTGTTGGACGCGAAACGTTGCGAGCAGCAGCGCAGCTTCTGGGGAACTGCGAGGCGCACACGCCGTACGGGATGACCGAGGCGCTGCCGGTCTGCGACGTCACACTGTCGGAGTTGGAGGAGCACGGGCGCGGAAACGGCGTGCTCGTGGGGCGTCCGGTGCGTGGTGTACAGGTGTCGATCAGCCCACTGGATGCCCTGGGAAGCGCTGTTGGGGCTCTCACCGACGAACCGGACATCACCGGTGAAGTCGTGGTGCGTGGTCCACATGTGAAAGACCACTACGACCAACTGTGGGCAACACAACGCGCCAGCGCACGCGACCACGGCTGGCATCGAACCGGTGATGTCGGGCACCTCGACACCAACGGGAATCTCTGGATCGAGGGGCGGCTGCAGCACGTCATCACGACACCAGCGGGGGTCGTGACACCTGTCGCGCCCGAGCAGCGGATTGAGCGCCTTGACGCGGTCGAGCTGGCCTGTGTCGTTGGCGTAGGTCCACCGGGACAGCAGGTCGTTGTGGCAGTCGTCGAGGCGCCCCTGCAGGTTCCGGGGGTAGCGACGATCGAGCTCAGCGGCGCCCTACGTCATGCCGCCGGCATCGAGTTTGCCGCCGTGCTCGTGGTGGACGAGCTCCCCGTCGACATCCGGCACAACTCGAAGATCGACCGGCTGAGGGTCGCGGAGTGGGCGGACGAAGTGCTCGCCGGACGAGGGTCTGCGAAGCCGTGAAGGTGCTCATCACTGGCGGCAGCAGCCTGCTCGGACGAACGGTCGCGTCTTTGCTGGCCGAGCGCGGTGACGCGGTTGTAACGATGCAACGACGGCGCGCCCCTGGTCAGGGGCACCAGGTGCTCGGTGACATACGCGACCGAAGTCGGGTGCGCGAGGCGGTCACCGGAGTGGACGCCATCGTTCATCTCGCGGCGAAGGTCTCGGTCAATGGTGCCTGGTCCGAGTTCGAGTCCATCAACGTCGAGGGAACACAGAACGTCATCGACGCTGCACGCGAGCTCGGCGTCCGACATCTGGTGCACGTCTCGTCGCCGTCGGTTGCGCATTTCGGCGAACCTCTCGTCGCGGCTGGCGCCGAGCCCGCAGATCCCGACCGCACTCGCGGCAACTACGCCCGCAGCAAGGCACTGGCCGAGCAACTGGCCCTCGATGCCGCGTCGGAGTCGCTCTCGGTCGTAGCGATCCGTCCACACTTGGTGTGGGGCCCGGGCGACACCCAGCTGGTCGGACGCATCGTCGAACGCGCACGTGCGGGACGTCTTGTGCTCATCGATGGCGGCACTGCCTTGATCGATACGACGTATCTCGACAACGCCGCCGAAGCGCTGGTCGCGGCAGTCGATCGGAGCGAGCACCTGAACGGTCAGGCTTTCGTCGTCACCAATGGTGAGCCGCACACCGTAGCCGAGCTGCTCGCACGAATCTGCCGCGCTGCCGGAGTTGCAGAGCCCGCACGCTCCGTGCCGCGCGCTCTCGCCAGCAGTGCTGGCACCGTGGTGGAGCGCGCTTGGTCGGCAACCCATCGCGAAGGCGAGCCACCGATGACGCGGTTTCTCGCCGAGCAGCTGTCGACTGCGCACTGGTTCGACCAGACGCTCACCCAGCAGGCCCTTGGCTGGACGCCGAAGGTCTCACTCGCTGAAGGCTTTCGACGCCTGGCGGCCCACTACGCCGAAGACACGCCCGACTGAGGCGTGCGGCAGAATGGCCGTCCCGGGAGGGTTGGCAGAGCGGCCGATTGCACTCGCCTTGAAAGCGAGCGATGCGAAAGCATCCGGGGGTTCAAATCCCTCACCCTCCGCTCTTGAGGCTCCGCTCCTCGTTCAGCTGCTTGGCGTAGCAGCGGTTGCCCGGTGCGTCGCGATAGTGACCGAATCCCGGAATCGGCTCGTACCCGCTGCTCTCGTACAGAGCCATGGCCTCGGGTTGCCTGAGACCGGTCTCCATCAAGATGCGGGAGAACCCCAACGCGCGCGCCTCGTCCTCGACGAGCGCAAGAAGCGTGCGCGACCAACCGCGTCCGCGAAAGGGACGCCGGATGAACATGCGCTTCACCTCCACCTCGGTCGTGGAGAATCGGCGCATTCCCGCACAACCGACCAGCTCACCGTCGCGGTGGGCCACGAAGAACGCGCCGTCCGGCGCCTCGAACTCGTCAGGGTCGACCGGCGTCTCGTCCGGCCCGCCGTACCGCTCGGTGTATTCCTCTTGCAGCTCGGCGATCAGCTGTTGTGCCTCGTGGGAGTCGTACCGCACGCGGTCCAGGGTGAAGCTCACACCCGGAACCGTAACCAGGACACCGAGCCCTACGCTGACCGGCATGCCTGCGCGTCCGCTCGCCGAGCTGGTCGATCCCTCGTGGGTTCCCGCGCTCGAGCCGCAGCAAGAAACGATCGCTGCGCTGGGCGACTTCCTGCGCGCGGAGAACGCAGCGGGACGGGGCTACTTGCCCGCCGGCGAGAACGTCCTCAGGGCTTTTCGAACGCCGCTGGACGCCGTACGCGCCCTGATCGTCGGGCAAGACCCGTATCCCACGCCGGGGCACCCGGTGGGCCTGTCGTTCTCGGTGGCACCGAATGTGCGTCCACTGCCCAAGAGTCTGGTCAACATCTTCACCGAGTACTCCGACGACCTTGCCCTCCCGACCCCGGCCACTGGCGATCTGTCCCCGTGGGCCGAGCGCGGGGTCATGCTGCTGAACAGAGTGCTGACCGTGCAGCCCGGCGTCCCTGCGTCCCACCGCGGCAAGGGCTGGGAGCAGGTCACCGAGGCAGCGATCCGGGCGCTCGCCGTTCGCGGCGGCCCGCTGGTCGCGGTGCTGTGGGGCAGAGACGCTCAGGGCTTGGTGCCGATGCTGGGCGGCGTCCCACACATCTCCAGCCCACATCCCAGCCCGCTCTCGGCGTCCCGCGGCTTCTTCGGATCTCGCCCGTTCAGCCGGGTCAACGACGCACTCACGGCGATGGGCGCTGAGCCCGTGGACTGGACCCTCCCCAGTCACTGACTCCACCCCCGCGCCAACTCACCCCCCGCGCCGACTCCTCCCACTGCGTGGGCCGGGTTGCTTGGCGAACGCCTGGGCAGGTGGTCGAATTCGGTCGGAGGACCGGGGAGGGGCCCATGCCGCGAGCGCGCGAGCGGTTCGTCGCTGCCTTCAGCGTGCTGCGGATCCGCGACATGCGTCGCGTGTGGGGCTCACAGGTGCTGAGCGAGGTGGGCGACTGGGCCGCACGCTTCGCGCTCGCCGTCCTTGTCTACGACCGCAGCGGGTCGCCGTTCCTCACCGCCGCCACGTTGGCCGTCACGTACCTGCCGTACCTGTTCAGCCCCGTCATCACTCCCTGGGCACAGCACTATTCGCTACGGCGGATGATGATCGCCTCCGACGTGCTGCGGATGCTCCTCTTCGCCCTGATCGCACTGCCACTGCCAACGTGGTCGCTCCTCGTACTGGCGTTCGTCGCTGGCCTCGCGACTCCGCCCTTCGAAGCTGCGCGCACCGCCGTGATCCCAGAAGCGGCTGGCGAAGAGCGCATGGCCGACGGCTACGCGTTGAGCAACGTCACCTTCCAGACCGCTCAGGCGTTCGGCCTTGCCGTCGGTGGAACGCTGTTACTGCTCATCGGCCCAGAGGCGGCGCTCATCCTCAATGCGGCAACGTTCGGCGTCTCTGCGGTGCTCCTCTTCAGCATCGATGCGGGACGCCGTCCGCCACCGCCCGAGCCCCCGATCACCCGCACACGCAAGGCGTTCACGCTGATGACGCGCCGGGGTCTGCTGCGGCAGATGCTCGTCTTCTTTCTGCTGTTGGCCGTGGCGGACGCCGCCATCAGCGGCCTGCTACCCGTGCTGTTGCGAAGCGCTGACGTCAATCCGATCCTGATGTCCGGCATCATTGCCGTGGCTCCGCTTGTCGGTGCCTTGAGCGGCGCTCTAGTGCCGCGCGACGGATCGCCGATCCGACTCATGCGCATTTCGTGCACAGTCACGATCCTCGCCGCCAGCCCTTCGGCAGTGCTCTTCGCATTGATCGGTGACACCACGTCGTCCGCCACGATGGTGCTGCTTACGCTCGCTGCCGTGATCGCCTACGGCGTCACCATCGCGGCGGACGTCCCGACCATGACCGGCTCGATGATGATCGTGCCCGATCACTTGCGGGCACCCTTCGTGTCGATGGTGCAACCGGCCCTGATGGGAGTTCAGGCGGCAGGTGCACTTGGTGCCGGGCTCGTCGCGTCAGCTCTTCCGACCACGACCACGATGGCGCTGGCCCTCATCCTGCCAATCGCGTACAGCTCATGGGCCCTGCTGCGCACCCTGCCTCCGGCCGAGATCGACCTGCGAGGGCCGAGCTCAACACCGAACGCCTCCAGCCGGACCTCGTCCGAAGAGTCGCCCCTCCCTTAGCCTGTTGACGTGCGAGCGCTGGTCATGGCCAACACTGGGGACGACGACCTCGGGTATGTCGGCGAACGGTTACGCGAACGAGGTTTTGCGGTCGAGATTTCCTACCGCGACAGCCACGACCCGATCGACCTCGACGGCGTCGACCTCTTGGTGCTGTTGGGCTCGGACTGGTCCGTGCACTGGGACCACGTGGCACCCTTCGTTGAGCGCGAGTCGGATGCGGTCCGGCACGCCGTTGAGACTGGCACACCAGTCCTCGGCATTTGCTACGGCGGCCAGTTGGTGTCGCACGCGCTGGGTGGATCCGCCGAGCCTTCGGACATCGTCGAGATCGGCTGGTTCGAGATCTTGTCGCAGGACGCCGACCTCGCGCCGACGGGCCCATGGTTCGAGTTCCACGTCGACAAGTTCACGCCGCCAGCCGACGCGGTTGTCCTCGCGACGACGGAGGCCGGTCCACAGGCGTATCGCCTCGGCAAGGTGCTTGCCCTGCAGTTCCACCCCGAGGTCACACCTGAGATCATCCGACGATGGGGTGCAGCCAGCGCGCGCGAGGCCGAGCTGTACGGCATTGACTTCGACGGCGTATATCAGCAGAGCGATGAGATCGCCGAGCTGAGTCGCAAGCGCTGCCACGAGCTCGTCGACGCGTTCCTCGACACGGTCGCGTTCCCGTCGAACGCGAACCAGATCTAGAGCCCGGTCTAGAGGCTCACTTCGCGCTCGAGGGCGATCGCCGAAAGCATCGACGTCATCCCAACCGACTCGTAGAGGCGAGTTGCGCCCGTCACGTTGGCCGTGTCGACACCGAGCTGGACACCGGAGCAGCCCACGTTTCGCCAATGCGCAAAGGACGTGAGAAGGAGCGCCTTGGCGATTCCGCGTCCTCGCAGCTCCTTGCGGACGCCGACGTTGCGGACGTAACCATCGCCCTGCTCGACGCGGCGCCTGTCTCCCATCAACATTCCGACCGGACGGTCTCCCTCGTACGCAAACCACCACGCGTCGGGGTCGTAAGACTCCTGTCCGCGCCAGTTGTCCGAGTAGTCCTTGAGCGAGACGTCGCTCGACCCGTGGTGCTCACTGAACGTATCGCGGTACAGCTCGTAACCCTGAGCCATCACTTCGTCGTCATCCGGTGTGACCTTGCGTATCTCGTAACCATCGGGGAGCTGTGGCACCTGGGGCGGGACGTCCGCGAACTTCATGCCCATTCGCCAGTACACCGTCTCGACGTGGAACCCCGCACGCTCGTACGCCGCCCACATTCGCTTCTCGACCTCGTACAGGTTCGCGGTGAGCTTGACCGACGTGGCGTTGCGTCCTCTTGCCGACTCCAGGATCCGCTCGCTGCACGCGGCGATCAGCGCATCCGCGACTTCGTCATAGTTCGGCAGCCCCGGGTCGAGGTAGGCGTCGACCCAACCGACACCGGTGTGCTCGTCGTATCCCTGCCCGTACACCACGGCAGTGCCGTCCGGAGCGATGGCGACCACGGTGTCGGCGTCCAGGGAGAAGTGCGGGCCAGTCAGGTCGTCGCGGATCTCAGCCTCGGTCGAGTCGACTCTGCCCAGATCGGCCATGTTCATGCGGACGACAAGGTCGTACAGCGCTGGGACGTCGGACATCTGCACGGGTCGGACGTCGTGACCGGGGAGGACGGCGGCTACACCGGCGGAATCCATGCTGTTCAGCCTGCCGGGAGGCCCCTGCGGCGTCCACCGCATTTCTGGTACAGGATGGGGCCATGACGCAGCCGCAAGAAGAGTCAGGAGACCGCATCGTCGTGGTCGGGCCCGACGGCAGAGCCGTCGGGGAGATTTCGGCGCAGGACGCTGACAACGACGGGCAACCGGCGATCAGCGACCTGGTTGAGCAGCCCGGCAAGGTGATGCGCATCGGAACGATGATCAAGCAGCTGCTCGACGAAGTACGCGGCGCACCGTTGGACGAGGCGGGCCGGGCGCGCCTCAAGGAGATCCACCGCAGGTCGATCGCCGAGCTCGAGGACGGGCTGGCGCCTGAGCTCGTCGACGAGCTCGAGCGCCTCTCGCTTCCCTTCAACGAGGAGAGCACTCCCACCGAAGCGGAGTTGCGTATAGCCCAGGCCCAGCTGGTCGGCTGGCTCGAGGGCCTGTTCCACGGCATTCAGACGGCGCTGTTCGCACAGCAAGTGGCCGCGCGCGCACAGTTCGAAGAGATGCGTCGCAGAGCGGCGCTACCACCCGGGGCGCAGATGCCTGAGGAGGCTGCTGAGCCGCCAGGGCGGAGCAGCGGGCCCTACCTCTGATGGACGACTGATGCCATCCGCTACGAAGCAGGTGGCGGTGTCACCAAGTGGCACGCGGCGTCATGCGGCAGCGAAGTCGTTCCGTCGGGGCCGATCGGAATGTCGGCCGACAACACCGTTGGGCTGATGGCCTGACACGCCGCGAGCACGCCGGCCTCTTCGGCGACGCCCGACTGCACCTCTTGGCAGCGAGGGTGAAAGCGGCAGCCGCTGGGGATGCGCGTGGGGTCAGGTGTTTCGCCGCGCAGCACGATCTGCTCGGTGCCGTGCATCTCGGGTACGACTGACAGCAGCGCCCGCGTGTAGGGGTGTTGCGGATTGCTCAGCACCTGCTCGGTCGGCCCCTGTTCGACGACTCGACCGAGGTACATCACGACGATCCGGTCGGCGATGTTCCACGCCAGACCGAGGTCGTGGGTCACCACGAGCAAGGTGAGTCCGAGTTCCTCTCGCAGCCGCAGCATGAGCGCGAGGATCTCACCGCGGACGGACGCGTCCAGGCTGCTGACCGGCTCGTCGGCGATGATGATTTCGGGGTCGAGCGCGAGAGCGCCGGCGATGACCACACGCTGACGCTGGCCACCAGACAGCTCGTGCGGGTAACGCAAGAAGAAGCGCTCAGGCGGGCGCAGTCCTGACATCGCGAGTGCGCGCGTCACGCGTCCGACTTCATCGTCCATCCCATGTGTACGCGGACCCTCAGCAACCGCCTCATACACGGAGTGCCTGGGGTTGAGCGACCCGGTGGGATCCTGCAGCACGAGTTGGACGTTCTTGCGGTAGGCCTTCAGCGCCCGCCCGCCGTAGTCGAGCGGCTTGCCGTGAAAGCGAACCCTTCCGGACGCCGGCTTCTCCAGTCCAAGGATGGTGCGGGCCAGCGTTGTCTTGCCGCACCCGGATTCACCGACCATTGCGATGATCTCGCCGCGTCGGATGTTGAGGTTCACCCCGTCGACGGCGCGAGCCACACCACCGTCACGCCCGGCGAACGTCACGTGAAGGTCTTCCACCTCGATGACAGTGTCGACGGACGACGGTGCCGCCACCTGCTCTGGCGCGATGCTCATACCGTGCCGGCCCCTTCCATCACGTGGATACATGCCGCCTTGCGACTTGGACCAACCGGCTCGAGCTGTACGTCGATCGACTTGCACTCTTCAGTTGCCCGCGGGCAGCGCGGATGGAACGAGCAGCCGCTGGGGAGGTCGCCGGGGAACGGTGGATCGCCTGGCAATCCGCTTGGGGCGTAGCGAGAAGTCTCGTCACCAATCGTGGGAAAGGCACCCATGAGTGCTCGGGTGTACGGGTGGGCAGGGTGTTCGAACAGGTCGAGTGCGTCGCCCTGCTCGACGATCCGACCGGCGTACATGATGGCGATCCGGTCGCAGTTGGTGGACAGCACCGAGAGATCGTGGCTGATGATCACCATGCCCATCGAGCGATCGCGCGCGATGCCCTTGAGAAGGTCGAGGATCTGCGCCTGCACCATCACGTCCAGCGCGGTCGTGGGCTCGTCGCAGAGCAGCACCTTCGGGTCGCAGGTCAGAGCCAGCGCGATCATCACGCGTTGCTTCTGACCGCCGGAGAGCTGATGCGGGTAAGCATTCGCATGCCTGGCCGGCAGGTTCACCTGCTCGAGCAGTTCGCGCACCCGCTTCATCGCTGACGCCTCGCTGGCGCCCTTGTCGTGGATCATGATCGGTTCGGCGAGCTGCTTGCCGATCCGCTGAATGGGGTTGAGGGAGTGCAGCGCCCCCTGGAACACCACCGCCGCCTCGCCCCACCGGACCGCCCTCATGCGGTTCCACTTCATGTCGAAGACGTTCTCGCCGTCGACGAGCACCTCGCCCTCGACCTTGGCGCTAGTAGGAAACAGCCTCAACACGGTCGAGATCAGCGTCGACTTTCCGCAGCCTGACTCGCCGGCAACACCGACCACCTCGCCAGCGCCAACGGACAGGTTGACACCGCGGACAGCCGGAACCGGTCCTTCCGGTGGGTGGTATGTCAAGAACACGTCCCGCATCTCCAGCACGGGCGTTCCGCTCACTTCAGTCGCTCCCCAGTCGTGGATTCAGGACGATCTCGAGGGTACGACCAATCAATGTGAAGGCCAGCACCACTGCGATAACACATAGTCCCGGGGGAATCAGGAACCACCAGGCTCCCAACAAAGCGGCGCCCGAGCCGTCGGCGGCGTCCAGCATTCCACCCCATGAAATGCCGCCGACCTCAAACGCGCTCGTCGGAATGGAGTCGTCGAAGAGGCCAAGGAAGGCCAGCGTCGTCATGGAGAGGACGACGATCGCCACGGTGAGAGTGGTGTTGGCGATGACCAGAGGCATCACGTTGGGAAGCACGTGATGCGTCATCTGGGCCCAGTCACTGTTGCCGAGCACCTTCGCGCGCTCGATGTACGGACGGGCCTCGACGCTCAGAGTCTGGGCCCGCACCAGTCGCGCGGTTCCTGGCCATGATGTGATCCCGAGCACCAGCACCGTCACCCAGATCGACGTCTGACCCAGCACCGCCTGTAAAACGATGACGAGCGGCACGAAGGGCAGGACCAAGAACCAGTCGGTCAGACGCTCCATGCTGCCGCCGAAGAGACCGCGAAAGTGCCCACTCGCGATACCGACCAAGGTGCCAATGACCATCGCGATGATCGAGGCGGTGATGCCCACAATCAATGACGGACGTGCCCCCCAGGCGAGCTCGGCCATGACCGACCGACCCAGGTCGTCGCACCCCAACCAGTAGTAGAAGTCCCAGCTCGGGTGACAGAGCGACTCGTTGTCGAGGTTCAGGTTGGGGTTGAGCAGGCGCACCGGAAAGATCAGCGGTGCGGTGAGAGCCACCAGCACGAAGAACACCAAGATGCCAACGCCGAACATGCCGGTGCGGTAGCTGGCGAAGTTGCGCAGGAAGCGGGCTGTGGACGTCCTGCGCCGGCTCCACGCGATGGCCCGCGGTGAGCGCGTGACCGGCTCGGCGGTTTCCGTGGTCATACCCGAATCCTCGGATCAACGATCGCGATCGCGATGTCGGCCAGGATGTTGAACACGATCACCGAGACGCTGAACAACAAGAACAGTGCCTGCAAGAGGGGAAGGTCCTGGTTTTGGATCGCGTCCCACGTGAGCAACCCCAGGCCGGGGTAAGAGAAGACCGTCTCGACGGTGATGGCTCCACCGATGACGAATCCGATGTTGAGGAAGATCAGTGTGATCGTCGGCAGCGAGGCGTTCGGCACCGCATGGTTGCGGCGAATCGCGCGGTCCATCAGACCCTTGGCGCGAGCCGTCGTCAGATAATCCTGGCCCAGCTCGTCGACCATTGATGCACGCATGATGAGTGAGTAGTCGGCCAGATACACCGCTGCCAGGGCGGCGGCGGGCAAGATCGTGTGATACGCGATGCTGATGATGCCCTCAAGTGACCCCGGTGAGACACCAGCGTCGATGGCCGAACTGCTCGGGAAGATTCCGGGGAAAATCCACACGCCGGTCGAGAACAACAGGATGAGGATCAGACCCAGCCAGAACTCGGGTGTGGCGTAAAGGAAGAGCGTCACACCCGTTGAGACCCGGTCGAACCTGCTGCCACGCTTCCAGCCGGCGCGAATGCCGATCCAGATGCCGATGATCGTCGCCATGATCGTCGCGGTGCCCAGCAGGCACAGCGTCCACGGGAGGGCCGCCCAGATCACGTCCCACACATGTTTGCCCTGGATCGTGGAGAACGAGTCCAGCTGCAGCGGGTCCTTCAGGTAGTTGAAGAACTGCTCCCATATGGGCGCGTCCAACTCCTCGCGGAGCTTCTGCAGATCTTCGGCGGAGATTTCTCTGGCGCCCTTGTATCGCGCGAGCGGGTCACCCGGGAGGAGCTGGAAGATGAAGAAGTTGACGACCAGCACGAAGGCCAACGTTCCGAGACCAGTCAGCAACCGACGCCCCGTGAACCGCGACAGGCCAGCGACGCGTGACGGACGACGCTGGACCTCGCCCTTGCGGGCGAGGTCCAGCGACTCGATGTTCGACGGGTTGATCTGAGCCACGCACTACTCCACGTCGGACTCGGAGCTGCGCCGCCCTCGCGTCGCCAGCCACACGATGACTCCGACCAGCACTGCAGCAGCTGCCACACCGCCGATGATGAGGGCGGTGTTCGTGCTGTCGCTGTCGGAACCACCGTCGGTGACCGGCTCGATGGTCAGGTACGAGTAGATCCCGTACTGGAACAGCAGTGGGCCATCACCGGTCGGCTGCCGCGTGAAGTTGGTGTACCGGTCACTGCGGTACGCCTGCAGGTAGTCGTAGTACTCATAAATGATGTACGCGTTGGCGTCATAGACCATCTGCTGGGCTTGCTTGACCAACTCGTTGCGCTTCGCAGGATCCATCTCGGTGGCCTGCGCCTCGTAGACCTCGTCGTACTCCTTGTTGCAGTAGAAGCTGTCGTTCAACCCAGCCCAGACCTTGCCGCTGGCCGACGTGTAGCTCATCTGCCCGCAGGTGAAGACGGACGTCATGTAGTCGGGGTCGGGCTCGTCGGACCAGCCCCACTCGTACATGTCGAACGTGCCGTCGCCTGCGATGCCGTACAGCCGGTTCTCCGACACCGTCTCGAGGTTGGAGTCGATACCGATGTCCTTCAGCCATCCCTGCACCAGCTCCATCGTGGTCTGGGATGTCTTCGAGGTGGAACGGTCGTACAGCTGGTAGACCAGCGGATCGGACCCATCCGGCATCGTTCGGACGCCGTCCGGACCCAACGTGTATCCCGCCTGGTCCAACAACTCGTTCGCGTGGTCAGGGTCGTAGGTGATCGGATCCTCGATCTCGAGGTGCTGGTCCTCGTAGATCGGTGGGATGAACGTGTCACCCGGCTCGCCGCGTCCGTCGAGCGTTCGTTCGACCAACGCTTCCTTGTCGATCGCGTAGTGAATGGCCTCACGAACGACCGGATCCTGCAGCGAGGGGTGCCCCGTGGCTCCTGGGATCGGTGATCCGTCGGTCAGCTTCGCGCCACCGTTCATGGTGATGTAGCTGAAGGCAGGGTTCACTGACGACTCAGCCGCGATGTCCGGGTTGCCCTCGAGCGTGGCGAACAGCTTCGCGTCGAGGTCGTCGGCGAAGTCGATCTCACCGTTCTCGAGCGCGGTCACCAAGCTGTTGTCGTTCTGGTAGATCTTGAACTCGACGCCGTCGATGTTCGGAGCGCCTGCCCAGTAGTCGGGGTTGGCTTCGAACCGGTAGGACTGGCCCTGCACGACCTCGACCAGCTTGAACGGACCTGATCCCACCATGCCGGGAGGATCGGAGTCCGGTTCGTTGGTGTACTTGGGAAGCTCGTTGGAGTCGATCTCGCTCCAGATGTGCTCGGGCAGGATCGGGATCTGCAGGTTGTTCATCACCGGGGTCGGCTCTTTGACCGTCATGACGACCGTGTAGTCGTCGGTCGCCTTCACCGTCTCGATGTTCCTGACGTAGCTGCCGTAGTTGGTCTTCTCGATCGACTCACCGGCTATGACGCGCTTGAACGTGTAAACGACATCGTCGGCAGTCAGCGGCTCGCCGTCGGTGAAGGTGGCGTTGTCGACCAGGTGGTAGGTCCAGGTCAGGTTGTCGTCAGACGCTTCCCACGACTCGGCCAGCTGTGGCACCGGTGAGAAGTCCTCGGCGCTGTATCCGGTCAGGGTGTTGTAGGTGAGCGCCCACGTCTCGTAAGCCGCCACCGTGATGCCCTTGAACGGGTTGAGGTTGTCGACTTTCTGGAGCTCTCCGACGACGAAGATGTTCTCGCCGTCCTGCTCGACCGCCTGAGCTCCGTTGATCGTGACCAGCGGCAACAGCCCGGCCACCATTCCCGCAATCGCCACGGCCCCCCACCGCAGGCTCCTCCGCGTCCTCGACATGCCCATCCCTCCTGGCCGGGAGCCCTGCCCGACCGGTTCCTCAAGGTGTCACACCGCGGGGTCAATGCACGGAAATCTTCCGGCGTGGGTCCCCTCAAACCACACGATCTCCGGATTCTGCGCACGATCGACCGAGCAGTGCCTGCTGCGTGGGGCGAACCTAACCCCCTGGACAGAGGCTCGTCTAGCGTTCGTGACCACATCGTGTCACCTGGAACGCGATGGTCCATTGGCCGCGCGGGACCTCGCAGTCGCTAACCTCGCGGCGGTTACGCCCTACCTCGGCGTGACCACAACACGACCGCGGGGTGCTGCATGACGGCTGTCGCATCGGGGCGGACGCAGGCGTCCGATGCTGCGCTGCCCCGCGTCCGTGACCTGCTGGCGCTGCCGGCGCTCACCGTCGGGCTGCCCACCGTCGTGGCCGGGGCGTCCGGGCTGGACGCCCGCGTGCGCTGGGTGCACGTGAGCGAGCTCGCCGACATCGCCGGGCTGCTGAGCGGCGGGGAGGTCATTCTGACGACCGGCATCGCGCTCCCCGAGACCGATGCTGAGCTCCGCGAGTACGCGGACGCGCTGTCCGCAGCCGGTGCGGTCGCGCTCATCGTCGAGTTGGGACGCCGGTTCGAGCAGCTTCCTACGGCGCTGGTCCGCGCGTGCGAAACGCTCGGGCTGCCCCTCGTCGCCCTGGGCCGCGAACTGAGGTTCGTCAAAGTGACGGAGGCCGTCCACTCGTTAATTGTCGAAGAGCAGATCAGTGCGCTTCACGCCTCGGAGGCCGCACACCGCGTCTTCACCCGTCTGTGCGTCGAGGGCGCGCCTGCGGCGTCCATCGTGCATGAGGCCGCGCGCCTGTCGCACTGCCCGGCTGTGTTCGAGAACCTCATGCATCAGGTGCTGGCTCACGATGCGGGCGATCGCGCCACTGACGACGTACTGCGCGACTGGAGCACTCGTTCGCGCGCGGCCGTCACGACCGCGCACAGTGACGTGTGTGGACCCGAGGGGTGGGTCGTTGCCATGGTCGAGGCGCGCGGTGAGGTCTGGGGGCGGCTCGTGCTGCTACCGGCCGGCGAGCCGAGTGCACTGCAGCTCATGGTGCTCGAACGCGCGGCCACGGCGTTGACCCTGAATCGGCTGCTCGAGCAACAACAGGACCCGATGGAGCTGCAGGCACACCGGACGACATTGGCCGACATCATCGACCGTCGGTTCGAGTCAGCCGACGACATCCATGCACGCACGGCGGCGTTAGGCGTCCCAACCGCGCGACGTGAGCTCGTCGCCGTGGTGGTCGAGCTCAGTGCCGACCGTGCGCACCAACCGCATGCTCGTCCGCGCGACCTCGAGGCCGAGCTCGTGGCGTCCGCGCTGCGGGCTGCGGACGTGAAGGGTCTGGTCGGTTCGCTTCGACCGGGACGCGTCGGCGTCCTCGTGCCACTGCCGGATACCGCGGACGCCGAAACCGTTCTGACGCGCATCGCGCAACACGTGTTGGCCAAGGCGGACTCGTCCCATGTGAGTCGCCCCGTCATCGGGGTCGGGTCGCCCGTGCGCGATCTGGACGCCGTCCGGCGTTCGTTCGCCGAGGCGGCGCACGCGGCGGAGGCGGCGCAAGGCTCGACCGAGCAGAAGCCGTATTACGAGCTGCCGGACGTGCAACTGCGCGGGCTCTTGTACGTCCTGGGCGGAGACCCTCGGCTTCAGGCGTTCGTCGAGCGCACGTTGGGGCCGTTGCTCGACCACGACGCGAGAAACGACACCGACCTGGTCGCCGTGCTTGGCGTGTATCTGGCGAACGGACGGAACAAGTCGGCGGCGGCCGAGGCCGCGCACTTGTCGCGGCAGGCGTTCTACCAGCGCCTCACCACGATCGAGAAGGTCCTTGGCGTCGACCTCGACTCCGCCGAAGCCACGACGTCCTTGCACGCCGCCGTCATGGCCTACGAAGCCCTCCGCCCCAAGTAGCCCAACCCCCTTTTTGGGTGCAACGACGCGTTCCCTCCATATGACGGAACTTTCGCAGAGTCATGAGCAGGTCCTGGCCTGGATACGGTGAATGAATGTGCACGGTGATCCTTGCCTGGCAGGTCATTCCGGACGCGCCGCTCGTCCTGGCCGCGAACCGCGACGAACTTCTCGCTCGTCCCTCCGATCCGCCCATGCTGCTCAGCGAGACGCCGCCCCGGTGGGGAGGACGCGATCGCCTCGCGGGCGGAACGTGGCTGGCCGTCGATCCGGCTGGTCGGGTCGGCGCGGTCACCAACCGGCACCCCGGTGGGCGTCCACCCGAACGCGACGCCTCCCGGCAATCGCGCGGACTGTTGCCGCTCGAGGCGCTGGCCGCAGACGACGAAGCTGCGCTCGCGTGGATGGTCTCGCTCGACCCGCGTTCCTACAACCCGGTCAACGTCATCTACGCGTCGGACACGATGGCGGCGGTCACGTCGATGGATGACGACAGTGGACGCCGCACCGTCCCGCTGGCCCCTGGTGTGCACGTGTTGACAGAGCAGGACGTCGACGACGACCGAGATGCGAAGACACAGGGCATTCGCCGGCGCGCCGAGGCTGCGCTTGCGGCGTCCACGACGCAGGACGCCGCGGTGGAGAGTCTTCGTGCCATCTTGCGCTCACACGAGGCGGATCACGACGGATCACCTCCGTGCGTCCATGGCGAGCTCCACGGCACGGTGTCGAGCTCGACTGTGGTCGTGACTGGGGACGGCGTCCGGTACGACCATGCCGAGGGACCCCCTTGCGTGACCGAATTCGACCGCATTCTCTGATCCGTGATGCTGCGAAAGTTCCGTCATATGGAGGGAACGCGTCGTTGCGTCCAAATGGGTGGGGTGCGTTGCGCCCAATGGGGTGGGGGAGGCGTTGCGCCCAAATGGGTGCACCATAGGTACATGGGGCGGTTGGTGGATAGGCGGCGCGTCACGCGGTTCCGTGATGGGCGGGTGTCCGAGGTGGCCGACCATCTCGCGGTCGAAGATCCCCTGACCGTCCAGGTCAACGGGGCGACCACGACCACCACGATGCGGACGCCGGGGCACGACATCGAGCTCGCGCTCGGTTGGCTGGTCTCCGAGGGCGTCGTGCGTCAGCCGTCCGACGTCGTCGGGGCGATCGCCTGCGACGAGAACACCGTCGAAGTCCGACTCGCCCTAGGAGTCACACCCCCGGCCGCACGATTGACCATGCAGAGCAGCGCCTGCGGCATCTGCGGCACCGACAGCATCAGCGACGTGGTCGGACGCCGCGGCAGCTCGCTCGCCATGGGCCACCACATCTCCCCCGAAGTGATCGCCAGCCTTCCCGACCGACTGCGCGACGCACAGTCAGCGTTCGACCGCACCGGCGGATTGCACGCCGCCGGGCTCTTCACGTTGGACGGCGACCCGGTCTGCGTTCGCGAAGACGTCGGTCGCCACAACGCCGTCGACAAAGTCGTCGGATGGGCGTTGCAGCGCGACGACCTACCCGCGAACGAGTGGCTGCTTCAGGTCAGCGGACGCGCATCGTTCGAGCTGACCCAGAAGGCCGTCATGGCAGGCGTTCCCGTGTTGGCTGCAGTGTCCGCGCCGTCGACGCTCGCAGTCGACCTCGCCCGCGAGTCCGGCCTGACCCTGGTCGGCTTTTCCCGCGGCACGTCGTTCAACGTGTACGCGGGTGCCGAGCGGCTCACGCCGGCTGCAGCGACTCCATCGCCCGCTGCGCAACCGGGCTGAGCTGGGCCTCACCTGACTCGACCGCCGACAACAGGTCGCTCTGCATCGACGCCGTCCAGAAGAGGCGGACGTGATTCGCGACCGCACGTGCCGCGTCCACCTCGGCGAGGTGGCTGTGGTTGGCCGCGATCTGGTTGACCATTCGCACGAGGTCGTCGAGCTCGGTGCCCTCGACGTGCTCCATCTCGACCGGCGCGCCCGCGTTGGACGGACGCACCTGCACCGCCGTCACCTTGTACTCGGGGCAGTTGGTCGCCCAGTCCGAGTACTCGGTCGTGACGACGTTTGCGCCACTCTCCGGGTGGTGGAACGTCGTGTACAGCACTCCTTGCGGAACGCGGTCCGAGATCAGCGCGCGCATGTGCGTCTCGCCGACTCGGCTGCTGAGCGCCACCCAGTCGCCGGTGCGGATTCCGCGCTCAGCCGCATCGGCTTCATGAATCTCGAGAACGTCCTCGGGATGCCACTCGACGTTCGCCGTTCGCCGGGTCTGGGCGCCGACGTTGTACTGCGACAAGAT
>DASUFV010000291.1:0-4017 GCA_036274415.1 Actinomycetes bacterium
GGTGGCGTTGCAGAACTACCTTCCGTTGCCTGAACTCGCTGCCGATGACGCCTCCTTGTCTGCGCTCGCATCGCTCGTCGTTGACCACGAACGCGCGTTGATCTCGTTTGCCGAACGGTCGCTCGAGGGCGGCGCGAACGCACTGGAGGACGTCCGGGCCTTGGTGCGGATCGACGGATAGGTCGCTGCATTGATCCTGATCGATGACGCAGAAGTTCCAGCGCACGACCGTTTGTGGTGTCACATGGCCAGCGACACGTCATTCGACGAGCTGCATGCGTTCGCCCGGGCCCTCGGCATCCCAGAGCGCGGATTCGACGGTGACCACTACGACGTCCCAACGGAGCGTCGCGACGACGCCATCGCTGCCGGCGCGCAACCGGTGACGTCTCGTGAGCTGGTCGCCCGTCTTCACGCAGCGGGGCTGCGGCGTCGGCGTCCGCGCAGCGCCAAGCGCCGCTGAGCGGGCCTCAGACGAGGGACGGCGGGAGCAGGCAGAACTCGTTGCCCTCGGGGTCACGCAACACTTGCCAACGTCCACCGGCGTAGACGTCGTCCGCGCGGGTGGCGCCAAGCGCGATGGCTTCCTCCGTTGCGGCAGCGACATCGGTGGAGTGGATGTCGAGATGCAAGCGGTTCTTGACCGTCTTCGGTTCGGGCACGCGAAGGAAGTCCAGCCGTGGCCCGCCGCTGGGCAGCACCACCCATGCGTCGCCGTCCTTGTCGACCGTGCGCTCGCCACCGAGCAGTCGCGCCCAGAACTCCGCGAGCGCAGGTGGGTCTGCTGCGTCGAAGCAGACCATGCTCAGCCCCACGATGTGCTCTGGCGGTGGCACACGGTCCTCCCTTTCAGGCGGCGTGAGTTCAGGCAGCGTCCGGTGGCGGATCGAGCGCAGCGATCTCGGCTGCGAGATTCTCGCGGGCCTGATCCTCCCAGAGCTTTCGCGCGAGCGGCGTGTGATAGATGTGCTCACGCTCGAGGAATGACCGCAGCACCCGCGCGCGCCCGGCGTTGAACTGGTCGACGGGCAGGTGCGCGTACTCCTGTCGGATGTTGCGTGCGTACTCCTGGTACTTCTCGGGTGCAGCACCCAAGATCGACAGGTCCGCATCGCACAAGACAGCACCCGCAACGTCGTCCGGATCGGCCTCGTGGGTCGCCGTGAGGCGTATGAGCCGGACGACTTCGGCGATCAACTCGGGGGACGCGCCCGCTTGCTCCAGTGCGTCGTACGCGGCGTAGGCGCTGCGTTCCTCGTTGTCGTCGCGGTCGGGTTGATACACCGCGTCGTGGAACCACGCCGCGAGCGCCAACGCCAGTTCGTGCTCGGTGGGCGGCTGCAGCTCTTCGATGCGCAGCAACACATCCTCGACGTGCAGCAGCGTGTGGTACTTGCGATGCGACTGGGTGTACCGCGCCCCAAGCCCTCCGGCCACCACCGCGGCGTCCAGGAGTCGAGCATCGGCCTCGCTGGCGTCCCGCATGGCGTCATCTTGCCGGAACGGAGCGGTCAGAGTTCACCGATTGGAGCAACCACGCCCTGGCAGTCCTCGCACACCCAATGGGGGTCAGCCCCAAGGTCAGGTTCGACATGGAGGGTGTGGTCGCCGTTGGTGCGACATTGCGGCCACCGGCCGACCGACGGCGTGAGCGCCTCCTGCACGTCCTGCGCCACCAGGCACGTCAGGAACGCGGCTCCGTCGGGCCAGGGCTCCACCCACTGACGGCGTTCGCGCAGGGCCGCGTCCAATGTGTCCACAACTGCGGGCGTGGTTGGCAGCGTGGCCGACAGGTCGTGCAGGACGCGGGCGCGCGCGTCCGCCAACGCGGTGTCGACGTCACTGGTCATCGTTCGGCTCCGCGCTGGCCAGCGGCAGATCGTCGGCGTCGACGATCGTGTAGCTGTATCCCTGTTCGGCAAGGAACCGCTGACGGTGTTGTGCGAAGTCTTGATCGACCGTGTCGCGCGCGACGATCGCGTAGAAGCGAGCGGCGCGTCCGTCTGCCTTCGGACGAAGAATGCGCCCCAGCCTCTGCGCCTCCTCCTGTCGCGAGCCGAATGCGCCGGACACCTGGATCGCAACACTTGCCTCGGGCAAGTCGATCGAGAAGTTCGCCACCTTGCTGACGACCAGCGTCTCGATCTCGCCAGCACGGAAAGCGTTGAACAGCCGCTCCCGCTCCTTGACGGTCGTCTCCCCCTTAACAACGGGAACGTCCAACCGCCCCGCCAGTTCATCGAGCTGGTCGAGGTACTGACCGATGACCAGCGTCGGCTCTCCACGGTGTTGTCGCACGAGCTGTTCGACCACGTACGACTTCTCGCGGGATGTCGAGCAGAGTCGGTATCGCTCATCCGGTTCGGCGGTCGCATACGCCAGCCGCTCACGCTCGGGAAGCGTGACGCGCACCTCGATGCACTCGGCGGGAGCGATGTAACCCTGCGCCTCGATCTCTTTCCACGGAGCGTCGTAGCGCTTGGGCCCGATCAGCGAGAACACATCGCCTTCGCGACCGTCTTCGCGAACCAGCGTGGCCGTCAGACCGAGGCGTCGACGCGCTTGGATGTCGGCGGTGAAGCGAAAGATCGGAGCCGGCAGCAGGTGCACCTCGTCGTAGAGGATCAGGCCCCAGTCGCGAGCATCGAAGAGCTCGAGGTGGGCGTACACGCCCTTTCGCTTCGTGGTCATCACCTGGTAGGTCGCGATCGTGATCGGCCGGATCTCCTTCTTCGATCCTGAGTACTCGCCGATCTCATCGGCGGTGAGCGACGTGCGTCGCAACAGCTCGTCTCGCCACTGCCGCGCTGCGACGGTATTCGTGACGAGGATCAGCGTTGTCGCTTGCGCCATCGCCATCGCTGCGGCGCCGACGAGTGTCTTGCCCGCTCCGCACGGCAGCACAACGACGCCGGAACCACCGTGGAAGAAGTTCTCGGCTGCCTGCTTCTGGTACTCGCGCAGGTGCCAGTCACTCTGGTCGAGCTCCATGGGGTGGGCTTCGCCGTCGACGTACCCGGCGAAGTCCTCGGCGGGCCAGCCGAGCTTGAGCAGCACCTGCTTGATATGGCCCCGCTCGGACGGATGAACGACGACAGAGTCGTCATCGAGCCGCGCGCCAACCAGCGGCTGGATCTTCTTCGAGCGCAGAACCTCTTCGAGGACCGGCCGGTCACTGGTCTGCAGCACCAGGCCGTGTGTGGGATGCGCGAGAAGCTGGAGGCGTCCGTACCGCGCCATGGTCTCTGCGACATCGACCAGCAGCGAGTGCGGGACGGCGTATCGGCTGTAGCGCAGCAGGACGTCGACGACCTGCTCGGCGTCGTGCCCCGCGGCGCGGGCGTTCCAGAGGCCCAGCGGGGTGACGCGGTAGGTGTGGACGTGCTCAGGGGCTCGCTCGAGCTCGGCAAATGGCGCGATCGCATGCCGACACTCGTCGGCCAGTTCGTGGTCGACCTCGAGCAACAAGGTCTTGTCGCTCTGGACGATCAGTGGCCCGTCGACCAACACAGCTCCCTTGGGAAAGAAACGTCCGAACCAGGGTACGCGTCTCCGTCAGATGTGCCGCTTCTCGCGATGGACGATGTACGGCGTCCGCGCACCCATGACGCGGTCGACCCACGACCGTCGCAGTGGATGGAACGAGCAGCCGATCAGTCCGAATGCCCACACCGGCAGAGCGAACACGCTGATCAACGCTCTGATGAAACCGCGGACGATGCCCAACTTGTTCCCGTCAGCGCGCAGATCGGCGAAACCGGCGACCGCGCCGCCCACGCTGCGGGTCGCCGTGCGCCAGGCCAGGGCGAGGTAGAGCGGGCCGAGCATGGCGAACATGAACGTCAGCCCGGCCACGAGCCAGGTGGGAATCGGGTCGAGCACCGCGCCGAGCAGTGACACGGAGATCGCCAGCCCTTGAGCGGCGATCAGCGAGATCAACGCGATGTCGATCGCCATGGCGGCGGCGCGGGTCACGATCCCTGCGTGGGAGCGGTCGCGTCCTGGCAGCAGGTCACC
>DASUFV010000292.1:0-7008 GCA_036274415.1 Actinomycetes bacterium
GTGCTCTGGACGATGGGCGAGGCGCACACCGACGTCCTGCTCGACCGACTCACCACGAGATACGGCGTCTCGGTCGACACCGTTCCGCTGCGAGTCGCACTACGCGAGACGTTCGCAGGGTCCTCCAAGGGTCATGGACGCCACGTCAAGCAGTCGGGAGGCCACGGGCAGTACGCGATCTGCGACATCGAGGTTGAGCCATTGCCTCAGGGCAGCGGCTTCGAGTTCGTCGACAAGGTCGTCGGTGGAGCCGTACCTCGACAGTTCATCCCGTCGGTAGAGAAGGGCGTGCGCGCCCAGATGGAAAAGGGTGTCGCCGCCGGTTACCCACTGGTCGACATTCGGGTGACGCTGGTCGACGGCAAGGCGCACTCGGTCGACTCGTCCGACATGGCCTTCCAGACTGCTGGTGCCCTCGCTCTGCGCGACGCGGCCGAACAGAGTCACGTGAACTTGCTGGAGCCGGTCGACGAGATCGCGGTGTTGGTCGACGACGACTACGTCGGTGCGGTGATGGGCGACCTGTCATCGCGGCGCGGGCACGTCATCGGCACCGAACCGGTGGGCTCTGGGCGCACGCTGGTCCGCGCCGAAGTGCCGCAGCTGGAGATCGTGCGCTACGCCATCGACCTTCGTTCGATGTCGCACGGCACGGGCACGTTCACGCGCACGTACCGGCGACACGATCCGATGCCGCCTCAGGTGTCCGCGAAGGTGCTGGCGGCGAACTGACACGGGACGCAGGCACCTAGACTTCCGCGGGTGACAACGACCGGACGCCGTGCGCGGTTGGTCGCCACCACCGTCGTTTTCGGCCTGCTGCTGCTCGGGACGTTCGTCGGCAACGACGACGCATTCCCCTTCGGCCCCTTCCGTATGTACGCCACGAGCAACCAGGCAACCGGAGAGGTCGCGGTCGTGGCGCTCGAGGCGAGAACCGCTGATGGCGACTGGACGTTGGTGCGTCCGACGCCGAGCACCGTGGGCATGAACGTGGCCGAGTTCGAGGGCCAGCTCCCCCGATTCGAGGAAGATCCGTCGCTGCTCGAAGCGGTGGAGAACAGTCGCGCGGCCCTGCACCCCGAAGACGAGCCGTGGGTGGGGTTGCGGATCGTGCGCCAGGCCACCGTCGTCGTCGACAAGGTGCCGACCGGTGAAGTCAACGAGACCGTTCTGGCCGAGTGGGAGTCGGAGTCGCCGTCATGACCTCCACCGGCACAGCACACGACGGCTCAGGCCGATCCCTGTCGACGCGCGGGATCGTGCGGTTCGGCGCTCACGCGTTCGACGGTTGGTGGTTCACGCCGGTACCTCGTGCGCGGGTCGCAGCATTCCGCGTCCTCGTCTACGTGTTCATCCCGCTGGACGTGCTGTGGCTGCGTCCATGGGGTGCTGCGCACGGCTATGTCGACCCGGAGCTCTACCGTCCGTTGCTGATCGGACGACTGCTGCCGCTGCCCGCGCCCACATCGACGTTGGTCCACGTCGTCCAGTACGGCTTGGTGCTCGTTGCGCTGACACTGGTTGTGCTGGTGGTGCGCAACGCCGCTCATCGCTGGCAAACCTGGCTCGGCGCCACGGCGTTCTTGTTGTACCTCGAGTGGATGTTCATCTCGTTCTCGTACGGCAAGGTCGACCACGACCGATTCGGCTACATGGTGGCGCTCGCGGTGCTTCCCACCGCAGGGCGCGCCGCGCTTCGTGACATGAGGCCGTCGCAGGCCGCGGGCTGGGCGTTCCGCATGGTTCAGGTGGGAGTGGTGGCGACGTACTTCCTGGCCGCGATCGCGAAGGTGCGATTCGGCGGCTGGGGCTGGGTGAACTCGACGACCATCGCGCGAGCGGTCATCCGACGCGGCACGATGTTCGCCGACCCACTGCTGCAGATGCCTTGGACCCTGCAGCTGACCCAGTGGTTCATCGTGACGCTCGAGTTCGCCTCACCGGTGCTGCTGTTCATCCGACCGCGATGGCAACAGTTCGTGGTGATCTTCCTGCTCAGCTTCCACGTGATGACCTATCTGATGATTCGCATCATCTTCATGCCACACGTCGTGTGCCTGGCAGCCTTCCTGCCCTTGGAGCGCATCCTCAACCGCGAGTCTCAGCCCACCGCCCAATAGTTGGGCGGCCTGTTGGGCACTAGTTGGGCCAGGCCTCGCGCAGCGCGTCGCGGGTGTCCGGCAGCGATTGAGGGATCACCTTGGTGTTGGCGACCACCGGCATGAAGTTCGTGTCACCGCCCCAGCGCGGAACGACGTGCTGGTGCAGGTGCGCGGCGATCCCCGCCCCGCCGATGGTGCCTTGGTTCATTCCTACGTTGAACCCGTGTGGAGCGAACGCCTGCTTGAGCGCCACGATGGTCTGCTGAGTCAGATCGGCCAGCTCATGGGTTTCCGCGCTAGTCAGCTCGACGTACTCCGCAACGTGGCGATACGTGCACACCATCGCGTGTCCGGGGTTGTAGGGGTACAGGTTGAGCACGACGTACACCTCTTGACCCCGCGCCACGACGAGCGACGTGGCCTCCGGTTCGTCCGGAGCGCGACAGAACGGGCAGACGTCCGACTCATCGGAGTCTGGCCGGTTCTCCCCCTGCACATACGCCAGCCGGTCCGGCGCCCAGAGGCGCTGCATGCCCTCAGCCGGGTCGCTCATGGCCGGTAGCTCATTGCGCTGTCGCTACCGCCGCTCGCGGATGTCCTCGACGATGCGCGCCACCGCGTCGTCGATCGGGACGCCGTTGTCTTGCGTGCCGTCGCGGTACCGGAACGAGACCGCGTTGTGTGCGGCGTCCTCGTCGCCGGCCAGCAGCATGTACGGCACCTTCTGACGCTGGGCATTGCGGATCTTCTTCTGCATGCGGTCGTCCGACTCGTCCACCTCGACCCGGACGCCGTGCTGGCTCAGCCTGGACGCCACATCGCGCAGGTAAGGGATGTGCGCGTCGGTGATGGGGATGCCGACCACCTGAACGGGCGCGAGCCAGGCCGGGAAGGCGCCGGCGTAGTGCTCGAGCAGGATCCCGAAGAACCGCTCCTCCGAGCCGAACAGCGCCCGGTGGATGATCCAGGGTCGCTGCCGCGTGCCGTCGGCCGCTTGGTACTCCAAGTCGAACCGGTCACCGAACTGCAGATCCACCTGCAGAGTCGACAGCTGCCAGCTCCGTCCGATCGCGTCCTTGACGTGCACGTCGATCTTCGGCGCGTAGAAGGCGCCCTCACCGTCGGCAACGGTGTAGGGAAGTTCGGCGGCCTTCAGCGCCTCTTCGAGCGCCTCTTCCGCCACCTTCCACTGCTCCGGTTCGCCGACGAACTTGTCGGGGCGGGTCGAGAGCTCGGCGGTGAAGTCCGACAATCCGAAGTCGCGCAACAGATCGACGACGAACTTCAACAGGGACGCCAGCTCGCCGGCGAGCTGCTCTGGCGTGCAGAAGATGTGCGAGTCGTCCTGGGTGAACCCGCGTGCTCGCGTAAGACCGTGCACGACTCCCGACTTCTCGTATCGGTACACGGTGCCGAACTCGAACAGACGCAGCGGCAGCTCGCGGTAGGAACGTCCCCGTGACTTGAAGATCATCATATGCATGGGGCAGTTCATCGGCTTGAGGTAGTACTGCTGGCCCTCGTCCAACTCCATCGGCGGATACATGCCGTCCGCATACCACTGCAGGTGCCCTGACGTTTCGAACAACGTGCCCTTGGTGAGGTGCGGCGTGTAGACGAACTCGTATCCGGCGGCTTCGTGCCGCTGTCTGGAGTACTCCTCCATCACTCGGCGGATCACGCCGCCCTTGGGATGCCAGACGGCAAGACCCGACCCGATCTCCTCCGGGAACGAGAACAGGTCGAGCTCAGAGCCAAGCCGGCGGTGATCGCGCTTCTCGGCCTCCGCCAGCAGGTTCACGTGCTGCACCAGCGCGTCCTTGCTCGGCCACGCCGTCCCGTAGATGCGCTGCAACTGCGGGTTCTTCTCGCTGCCTCGCCAATAGGCGGCCGCCGTCCGCATGAGACGAAACGCCGGGATGAGCCGGGTCGACGGCAGGTGTGGCCCGCGGCAGAGATCTGACCAGTGCCGCTCGCCGGTCTTGGTGTCGACGTTGTCGTAGATGGTGAGCTCGCTGCCGCCGACCTCCATCACCTCGTCCGGCAGCGGCTTGGCCGAGTCGGCGTCCGACCCGCCCTTGAGCCCAATCAGCTCCAGCTTGTACGGCTCGTCGGCGAGTTCGGCGCGGGCGTCCGCCTCGGTCACGACCCGGCGCGAGAACCGTTGCCCTGACTTGATGATCTGCTGCATGCGCTTCTCGAGCTGCTTCAGATCCTCCGGCGTGAACGGGGTCTCGACGTCGAAGTCGTAGTAGAAGCCGTCCTTGATGGGTGGGCCGATGCCGAGCTTGGCGTCCTCGAACGTGTCCTGGACCGCCTGCGCAAGAACGTGCGCGCACGAATGCCGCAGCACCGCCAGGCCGTCCTCGGAGTCGATGGGAACGGGTTCGACGATGTCGCCGTCCGAAAGCGGCTGGTCGAGGTCGCGCAGCTCGCCGTTGACCTTGGCCACAACGACTGCTCGATCCTCGGAGAAGAGATCCGCCGCGGTCGTCCCTGCTGCTACCTGTCGCGGCGCCCCGGCGACGGTGAGCTGCAGATCGGACACGGGGACTCCCTCGATGAGTGGGGCGGATGACGAGTCGACGGATGCGGACTCATGCCTAGTGGATCGCGGCTAGTCGATGGTATCGGGGTCGGGTGTGTTCACCCCGAGCATGCGGTCGACCTCCGCGAGTGGCTCCCACGCACCGTCCTCCATGGAACTCAAGATGACCAGCGTCAGGGCCGAACGTGGGTAGCGGCTGAGGATTCCGCTCGCTCCGACGTTGATGCCTTCCTTCCAGTACGTCTCGACCTCTCCGGCGGCGTCGGTGGAGAACATGAAGCCGTAACCGGTGTACTGCGCTCCGACCTTCCGCGTGCGATAGAGCTCGTGCGGCTTCAGCATCTCCGCGGTCAGCTCATCCGACAGCAACGCGCCGTCCTGCAACGCGTCGTGGAAGGCAACCAGGTCTGCTGCGGTCACGTGCGCACCGCCGTCGGGCGACCCGGTCGGTGGGTACGAGAAGATGTTGCGCTTCCAGGCAGTGACCGTCCCCGCCTCGTGCCTGATGGGGTCGGCCCCTTCAGCGATTCGAGGTGTGACGATGTCCGACGAGGCGAAGACGGCGCCGGTCATTCCGGCCTTCTCGAAGACCTGCTGCCTCACGTACTCGCGGTAACTCATGCCGGTCGCCCGTTCGATCATCAAGCCGAGCAGCAAGTACCCCGCGTTGTTGTAGCGAGTGCCTTCGCCAGGGGCGAAGTTGGGCGGCTTGTCGATGAAACCGGCAAGCAAGTCCTTGGTCTCGCGGAAGGAGTAGTTCGGCGTGTCGATGAAGAGGTCCTCGTACCGCTCTCCGGCCTCCTCGTCCGCGTCGTCGGCGATGCCTGACGAGTGAGTGAGCATGTGATACGGCGTCGCCTTTGACGAGATCGGCGTGCCGCGTAGCTCGAGGTACTCAGTGACGCTCGTGTCGAGGCCGAACGCGCCCGCGTCCACCAGCTGCAGCGTCGCGACTGCGGTGAACAGCTTGGTCACTGATGCGGTGTCGAAGCGGATGTCCGGTGTACATGGGACGCCCCAGGCTCGGCTGGCGAGCCCGTATCCCTGCTCGAGCAGGACCGTGTGGGGTCCACCGGAGGGTTGGTGGTCGACCCGGACGACACCGGCGAAGAGATCGCTTTCGGTGCGATCCCGGAGGTAGGCATCGAACGCGCCGACGTCGAAGCCGGAGCTGTTGGGGTCTACCTCTGCCCCGCTCATGGCAAGCGAGGGTAGCCACCATCGACCTCAGGTGGCTCTTGATTTATCGGCGTTATCCGCGCACGACTCGCATACGCCAGAGCGATCCGTCGATGGTCACGGCGTAGATCTCGCCGCGGTCGTTCAGGCCGAACGACGTCAGGCCGCCACCGATGCGTGCCTCTTGCGCGACCTTGCCGGCGCCCGGCCGGAACAGCCAGATGCGACGCGTCACGTAGTCGCCGAAAACGTATGCGCCGCCGATCTGGCGGTCGTAACGGCGACCGCGATAGACGAACCCACCAACGATCGACTGCGCGATCGGCTGACGGACCACGACCTTCGGGCCGAGGTATCGGACCGAGCGACGGCACCGGCTGGCGTTGTAGATCCGGCGTCCCTCGCGACATGACCACCCGAGGTGGATCCGTCGGGGGCGCGGGCTTACGCGGTCGATCTCCTCGAAGCGGTCCTGGCCGACGTCGCCGATCCAGAGCCGGTTGGTGCGTTTGTCGAAGCTGAATCGCCACGGGTTGCGCAGCCCCATCAACCAGATCTCGTCGCGCCCGCGCTTTCCTTTGAACGGGTTGCCGTCCGGGATGCAGTAGCCGCGTCCCTTGCAGTGCTTGAAGGGGTTGATGCGGAGCACCTTTCCGAGCAGCGATCCCCTGTTGCCTGCGTTGTTGTGCGGGTCACCGAAGCTCCCGCCGTCGCCGGTACCTATAAACAGGCGCTTGCCGGGCCCGAAGGCCAGTTGCCCGCCGAAGTGGTTTTCTTCGCTGCTGTGCTCGATGCGCATGATCGGTCGCAGAGTCTTCGCGCGAACGTGATCGGCGTGCGGCCCGCTGGCGCGCAGTCGGGCGACGACGAGGTCACCGTCAATCTGTCGGGAGAACGTCACCCAGAGCAGGCCGTCCTGTCGGAAGGTGGGGCTGAAGGCCACCGACAGCAGACCACCCTCGCCAACCGGGTCCACCCGTCCCCCGATCGCCAGGTAGGGACGGTTGACCACGTTTCCGTCGCGAACGATCTTGACCTGGCCACCCTTCTGAACGACGAAGAGCCGGTCCCGGCCGTCGCGCGCCGACGTCACCTGGGTCGGTGCGGACAGGCCGGACGCCGTCCGACGCCATCTGACATCGAAGGCGCGCAGCCCGAGCCTTGCCCCCTGCGTCG
>DASUFV010000293.1:0-2661 GCA_036274415.1 Actinomycetes bacterium
TAGAGTGCAGCGCCGTTGACTGCGTCCCCCCGGTCGAGCGGGTCGTCGATGATACGCACCGTAGTGAATGGCACGGGTTCGGCGTTTCCTGGTTCGAGGCTCGTCAGGTACTCGTACAGGGCGACGGCGTCCGGCTCATCGGCTCCCAAGGGGGCGTTGGCTCCCATGAAGTTCGAGCGACACTCGTTGATCGCGGCCAGCAGGTCGTTGCTCTGACCGCCCCAGAAGCTCGTGCGCAGCGTGACTCCCGCCAGTGCGCCGCCGGTCTTGAGCTGTTCAGTTTCAGCCTCCGTGGCGTCGTGGCAGGTGGCGCACGTGTAGAGGTTGATGCCCGAGCTCGAGAGTGCCCGGGACCGAAACAACGCTCGTCCCCGAGCCACCCCGTCCGTCGAGTCCACCGAGGTCGAACAACTCGGCGTCAGGGCTGCGCCGAGCAAGAATGTCCAGGTGAGCAGGCGTCCCGAGGTCATGGAAGCACGACCGCCATGCGTTCGGGGTACAAGCCCAGCTCGACGCGCTGCACGATCGTCAGCGTTCGTGGGTCGAGCTCTGCCAGTGCTCCGACAGCGTAGTGGTCCCCCTCGCAGATCAGAAACAGCCGGCCATCAGGCAGCAACTGCGGCTCACTTGGATTCTCGCACTCTGCGGTCGAATAGGCGGCTTCTGCCAACACAGCGCCATCCGTTGCACTCACCCGGGCAACCCCATTCGGCCGCTGCAGCGCCACGATGAACTCAGCCTCGCCGACCCAGGCCGCGTGGAACGGCACGCCATTGACTCGAGCGCTCGAAAGCAGACGGGGGTTGTCCTCGGCGCTGAAAGTATCCACCGTGTTCACCTGTTGGTTCGAAATCAGCAGGCGTTCGCGCGGGCCGTCCAGCGTGATGGTCCAGGGCTTGAACGGCTTGTTGAGCATCGGAGCCGCCGACGGAGTCAACGAAATCAGGGCTCCTTGTCGGGTGTCCATGACCCCGATGGAATCCTCCCCCGTGCAAACCAAGAAGGCGCGGTCGCTTTGCTGGCCGTAGGCGATCGCCGAGGGCGCAATGCAGGCGGGGGCCCGCCAAGAGGGTGCAGTGGCGCTCGTCATGCCCACGGGCTGCTCGATCAAGACCAAGTCTGAACGTCGCTCCGCCAAGGTCTCGCCCTCGAGGGAGCGCAGCGTGTCGAAGTGGGTGACCGCCAACTGGGATCCATCGGCTGCCAAGGCCAGGTCACCGGCCCGCTCCTCGGCGCGCACCTCGCCGACGGGCCGCAGGTCGGCCGCGTCCAGCGACTGCACATAGCCCGCACGAATCGAGCTGCCGAACTGAGTCGCATGTGGGCTCACCACCTCGAAGGGATAGCTAAGAACGGCATAGAATCTCGCTTGGTCGGCGTTCCAGGTCAGGTGGCGGGGGCCGTCGATTTCGACCGGATCGCGACCGACCGGGCTCGTCCCGAGTACGGCCATGCTGTCCAGATCCACCACACTGACGCTGTCGTCGAACTGATTGGCGATGAAGCCCAGCGCTCGTTCACCGATCGGGTAGCTCGTGCGGCGACTTGGAAACGTCGAATCTGGGTCTCCGGACGGCTGTGTCGACGCAACGGTGCACGCCGCTAGTGGTGCGGCCAGCCCAGCCAGCCATGCCTTCGAAGACGGTCTCGACAAAACGACCTGTCATACAAGCAAACCATGTGCCATTCCCTGGCGGGCGCCTTTGGGTGACAGCGCGCTTTGGGTTGACAGAGCGAGTCAGCGACACTCGTTCAAGAGGACCGACACCGTGCCATCGTACGTGGGGACGACGAGATCGGTGTGGGCATCGCCGTCGACGTCGCCGATGGCGAGCCAATGCATGCTGACCTCGCTGCCGGTGGGGTACTCGAGCTGGTACGGGCTGAGGCCGTCGGGCGTGCTGTGCAGCACCGTCACTGCGTCGCCGAAGAGCACGATGTCGGGCTGGCCGTCGTCCGTGACGTCGCCGAGCGTCAGCCCGAGTGGATTGTGGCCCACGAGGTAGTCTTGGTGCTTGGCAAACGTGCCGTCCCCCCGCCCGGCTAGGACGCTGACCCCGTCGTCATCCAACATCGTCACGATGTCGAGCCGGCCGTCTGCCGTCACGTCGGCGACGCCCACCGAGTACGAAGAACCACTGGGGTAGTCCACCTTTTCATCGAGCGCCCCGTTTCCAAGCCCCAAGAACACGCTCACCTGGTCGTTGCCCGAATGGGCGACCGTCACGTCGAGGTGACCGTCGCCGTCGAGGTCTGCAATCGCGACGGAGCTCGGCTCCGGACCGGAAGTGTAGGCGCTCGGCTCGCCGAAGACTCCGTCGCCCTCGTTCAGCTGCACACTGAGCGAATCGGGAGAACTGGGGATCACGAGATCGGGCAGTCCGTCTTCGTCCAAGTCGCCGAGCGAGAACGCGTCAGGCCGGCCTTCCATCGGATAGTCCTGGGCGCTCAAGAACTCGCTGTTGCCTGTGCCCAGACGCACGCTCACCCCGAACACATCGCGGTTTGCACTGAGCAGATCGAGCACGCCGTCGCCGCTGATATCGCTGAGCATCATGGAGGTGATCGGCTCGATCGGAAAGCTCGCGCCGGAAACGAACCGCCCATCGCCGAGTCCGCGGAGTACCGTCGCGCTCGCCGTGTTCTCGGTCCAAGGATCCG
>DASUFV010000294.1:0-2101 GCA_036274415.1 Actinomycetes bacterium
GCATGGGGGTGTCAGACGCCACCGCCGCCCGCACCAACCCGACCTCGCGTTCGACGTGGGCGGCGATCTCGCTCCAGTACACCGACCAGTCCGAACCGAGCAGCACGAGAAGGTCGACGCCATCGAGGCTGAGCGAGTCGCCCTTGTCGCGGTAGGCGATCGTCAGGGTGAAACCACGTTCGATCAGGCGCTCACCGACCAGGCCAGGATCGTCGTCGTCGGAGTTGGCGAGCACCATGGCTTTCACGCGGAGCAGGCTACGTGACCTGCTCGGCGCCTCGCCGGCGTATCTGGGTGGTCGTCGGCGCGTCGGACGGTGTGCGCAGGTCGATCTCGGCGGGCGGCAGGGTGCGCAGCAGCGCCCACGAGCTGTAAGCAACGGGGATGATCAACGCGATGGCCATCGTGGATGTCGTGGGGATAACAGACGCGATCGCACCGGCGGCGAGTGCACCGATCGCCTGAACACCCATCAGGCCGGGTTGCACGATCGAGACGAACGGTGCTCTCAGGTGCTCCGGGACAATCATCATCGATCCAGTCATGGTGGGAGTGTCTGCGGCGATCGTGACACCGTAGGCGAGCACGGCCGCCAGTGTCAGTAGCGCGACCATCGTCGCGGACCCCGTGTCAGCGAGCGCAAACAGAACGGCAGCCGGACTCGCCGCCAACACCGTGACCGTGCACGACACCCGCAAGAGATGAGCAGGTGACCCTTCGCGTGGAACGATCGTTCCGCTTAATGCGCCAACCAGCGGTGCCGTCGCGATCAGGCCCGCCATCAGGATCGGATTCACGTCGGCGCTCCGCAAGAACACCGGTAACAAGCCGCTGATCGCGGCGTCCGCAAGTGCCAGCAGCAAGAAGAAGATGAGCATCTGGCGCAGGAGCCCACGACGCGACAAGAGGCTGAAGGCGTTGCGCGTGCGCGTGACGGGTGGCTCAGGAGGCGGCGGCCGGCGTCCGGCGTCGATCCGGAACAGGAGCACCGCACTGACGCCGAACGTCGCGGCGTTGAGGATCAGAGCCGCTTCGGGCCCGATCAAGAACAGCAGTGCGCCACCCGTGGCCAGTCCGAAGGCTTGTGCGGTTTGGAACGTGACGTTGCTCAACGCGTAGCCATCGGCCATGCGGTCTTCGCCGGCCGCTTCGGGGATGATCGCCGTGCGCGCCGCTTCGAAGGGCGGAGTGGCCAGCCCGGCGACGAACGCCAGTGTCAGGAGCGACCAGGTCGGCAGGGGTAAGGCGATGAACGCAAACAGGACCATGCGCAGCAGGTCGGACCCGATCATCATGCGTCGCAGTGAGTAGCGCTGGGCGAGTGGCGTGATGATCGGGCTCAGCAGGTACGGCAGGTAAGTGACTGCGAGCGTGGCTGCAGTGAGGAACGGTGACCCACTGCGGTCGTAGACGAGTACTGCGAGTGCGAATCGCGCCGCCCAGTCGCCAACCTCGCTGAGCACCTGCGAGCCCCAGACCCGCCGCATGTCGCGAACACGCAGCACGCTGAACGCAGCGACGAACCGTCGACGAGCCTGGTGCACCTGCCCCCTCCGCTTCCTCCCGCGGACGATTCGACCACATCAGCACCGCGTAGAGGGAGCTCTGGCCAGATAAGACTCCGAACGGGCACCGCGGTCAGGGCAGGGCCCAGTCGATCGGCTCACCTCCTGCTGCCTGAAGGGCCTGATTGGCTCGGCTGAAGGGTCGGGAGCCGAAGAACCCCCGGGACGCCGAGAGCGGGCTGGGGTGCACGCTCGCGATTTGTGCGACGCCGTCGAGCATGGGCGCCAGCCCCTGAGCGTCTCTGCCCCAGAGCACGGCGACGAGCGGACCACCTCGAGCGGCCAACCCGCGGATCGCGGCCTCAGTCACCTGCTCCCATCCCTTGCCGCGATGGGACGCCGGTGCACCGGGCTGCACGGTGAGCACCCGGTTCAGCAGCAGGACGCCGCGAGCGGCCCACGGCGACAGGTCGCCGGACGTCGGTGTCGACAGGCTCAGGTCAGCGGAGTACTCGGTGAAGATGTTGACCAGACTCTTGGGGAGCGGCCGCACCCGCTGCGCTACCGAGAACGACAGGCCAACCGCGTGACCGGGC
>DASUFV010000295.1:0-12713 GCA_036274415.1 Actinomycetes bacterium
CCTCGAGTCCGAGTTGGCGGATCTGCAGTCAGCAGCCGGGTTGTGATCGAGTGACGCTCCAGGTCGACAAGCGGGCTGCGGCCGCAGGGACTTCCGGGTTCCTGCGGCAGCAGCGTCCGCGATATGGGGAGTGGGCCATCAAGGCCGTGCTCTTCAGCGCGGCTGCCGTGGCAGTCGTCACGACCGTTGCCATCATCGTGGCGCTCGTCATACCTGCGATCCAGTTCTTCGAGACGGTGTCCATCACCGACTTCTTGTTCGGCACAACGTGGAAGCCGCTGATCGAGCCGCAGGAGTTCGGCGTCCTGCCTCTCGTGACAGCGACGCTCGTGGTCACCGCGATCGCGTGCATCGTTGCGTTGCCGTTGGGCCTTGGATCAGCGCTCTACCTGTCGGAGTACGCACCGAGCCGACTGCGGCAGTTCTTGAAGCCCATGCTCGAGGTGCTCGCCGGTATCCCGACCGTCGTCTACGGGTTCTTTGCTCTGACGTTCATGACGCCAGTGCTCAAGGCGATCGTCCCCGGCGACAACCTGCCCACCACGTTCAACGCTCTCTCTGCCGGTCTGATCGTGGGCGTGATGATCATCCCGACGGTGGCGTCCTTGTCTGAGGACGCGATGGCGGCCGTCCCGAACGGTTTGCGGCAAGGCGCGTTCGCGCTGGGCAGTAACAAACGGCAAGTGTCGACGCGAGTCGTCGTCCCCGCGGCGCTGTCGGGTATCGCGGCGGCATTCATCTTGGGCATCTCACGCGCGATCGGCGAGACGATGATCGTCACCATCGCGGCCGGGCTTCAAGCCAACCTCACGTTCAACCCGCTCGAGCAGATGGAGACGATGACCGCGTTCATCGCCGGCACCGGTGCCGGTGACGTCCCGACGGGGTCGATCGAGTACAAGACCATCTTCGCGGTCGGGCTTTTGCTGTTCACGTTCACGTTGCTGCTCAACATGCTGAGCATCCGAATGGTGCGCAAGTACCGCGAGGTGTACGAATGAGCGCCCCGACTCTGGCTCGCGGCACCGAGCGACGACCGCTCACGTCGTCCGGCGGTGAGCCTCTGCGCGAGAAGCTGTTCCGCTGGATGTTGCTCGCGTGCCTTTCGGTTGGCGTCGTCACGCTGGTTGTTCTGCTGTCATACATCGTCATCCGTGGATGGCCGCGACTGGACGCGCAGCTCATCACGAACATGCCGTCGCAGGTCTTACCAGCCACGGCAGGTGCGCAGTCGGCGATCGCCGGCACGCTGTGGCTGATGTTCTTCACCGCGTTGTGGACGATTCCCACCGGCATCGCGGCGGCGATCTACCTCGAGGAGTACGCCAACCCCAACGCGCGAATCAACCGCATCATCGAGGTGAACATCCTCAACCTGGCGGCGGTGCCGTCCATCATCTTCGGGATCCTGGGGCTGGCGTTCATCTCGCGAACGCTCGGGTTCGGCCCGACCATCCTCACGGGGTCGCTGACGCTCGCGCTGCTGGTGATGCCGACCGTCATCATTGCGAGCCGGGAGGCGATCCGGGCGGTTCCGCGTTCGATTCGTATGGGGTCGTTGGCCCTGGGTGCCACGCAGTGGCAGACCATCTGGCGTCAGGTACTACCTGCGGCGACTCCGGGCATGGCCACAGGCGCGATCCTGGCGCTGTCCCGGGCCATCGGTGAGGCCGCACCGCTCGTCATGCTGGGGATCGGTTTCGTGCGGTTCAACCCGGACGGGCTGATGTCATCCTTCACCGCGCTGCCCATCCAGATCTTCCAGTGGACGACTGAGTCCCGAGCGGAGTTCAAAGACCTAGCCGCAGCTGCCAGCGTCGTCCTGCTCGTGCTGCTCCTCGCGATGAACTCCGTCGCCATCTACATTCGCAACAAGACCCAGAAGCGGTGGTGACGGTGGTGGACCAGGCGAGCGATGCCAAGGGCGCGCCCACACTTGACGTCGGCGCGGTGGCGTCCAGGCGCGCGTCCGGCGACCACTCGATCGATCCGGTCATCGAGACCATCGACCTGTCGGTCTTCTACGGCGACTACCGCGCCGTGCGAGACGTCAGCATGGTGTTCGGCAAGAACCAGATCACCGCGCTGATCGGGCCGTCCGGCTGCGGCAAGTCGACTGTGCTGCGCTGCTTCGACCGCATGAACGACTTGATCCCCGGCGCGCGAATCGAGGGAACGATCCGTTATCACGGGCAAGACCTCTACGCGCCGGACGTCGACATCATCGAGGTGCGGCGACGCGTCGGCATGGTCTTCCAAAAGCCGAACCCGTTCCCCAAGTCCATCTACGACAACATCGCGTACGGCCCGCGAGTCAACGGGTGGAAGGTCTCCAACATGGACGACCTGGTCGAGGAGGCGCTCACCAGGGCCGCGCTGTGGGACGAGGTCAAGGACAAGCTGAAGGAGAGCGCGTTCACGCTGTCTGGCGGGCAGCAGCAGCGGCTGTGCATCGCACGCTGTATCGCGGTAGAGCCGGACGTGATCCTGATGGACGAGCCCGCGGCGTCCCTCGACCCGATCTCGACGACGAAGATCGAAGACCTGATGCACGACCTCGTGAAGAACTACACGATCATCATCGTCACGCACAACATGCAGCAGGCGGCTCGAGTGTCTGACCGCACCGCGTTCTTCACCGCCGAGGTCGACGAGAACGGCGTCCGGCATGGCCGCCTCGTCGAGATGGACCAGACCAAGAAGATCTTCACCAACCCGGCGGACAAGCGCACTGAGGACTACGTCTCAGGTCGCTTCGGGTGACGGCACACCTTTGGGGTGATCTGTCGGGGTGATAGCCCTGAGGAGTTACCCCGAAGGCGTGAGGTTGGGTGCCAGGGCGGCCGATCCGATCGTCGCCACTGCGGTCGGTATGACGACCACGGTCGTGATGTCTTGCGCGAGGACGCCGATGGCGCCGGTGACGTACTCGACGAGAGTGAGCACCAGCACCGGCGCCCCACCGAGTAACGCGCCCGCGACGCGCTGCTGGGACGCGGGGCGTCCAGCACGGATGCCCGTACCGAGCGCAATTCCGACGACCGCGCCCAGGGCCAGTCCCAGCGCCGCACCGACACCGATGAAGAGGACCAGTTGGAAGGCGCTGAGGCCTTCGACGCCGAAGACGGTGAAGAGCGTCGAGGTCAGTCCGATGATGACGAAGTACAGGGTGCCGGCGGCGAGTCCGAATGGGGCCGTGGTGCGAAGAGCCCGGCCGATCAACGGTCAGGCGCAATCAACGCAGTGGGTCGACCATGGGCGTGCCTCAAGTCGAGCAGGTGCGATCGGCGTCCCGCAGTTGTCGCAGCGTCCGTACGTTCCTTCGGCGACCTTGGCCTCGGCGCGATCGATTTCGGCGAGCAAGACCTGTAGCCGGTCATGGGCAGCGACTTGGGTGAGGCGCTCGACCGCGATGCTCGTCCCGTCACCGACCCGCTTGCCGAACGAGATGCCGCCGGCGTCCGGGGTCGGTTGCGTCAACCCCTCGAGCTCGGCCTGGACCTCATCCCGCTTCGCACGCAGGACAGGGAGAACCTCGGCGCCACCCTGATCAGACACACATCGACGTTACCCCTTTGGGTGCAACGACGCGTTCCCTCCAGATGACGGAACTTTTGCAGACTCATCAGGCGGGACGCGAGGGCGTCCTGATGCCACGTCGGGGTGATGACTCTGTGATAGTTCCGTGTTTTGGAGGGAACGCGTCGTTGCACCCAAACAGGGTCAATCGGCCGAGAGGCGAAATTCGGGGTCGCTGGGCAGATCCATGACGTCCATTTGGGCTTTCTGGAGTTTGCCGCTGTAGTCCCAGTTCATCGATTGCCAGCGGGTGAATTGGTCGAGCACCCAGATGCCGCTCTGGCGGGAGCCGTTGCCGCTCTTGCCGTTGCCGCCGAACGGCAGATGCGCCTCCGCCCCCGACGTCGAGTTGTTCACGCTCACCATCCCGGCGCTCACGCCCTCGCGATACCGCCAGACCGACTTCGGGTCGGTGGTGTAGATCGACGACGACAACCCGTACCCCGGAGCGTTCGACAGCTCGATCGCCTCGTCCAGCGAGCCGAACTCACCCACCCCGACCAGCGGACCGAACGTCTCGGTGGACGCCAACGCGTCACCACCTCGGACGCCGACCGCGACGGTGGGGTGCGCGTACAACCCCTTCTCCGGATCACCAACGAAGCCCATGCGCGGATTCGCCGCATCAATCCGTCCCACGCCTGATGACCCCCGCACGGCGTGATGCGACTCCAGCAACCCCAGCCAACCCTCGAACCGCTCGAGGAAGCGCCCGTCGATCATCGGCCCGTACAAGACGTCAGCGCGAGGATCGCCGACTGCTGCCCCTTCCACCGCTGCGACGAAACGCGACACGAACTCGGACGCCGCAGACTCGTGCACCCAGACCGTGCCCAATGACGTGCAGCGCTGACCAGCAGTGCCGAACCCGCTGAACAACGCGCCCTCCACGGCCAAGTCGAGGTCGGCGTCCGGCATGACGACCATCGGGTTCTTGCCGCCGAGCTCGAGGCATGGTGACTGCAGATGACGTCCGCACAGCTCGCCGATCAACCTGCCGACGTCGGTCGAACCGGTGAACCCGACCTTGTCGACGACGCCAGCATCCAGTGCCGCGCTCAGACCGTCGAACGTGTCGGAACCTGCCATGTGCACCGTCTGCAGGACGTCCGTCGGGACGCCACCCGCATGCAAGAGGGACGTCAGCGCGTCGGCCACGGCATTCGCCGTTTCGGCCGGCTTCCACACCACGGCGTTGCCGCACAACAGCGCCGGCACGATGTACCAGGATGGCACTGCGGTCGGGAAGTTGCCTGCAGTAATCACCGTGACCACGCCGACCGGCATCCGAAACGTGAACAGCTGCTTGTCCGGCATCTCACTCGGCACCGTCTGCCCGTACAGCCGCCGACCCTCGCCGAGAAAGAAGTCACACGTGTCGATGACCTCTTGCACCTCGCCCAATGCCTCAGCGCGCGGCTTGCCGATCTCGCGCGTGACGATCGCAGCGAGCGCCTCCTTATTCGCCTCGACCAACCGACCAACCTGCGCGATCACCCGACCACGCACCGGCGCTGGCACCGCCGCCCATCGACGCTGTGCCGCTCGAGCTGTCGTCGCGGCGTCCACCAAGGCACTGGACGCCGCAAGCTCGCCGCTCCACACGACATCGGACAGGTCGGCGGGGTTGCGCTTCTCGAACGCTCCCGCCCGCGCAGCAACAACCGAAGCAGTCATGTCGTCACTCTAGAACCGTAGACGCGTACGCCGATGTGCAACGATGCGCACCGTGCAGGGTGAACGGAACGCCAGCCCGAACAACACCACCGCAGACGTGTACCTGCACGCACTGAGCGCTGCAGGAGTCAGAACCGCGTTCGGGCTTCCCGGCGTCCACAACCTGCCGTTCTGGCGCAGGCTCGACGACTTCGACACACACCCATCGGGCATCCGCGTGATCACGGTGCGCCACGAGCAGACTGCCGCCTACGCCGCTGATGGCCTCGCGAGGGCGACCGGTGGCCTCGGCGTCACGCTCGTCACGAGCGGCCCCGGCGCCGCCAACACCCTCGCCGCGTTCGGCGAGGCGTCCGCCAGTGGCGTGCCGCTGCTCGTGATCGCCAGCGATGTTCCCGAAGCACAGCGTGACCGCGACCGCAACGACACGGGACGCGTCAAAGGCCTGCTGCACGAGTCGCCGGACCAGGGAGCGTGGTTCGGGCCGCTCGCGAAGGCCGTGTTGCAACCGCGCAACGCGGCGGACGCCGTGGCTGCGGTCGGCGACGCGATCGACATCGCCATGTCACACCCACGCGGGCCCGTCTACCTAGGCGTTCCTTCCGACGTCCTCAACGCACCCGCCGCGACCCAAGGCCGACGCGAGCCCTCCGTCCCCGCCGCCCAAGAACCCACGACAGCCGAGGTCACAGCCGCAGCCGATCTGTTGTCGCAGTCTCGCCGCCCCGCACTGTGGGTCGGTGGTGGCGCGGTCGCCTCGGGTGCGGACATCGATCCGCTCGCCTGGCGGCTGGGCGCGCCGGTGTTCGCCACCTACGCCGCACGCGGCCTGCTACCGTCGGGCCACCCGCTGCTCGTCGATGTCCCTGCGATGGAGCCGGCCGCTCGGGCGCTGCTCAGCGACGCCGACCTCCTGCTCGTGCTCGGATCCGCTCTGGACGGCATGACGACCGCCAACTGGACGCTGCCGCGTCCAACCCGCGTGATCGACGTGAACGTCGCGTCGAGCGGCAACTTCGACCCCGACCTCATCGTCGCTGCGGACGCCTCCGCGTTCATCGAAGCAGTCACGTTGCGCGTCAGTCCTCGCGAGCCGTGGGCTGACTCCCCTTTCCGCATCCGGGACGCCGCACGTGCCGCTGCCGCATCCGACGAACGCACTCGCGAAGCTGCCGCCTTCGTCGATGCGATCGAGAACGCATGGCCACGCGAGAACGTGGTGGTTTGTGACATGTCTGTCGGTGGCTACTGGGTTGGCGGATACGCCGCCGTGCACCACGCACGCCACCTGCTCTACCCGGTCGGTTGGGGAACGTTGGGTTACGGCTTGCCTGCCGCCATCGGAGCCGCGGCATCCGGGACGCCGACGCTCGCGGTGGTTGGAGATGGCGGGCTGGCGATGACGCTGGGTGAGCTGGCCACGGTGGCGCAGCATCAGCTGCCGCTGACGCTGCTGGTGGTCGATGACGGTGGCTACGGCATGCTGCGGTTCGACCAGAGCCGACACGGCGACCCGCATCGAGGCGTCGACTTGGTCACACCGAACTGGTCACAGGTGGCGTCCGCGTTCGAGCTTCCGGTGACCACCGTCGCGGCCACCGAAGACCTCCGCGACGCCGTGTCATGGGCGGCTGCTTCGGGTGCACCGCGTATCCTGACCTACGAAGCAGCGCTCTTCCCACCCCGTTCGACCTCACCCCGTTGGGCCGATCCAGAGCGTTGACCTTCACGCCGAAGAGGTACTGGATCCGCCCTTCTGAACGAGGTTTCTGTGTCACTCCGCACACGGTCGCGCACGACCGTCTCAACGGTCGCCATCGTTGCGGCAACCACCCTGTTGCTGCCAACCACGCTGACGGCCACGGCCGATGTGAGCGCTCCACCGGCCATGCACCAGGTGTCAGCTCCGAAGGCGAAGCAGGCACTCGCCGTGGCCGAAGCGGTCATGTCCGGACAGTCGGACGCCCTATCGCCTACCCTCGCGCTGCGCGACCTGGCGCTGCACCAGAGCGCACTCGAGGGCGCCGACCGCAGTGCAGCCGAGGAGCTGCTGGCCCGCCCGAATGAGATGTCCGGCAGCGGCGATGGCTTTGCCGCATGGGGAACCCACGAGGCCGCAGCGTCCCGCAACATGGAGGGTTGCTCGGCCGATCCCAGCACGCCCATCTGCATCCACTGGACGAACGTTGGCACGCACGCACCCAAGCAAAGCGACACCGACGACGACGGCGTTCCCAACTGGGTCGAGGTCACGCTCGCCGAGATGGAGTACACGTGGACCTATGAGACGTCGACACTGAACTTCCGCGAGCCCATGACCGACGAGCGTGGCTCAAAGGACAACGACGGGAAGTACTTCGACGTCTATCTCAGCAACATCGGGTCGCGTTGGTACGGCTACTGCGCGACCGACGACACGCACAACGCGAACAACTACGACTTCAAGGACCGGTCGGGGTACTGCGTCCTCGATGATGACTACTCGTCTCAACAGTTCCCGTTCCACACGCCCCGCGAGAACCTTCAGGTCACTGCGGCGCACGAGTTCTTCCACGCCGTCCAGTTCGCCTACGACGCAAGTGAAGACGCCTGGTTCATGGAGGGTGCAGCGGCGTGGATCGAGGACGAGGTCTACGACGACGTCAACGACAACCGGCAGTACCTGGCGATCAGTCAGTTCCGTCACCCGCGTCGGCCGCTCGACAGCAACCAGGGCCTCGGGGTCTACGGCACCTGGGGGTTCTTCCGGTATCTCTCGGACCGCTTCGGCACCGATGTGTTACTGCGTGCATGGCAGCGGGCAGATGGTTCCGACGGTGGTCCCGACGACTACTCGCTGGTCGCGCTGCGACGCGCGGTTCAGTCGCAGGGGGCCGACTTCGACAACGTGCTCGGCGACTTCGGCATGGCGCTCGCTGAGCCCGAGCTGTACATCACCGAAGGCGACCGATTCCCGAAAGCGTCGGTCGACACGTTCACCCTCGGCCGCAAGCACGACTCGACCAAGTGGCAGCGCTACACGCTTGACCACCTCTCCTTTGCGCCCGTCGTGATGCGCCCAGGTAGACGTCTGCGCGACGCGGACAAGGTGCGCATCAGCGTGGACGCCCCAGGCCGCGTCAAGCACCCCGAGGCCCGGGTCATGGTCGTACGCGACAACGGAAGTTTCGGTCCACTGAGATCGGTTCACCTGAACCGCAGGGGCAACGGCGCCATCACGGTGGACTTCGGCAACCGCTCGGTCAGACGCATGATCCTGGCGCTCGGCAACACCAGTACCGAGTTCCGGCGCTGCTTCAGCCACACGACCAGGTATTCCTGCAAGGGCGGCATTCCGCTGGACGAGAACCAGAAGTACTGGTTCAAAGCTGTGATCCGGTAGCCCGTCCGGTAGCCGACTGCTGGGGTGCCCTCACGGGCAGTCACGCCAATTCCCCCATTTGACCGAACTTGGTCACCAGTTTCCCCATCTGGGCTGCGATCTTGCATTCCCGCACTGCAGAGTGGAAAAGCACGCATCGGCCGGCCTGGAGGAGGACCTATCCGCATGAAGGTCCTGCTCGGCCCAGCCGCCCGCGGCCACGGCCGTCCCCGTCGTCCAGCGATCGCTGTCCTCGTCGCCGCGCTCGCCTTCTCCGCCGTGGGAGCCGCCGCTCCCACAGGCCCTTCCGCAGCCCCTCCCGCAGGGCCAGACAACCTGGACCGGCTGCAGAGCGCTGTCCTGTTGGGACGCCCCAACGGCGGCAAGACACACTTCGGACGCAACATGTCGTGGGGTGCAGGGGCTCAGCGCCAGACCGAGTGTCACGACGTCCGCCCGATCTGCGTGCACTGGACGCCGAGCGGCCAGCACGCTCCCCCGGACGTCGACGACGACAACAACGATGTGCCCGATCAAGTCGACCGCACGTTGTCGGCCGTCGCCGCGAGCTGGGAGACGATCGTCGGCAAGCTCGGCTTCCGGCGTCCGCTCAGCGATGAGCACTCACCGGTCAACGGCGGCGACGATCGCTTCGACGTCTACCTGGCGGACACCGGCAGCATCGGGCTTGGCGGTTACACCTCGTCGGACGACCCGCACCTCGCCGACGGCGCGAAGTACCGCTACCGCGACGTCTCCGCCTTCGTGGTTCTCGACAACGACTTCCGTGCCGGCCAGTTCGGCACCGGCACGGCCTTTGACAACTTGCGCGTCACTGCGGCGCACGAGTTCTTCCACGCAGTGCAGCTCGCCTACGACTTCCGCGAAGACATCTGGATGAAGGAGGGCACTGCGGTCTGGGCCGAGGACGAAGTCTTCGACAGCATCAACCTCAACCGCGCATTCCTGCAGCACTCCTCGCTCGCGGCGCCGGCAACACCACTGGACTTCGGACGCCAGAGCCACCAGTACGGGTCGTGGCTGTTCTTCCGGTACTTGTCCGAGAGGTTCGGCCCGAAGTTCATCGCGCGCGTCTGGCGCCTCGCCGATGACTCGCCCGACCAGGTGAGTGGCAAAGAGCTGCGCACGTACTCGATGGCAGCAGTCAAGAGGGCGCTCAGGAGCCAGAAGCGAGACTTCGGCAACGTCTTCGCTGACTTCATCCGCGTCAACCTGCGTCCTGCCCGCTTCTACGAAGAAGGCAGCAACTACCCCGTGCCGTTCTCACCGAAGGTGCCGCTCAACGCCAAGGGCGACGACACCAAGTGGCTCGGCATCGTTCTTGATCACCTGTCCGCCGCGTACGTCACGTTCTATCCCGGGCCTAACGCTCCTCCGGGACGCCGGCTGTCCGTTCGGATCGACGGCCCACCGCGCGGATCGGGCACCGAGGCCAGGGTGGTCGTCCGGTTGTCCGACGGAAAGTCGAAACCGCATTCGGTGAAGTTGAACAAGCGCGGCAACGGCGAGATCAGGGTTAACTTCGGACGCGCCGAGGTCACCGGGGTCGATGTGGCACTGATCAATGCCAGCGCCCGGTATCACGGCTGCTTCAAGAGCGACACGAGCTTGTCCTGCCGGGGTCGCGCGACCGACGACGACCGGCACTACAACGTGCGGGCCCGCGTCCTCTAATCGTCGCCCTGACCCCTTGACCACCGCTTCTTAGGTAGTTCTCAGGATGCTCTCAGGCCGGTCTTGACCTTGCCCAACAGCCTGATCACAGTGCCGGACCGCTTCCGGAAACTCCCCGAACCCTGGGGAACCGGATGGCCCGCCACAGCGTCACATCGGTCTCACCATTTTCCGGTGAGTGCCTGCGGAGGTGTCATGACCTGGGACGAAGAGGCCAGCTGCCGCTCGGTCGACCCTGAGGTGTTCTTCCCCGAACGCCCGTCAGACCACGCGACCATGGCCAAGTCCATCTGCCGGGGTTGCCCGGTGCGCGTTCAGTGCCTCGAGTTCGCCCTCGAGGCTCGTCTCGACCATGGTGTCTGGGGCGGACTGACCGAAATCGAACGCCGCTCGCTGCGCCGCGCGCGCCAGCGGAAGGCGCGTCGAGAGGCGCTCGCCGCCCTGGCTGGGTGAGGTCCAACTACGGCCCTCACACTGGAGGGCGTGACACTTCGGACCACCCGTGACGCCAGCGAGGCTGTCGAGGTCTTGCGGCGCGGTGGATTGGTGGCCCTTCCCACCGAGACGGTCTACGGGCTCGCAGGTGACGCGACGTCGGCGTCCGCGATCGCGCGCATCTTCGCGGCGAAGGGACGACCGACAAACCATCCGGTGATCGTGCACCTGCCGGACCAGTCACACGTCGACCGTTGGGCGGTGGACACCCCGCAATGGGCGACCGACCTGATGTCGCAGGTGTGGCCAGGGCCGCTGACCGTCATCGTGCCGCGCGCGCCTTCGGTGCTGGACGCGGTGACGGGCGGGCAAAGCACGGTGGGCCTCAGGGTGCCTGCGCATCCGCTCACGCTCGAGGTGCTCGGTCAGCTCGACACCGGTGTCGCCGCCCCGTCCGCGAACCGTTACGGACGCGTCAGCCCCACGACCGCAGTCCATGTCGTCGCCGAACTGTCCGCGCACCTCGACCCTGAGCGAGACCTCGTGCTGGATGGCGGGCCGTGTCCGGTTGGTGTCGAGTCGACGATCATCGGCGCCTGGGATGACGTGCCACGACTGTTGCGACCCGGGGCGGTGACCACCCAGCGCGTAGCGTCCATCACCGGACGCCAACCGGTCACGACATCCTCCGGCGTGCGCGCCCCAGGCACGACGGCCACTCACTACTCACCGAGCGCCAACGTCGTCGCCATCGAGCGCGATGACCTCGAGGCGACGCTCGAAGATCTCCCCGGCGACAAGAAGGTGGGCGTGATTGCGCTCGCCGACGTCGACACGTCCGCTCAACCCGTGACGCGCCTCAGCTCGCCGGGCGATCAAGAGGAATACGCGCAGACCCTCTATGCCGCGCTGCATCAGGCCGATATCTCTGGCATGGAGATCGTTATCGCAGTGCTCCCACCACCTGGCGGTCTGGGAGCAGCCATTCGCGACCGTCTGCGGCGTGCTGCAGCGGCTGAGCGGGCGGTGCAGTGAGCACGGGGCGTACCGCTACGACGTCGCCAGAGTCACACGCCGGCGTCGTCTTTCCCTTGACCGACGGGGAACGCTCAACGCAACCGGTCGGGCGGCAAGTCGTATCCCGTGCCTCGGCCAGGGTCGACACCGCAGCGAGCGAAGCAGCACGTGACGAGAAGAAGTGGTACAGCCACTACCCCGCGCACTTCCGTGAGCTGACCCGACTCTCGGCAGGGGGCAACGCCGGGCTCATCGCAGCTGACGGCTTGGCCGCCCTGCACAGCACGATGCGGTTCCGTCGCCAGGGGGCGGAGGGGCCGATCTGCGATGCGATCGAGTTTCCGCGCGGCCACTACTTCACCACCGTCACGATCGAAGGAACTGGACAGAGGAGCGACGCGGGTCTCGTTCTGGTCGACAACGTCGGGCCAGTTCGAGCAGACGGACTGCTCAACCTTCTCGACCGGTGGGACACGCAAGGAATCGCCGAGCCGTCGGCTACTCAAGCCCTTCGTACGTTGAACGACCACCCCGAATGGCTCGACCTCCGCGACACCACCTTCGTCGCCCTAGGTGCAGCAGCCGAGATGGGACCGCTGGAGGCACTTCTCTCGTGGGGATGCCACGTCGTCGCGATCGATCTGCCGAACAGAGCGAAGTGGCGGTCGATGATCGACACGGCGCGGCGATCCCCCGGACGACTCACGATGCCGGTGCATCGATCTTCGTCGTCCATGTCGGACGCGCAGCTGTCGTCCGCCGCCGGTGCGGACGTGATTACCGAGACGCCGGAGATCACCCAGTGGCTGACCGAGCTGGAAGGGCCTTTCACCCTCGGCGACTACGTCTACGCGCCTGGCGCCGCGCATGTGCGGGCGTCGATGGCGGTGGACGGGCTGATCCGCACGCTGCTCCAACGGCGACGCGACGTCGGGCTGGCGTACCTTGC
>DASUFV010000296.1:0-9055 GCA_036274415.1 Actinomycetes bacterium
GATGCCCTGCAGCTTCTTGTTGCGGACGAGGTCGCTGATCTTCTCGACGACCTTCTCGGGGCCGATGCCCATCGGCAGCTCAGTGACGACGATGCCTTTGCGGCGAGGCGTCACGTTCTCGATGCGCGCGGTCGCGCGGACGCGGAACGATCCCTTGCCGGTGGCGTAGGCGTCCCGGACGCCGTCCAGCCCGACGATCGATCCCCCGGTTGGCAGGTCTGGACCCGGGATGAATCGCATGATCGTGTCGAGATCGGACTTCGGATGCGTCAGCAGGTGACGCGCTGCCGAGATCACCTCGACCAGGTTGTGCGGGGCCATATTCGTGGCCATGCCGACCGCGATGCCGGTGGCGCCGTTGACGAGAAGGTTCGGGTACGCGGCGGGCAGCACGAGCGGCTCGCTGAGCTGGCCGTCGTAGTTGGGGATGAAGTCGACGACGTTCTCGTCGATCGACCCGGTCAGCAGCTGCGCCGCGGCGTCCAGCCGGCACTCGGTGTAGCGCATGGCGGCTGGTCCGGCGTCCAGGCTGCCGAAGTTGCCGTGCCCGTCGATCAGGGGGAGACGCATCGAGAACGGCTGCGCCATGCGCACGAGCGCGTCGTAGATGGCGCCGTCTCCGTGCGGGTGCAGCTTGCCCATGACCTCGCCGACGACGCGCGCCGACTTCACGTGGCCGCGGTCAGGGCGCAGGCCCATGTCGTCCATCTGGAACAGGATCCGGCGGTGCACCGGCTTGAGTCCGTCGCGGGCGTCGGGCAGGGCTCTGGAGTAGATGACCGAGTACGCGTACTCGAGGAAGCTGCCCTGCATCTCATCGGCGACGTCGACGTCGACGATCGTTTCGCGGACGGGCGCGCTCGCGGTGCTGGCCTTTCGGCGACGGCCGGTGCTCGAGCGGCTAGAGGTCGAGCCCTTTCGTTTGCTGGGCTTGCTGTTGGGCATTCGGGTCGACGGCTCCGGGCAGGATGGGGACGCGGGCGCGTCCAGTCTCTCCCGACCCACTGTCAGGCACCGAAGCGACCCGCCTGCCCTTCGCCTTCGGAGCCCGCCTCGGCCGCACCCGCGCACTAGCGTGGGGTGCGTGGCGGACGCGACCGCCGTGGCGCAGGATCCCGGCTACCCCGAGCATTGGGAGGCCGACGTCGTCCTAAAGGACGGCGGCACCTGCCACCTGCGACCGATCCGACCCGAGGACGCGGCCGGGCTCGTGGCGCTGCACTCGCGGCTGTCACCGGAGACCATCTACTACCGCTTCTTCGCGCCGTACCCGCGGTTGACCGACCGCGACCTCGAGCGGTTCACGCACGTCGACCACCGCGATCGGGTCGCGCTTGTGGCGGTCATCGGCGATCAGATCATCGGCGTCGTGCGCTACGAACGCACGACCGCGGACGGGGCCGAGGTCGCGTTCGTGATCGAGGACGTCCACCAGGGACGTGGTCTCGGCACGATCTTCCTCGAGCACATCGCGCAGGCGGCGCGCGAACGGGGCATCCGCAGGTTCATTGCAGAGGTGCTGCCGCAGAACGAGCGGATGCTCGAGGTCTTCGAGCACGCCGGGTATCGACCGCATCGGTCCCAAGAAGAGGGCTACGTCACGCTGACGATGGACATCACTCCGACGGCGTCGTCCCTGGCGGTCACCCACGCTCGCGAACAACGCGCCGATGCGTCGTCGGTTGCCCGGCTCGTGAGCCCGCGGTCCGTTGCGGTGGTCGGTGCGAGTCGCGACCCCGCGTCCATCGGACACGCGTTGGTACGCCACGTCGTGGACGGGGGATTCCAGGGCGCGGTCTACGCGGTCAACCCGCGCGCGGAGGGCGACGAGCTGGCGGGCGTCCCCGCGCTGGCTTCGCTCGCGGATGCACCGGAGCCGATCGACCTGGCGATCGTGGCGACGCCGGCGTCCAGTGTCACCGACGTGGTCAAGGACGCCGCTGCGGCTGGCGTTCACAGCCTGGTGGTTGTGTCGATCGGATTCGGCGAGAGCGGCGCGGAGGGATGGGCCGCGCAGCAGTCGCTCGTCCGCACATCGCGCTCGTTGGGCATGCGGGTGCTGGGACCGGCCGCTCTTGGGTTCATCAACACCGAACCGAGCGTTTCACTGAACGCGTCGCTCGCTCCGCGGATGCCACCGCGTGGTCCGGTCGGGTTCTTCGCTCAGTCGGGCGCGCCTGGCGCGCCCCTGCTGGACGCCGCAAGCCGACGAGGGCTGGGGATCTCCACGTTCGTGTCGGCGGGCAATCGCGCCGACATCAGCGGGAATGACCTGTTGCAGTACTGGGAGGGCGACGACGCGACCGAGCTGGTCATGCTGTACCTCGAGTCGATTGGCAACCCGCGCAAGTTCAGCCGCGTCGCTCGACGGATGGGCGTCAAGAAGCCGATCGTCGCGGTCAAGACCGGACGGTTCACGCAGGGAGTGCCACTGGGGCACTCGGTGCGCGCGACGTCGTTGGCACCCGAGGCGTTCGAGCAGATGTTCGAGCAGGTCGGGGTCATTCGCACGGGGACCGTGGCGGAGATGTACGACGTCGCACAGTTGCTCGTCAACCAACCGCTGCCGGCTGGACGCCGCGTCCTCGCGCTGAGCGATTCGCATGCGATGACGCTCATGGCCGAGGACGCGGTCACCGCGGCCGGGCTGCACTGGGTGGACCCACCGATCACGTTTGCGCCCGACGGCAACCCGGCTGAGTTCGAGCGGACCCTCGAGGCGGCTGCTGGCGACCCGGCGGTCGACGCGATCCTCGCCCTGTACGTCCCGCAGTTGCACGACACCGGCATCAGCGTCAGCGACGCGCTGCGCCGGGTGGCCGAGCGCGCGACCACTCCGATCGTCGGCGTGGTGTTCTCGGTCGAGGGGACGCATCCGCTGCTGCACGACCTCACCGCCGATCGACCGTTGATCGGGCACGTTCCCATCTACCCCGCGGTCGAGGACGCCGTGCGCGCGCTGGCGTCCGTCGAGCGCTACGCGACGTGGCGACGGCACGCGGACAACACGCCGGTGGACGTCGGAGACGTCGACGTCGAACGGGCGCGCGAGCTGGTGAGCCGGTGGCTGGCGGACGCCAGCGCGGGCGATGAATCCGAGCCAATCCGGCTCAGCGACGCGCAGGTGCGTGAACTGTTGGCGTGCTACGGCATCGACGTATGGCGTCGTATCACCGCGCACACGGCGGACGAGGCGGCCGTTGCGGCGTCCGAACTCGGGTATCCGGTGGTGCTCAAGACCGTCGACTCCTACCTGCGGCTGCGGAGCGACCTGGGTGGCGTCTTCTTCGACATCACCGATGAGGAAGAGCTGCGGCGACAGTTCGTGGCTCGGTTGGCTGAGTTGAAGCCGCTCGACTACGACCGTCTGGTGGTGCAGCGTCAGGCCGACCCTGGCGTCTCGGTCGTCATCGAGACGGCCGAGGACCGTCTGTTCGGCCCGGTGCTCTGGTTCGGGCTGAGCGGAGTCGCGTACGACGTGATGGACGACCGCGCGTTTGCGGTGCCGCCGCTGACGACGCATGACATCGACGCCCTGCTCGACCGCCCAGCGGCGTCCGTGCTGTTGCGACAGCAGGAGGCGCAGGGATCGGTGGATCGTGCACCGCTTGCCGACCTGATCGCTCGGGTGTCGCGGCTCGCCGACGATGCTCCCGAGGTGGCCCGGCTGACACTGCGTCCGGTGGTCGCTTCGGCCGAGGGCGTGGCGGTGCTGGGAGCCACGATCATGCTGGCCACGCCAGAGGGGCGCACCGACCTGCCGGCTCGACGCCTGCTGGGCTGAGGCGTCCAGCATTCACAGGGTTCGTCCGGCGCGGAGGCGCTGCGGTCGGCGGGTGTCACAATGGAACGCATGGCTGACCTTCCGGTGACGTCCTCCGGCCTACCCACCCAGCTTCCCGGCGACCTTCGTGACGCCGTTGAGCGCTGCGGCTACTACCCGAACGTCGTCATGCACTCGCTGGCCCTGTCGGTTGCCGACGAGCCCGTGACGTCATTTCTGGTGCATCACGAGGCCACGTTCGACCGCGACGAGCTCCGCCGACACCTGACCGTGGTGCTGTTGACTCCGACACGGCTGGTGATCGGGCACACCGACGACTTTCCCGCTGACGACCAGGGGACGCCCGCGCACGCCGCGACCAGCACCGAGGCGGTGCGCCTGGAGCGGCTCACCTCGGTCGTGATCAGCCACGTCATCGATGGCCCGGAGAGCTACGACGACGCCATGTTGCCGCGCGAGCTCGTCATCACGGTCGGATGGGGCGCGGTGAGTCGGCTCGACCTCGAGCCGGCCGGATGTGGCGACCCCGACTGCGAGGCCGACCACGGCTACACCGGGTCGTCCACGGTGGACGACTTCTCGGTGCGAGTGTCAGAGGCCGCCGACGGCCGCGAAGGCGTTGAACAGGCGGTGGCGTTCGCCGAAGCGCTCTCCCGCGCCACGACCCGCTAACCCTTCTGGCGGACGTCCGGACTTGTCGAGGTATTAGGGCTGGGTGCACTAAGTGGCGCTATGACCCCACTTAGTGCACCGATCCTCAATCGACAGGCACTCGGCGGGGTTTTCCGTCAACCTGGTGTGCACTCGGCGGGCTTGGGCGTCCACCTGGTGTGCACTCGGCGGATTTGGGTTACTCGGGTTTGCGGGAGCCGAAGAGGATCTCGTCCCAGGTGGGGACGGTTGGCTTCTTCTTGCGTTTGCGGGTGGGAGTCTCAGGGACCGTGTCGCGTCCGCGCATCAACGTGTCGATGGCCTCTTGGGTTCCTGACTTCACTTGCTTCTGCTCGGGGGGTGCGTCGGTGTCGGACGCCAACCCGGCCGCGTCCTCGACGTCCTCGGCTGCCACTTCGGTCGGAACCGGACGCAGCTGCGTCACCGGAGCAGCGGTCGGCTCTTCGAGCAGCCATCGCGCCTCGTCGTCGTCGGCGGTCACCGTGCGACGTGACGGGTCGTACACCCAGTTCGCCGACCGCTCGCGACCGCCGGCTGAGTAGTCGAGCTTGACCTCCCAGGCGCCGTCGTCGCGCCGCCAGGCGTCCCAGGCGAGGCTGTCTTGTGGGACGCCGCGCTGCTCGAGGCGTTGACTGACCAGCTCGCCGAGCAGCATGACTGCGCCGTGGTCGTCGCGGCGGACGCTCACCTTTGCCGCCTCCTGGGCGATGTACTCGCGCTCGTGCAGGATCGGCCCGGCGAACCGCTCGACCCGCTCGACCGAGATGCCGGCGTCCTCGGCGACCTCTTCTGGAGTCTGGCCGCTGCGGATACGGGCCTGGATCTCACGAGGGCTCAGATTGCTCTCGAGATCGGGGGACGCCGGTGTGCCGTTGCGGGTGCGCTTGTCGCTGACCATGGTGCGCAGACGATCATCGACCGCGAGGTGATCGGCCCCGCCGCCCTCGCGCTCGAGGATCAGGCGAGAGCCGTCGTCGGTGAGCCCGACCAGCCGAAGGTCTGCCATGGCGGTCAAGAATGTCACACTGCGAGGTCATCGTTGGGTGACTCCCTGGGTTCGTCGTACTCGTGTGCGAGTGCGTCCCTGCTGACGACGGCACACGCCGTGGCGATGAAACCGGCGGTCAAGGCCACCCAGAACCCCGCCTCGATCGCGATCTCGTCAACCAACCAGCCGCTGGCAGGCGACCCGATCGCAAAGCCGGTGCCGATGGCGATGGACGCCCATGTCAGGGCCTGCGTCAGTGCCGAGCTCGGGACCAGCCGGGACGCCAGGGCGAATCCGGCGATCAGGGCCGGCGACACGCCCGCACCGGCAAAGAGCAGCACCGCCCCAATGCCGACCAGGCTGTGCACGAACAGCAGTGGGGTCAGCAGCAGCCACGTGGCCGCGGCACCGACGATCAGCTGGACGTGAAGGCCCGGCAGCTTCTTCATGCCCCCGACGATCAACCCAGCAGCTAGCGAGGCGATCGACCACAGAGCGAGGACGACACCGGCCGCCGCAGTGTTGTCGCCCTCGCGGGCGGTGGCGATCACCGTGACTTCGACGCCCGCGAAGAGAACGCCGAGCATGAACATCACCAGTGCCACCGACGGCATACCGCGGTACTTGAGCGCCAACTGACCGCGTCCGGTGTCGGGAGGCTTGGGAGGCGGCTCGGTCTGACGTTGCGCGAGCAGCGCGACCGTGCCGAGCGAGCCGATGATCGCGGTGAGTCCTAGCGCCGCCGCGCCGCTGAATGCCGCAGCGACGGACGCGGCCAACGGTGGACCCACGACGAAGACGAACTCATCGACGACCGACTCCCATGAGTAAGCGGTCCGCATCAACATCGGGTCGCTGAGCACGTACGTCCACCTGGCCCGCACGACCGCGCCGACAACGGGCAATGACGCACCGCTGACCGCTGCCGCAAGGAAGAACGACCACAGTGGTGCCTCTGCTGCCGCGAGCACCAACAGCGTGCACACCCCGAGCCCGTACAGGCAGATCTGCGGGCCGATCACGCGGCGCTGCCCGTACCTATCGATCAGCATCGCGATCGCAGGGGCCGCAACAGCACCGACCAGGATCCAGGTGGCGTCGACCGCTCCCGCAATGAAGTACGAGTCGGTGATGTCGACCATCATCAGCAGCAGGGCCAGGCCGCCCATCGAGAGCGGCAGCCTGGCGAAGAAGCCCGCCAACGAGAAAGGCCACGCCCGCGGCGTGCGCAGCAGCGCTACGTACGGACTGGCCACGACGTCCACGCTAACCGGGCGGTCGGACACCGGGGGTGCCAGGATGCTGGGGTGGCACACGAGGTCCCAAACGGTGATACGAGGGGTGAGGCCTCACCAGCGGGGGACAGCCCCGGGCCGACGCAGTACGACGCCCTGCTGCTCGTGTCGTTCGGCGGCCCGGAGGGGCCGGACGACGTGGTGCCGTTCCTGAGGAACGTCACGCGCGGACGCGACGTGCCGGAGGAGCGCCTTCGCGAAGCCGGACGCCATTACTTCCACTTCGGCGGCGTCAGCCCCATCAACGCGCAGAACTACGCCTTCATCGACACCCTGCGCGCGCACTTCGTCGATATCGGGCTGAGCCTGCCGATCTACTGGGGTAACCGGAACTGGACGCCGTACCTCACCGAAGCGGTCGAGCAGATGCGCGCCGACGGCGTCCAGCGTGCGCTCGCGATCTTCACGTCCGCCTATTCGTCGTACAGCGGGTGCCGTCAATACCGCGAGAACCTCGCCGACGCGATCGCGGCGGTCGGAGACGGCGCACCCGCGATCGACCGGATCGGCGCGTACTTCAACCACCGCGGCTTCGTCGAACCGTTCGTCGACGGCACCCTCGAGGCAATGCACAAGCTGTCGGACGCCGAACGCGCCGGTGCGCATCTGGTGTTCACGACGCACTCGATCCCCATCGCGATGGCCGAGAACAGCGGCAGTGAATCGGCGGATTGGTCAGGGCAACCCGCAGGGGCGTACGTGCGGCAGCACCAAGAGGTCGCTGCGTTCATCGCGGACGCCGTCACTGAGGCGATAGGCACCGAGCTGCCATGGGAGCTCGTCTACCAATCGCGCAGCGGGCCACCGAACGTTCCGTGGTTGGAGCCCGACATCGACTCGCACCTGCGGACGATCGCCGAGGCGGGAGCCACGGCCGCGATCGTGATCCCGATCGGGTTCCTCTCCGACCACATGGAGGTGATGTGGGACCTCGACACGCAGGCGCAGGCCACCGCCGACGAGGTGGGCTTGCCGATGCTGCGGGTGTCGACGCCCGGAACCGACCCGCGCACCGTGGCGATGGTGGCTGAGCTCATTCGCGAGCGGATCGACGGCGTTCCGAACCTCGAACGTGAACGCGTCGGCGGTCTGCCATCGACGATGGACTGCTGTCCCGCCGACTGTTGCCCCAACCCGCGCGCGAAGCGTCCGGTGGTCGCCGAGTGCGGAACTCGATAAGCGAATGATGAGCGACCGATGAGCGACTACGTCGAGCTCGGCCGGCTGTGCGCCGACACCGCACGCGAAGCGGGCGAACGAGTGCTGGCGTGGCGACGCGAACGTGGACAGCTGTCAGCAGACGTGGTGGACACCAAGTCGAGCCCGACCGACGTCGTGACCGAGGCGGATCGGATGGCTGAGCAGCTGATCCGTGAACGGCTCATGTCGGCACGACCGGACGCCGCGTGGCTCGGCGAAGAAACCGGTCGCTCTGCGGGCAGCGGCGGTGAAGGTCTGGAGTGGGTGGTCGACCCGATCGACGGCACGACCAACTTCTTGTACGACCTGCCCGGATGGTCGGTGAGCATCGCCTGTCGCGCGGCGGAAGAGTCGGTCGCGGCCGCCGTTCACGTGCCGACGTTCGGCGAGACGTTCACGGCCGTGCGCGGTGAAGGGGCGTTCGTCGAGGACGCCGGTGGACGCCGGTCGCTCACGGCGTCCACGGCCACCGACCTCGAGACGGCACTCATCGCGACCGGCTTTGCCTATGACGTGCAGGACCGCACCGGGCAAGGTGCGTTGGTCGGCACGCTGGTCGGGAGGGTGCGTGACATCCGGCGGTTCGGTGCCGCGTCGGTCGACCTGTGCTCGGTCGCCGCCGGGCGGGTCGACGGCTACTTCGAGCGCGGGCTCGAGCCGTGGGACCTCGCTGCTGGTCTGCTGATCGCGTCCGAGGCAGGTGCGGTAGTGCGCCAGCACGAACGCGGGACGACCACGGCGGCAGGAGCGGGCATCGCGGACAAGCTCGACCGGCTGCTCGACGAGCTCGGCGACTAGCGACTAGCTCGGGCCCTCAGTCGAGGCGGCGGAGCTCGCCGCGGTACCGGTGCGCGTTGGCTACATACATACGGACGTTGTCGGTGAACGCGTCGGCGGGGACGGCGTCCGGCCGGATCTTGGCGGGGACGCCGAGCGCCATTGCTCCGCCCGGCACGTCGGTGCCACCCGAGACCACGGCACCCGCACCCACGAGGGCCCCGGTGCGGATCACGGCTTCATGCAGAACGATCGACCCCGAGCCGATCAGGCAGCCGTCCTCGACCACGCATCCCTCGAGGTGCGCCAGGTGGCCCACCACGCAGTCGGCCCCGATCT
>DASUFV010000297.1:0-4116 GCA_036274415.1 Actinomycetes bacterium
CGTCCAGCGTTGTCTGTCCGGCACCGCAACCGATGTCAAGGACCCGGTCGGACGCCTCGATGGCTGCTGCACCCATCAGCTTCGGGTGATAGGCGCGGACGGAGGCGTCGTACTGGTCGGCTCGGGCGGCCCACAGCTCACCCTCTGGTCCATCCCACGCCTTCGCTTGCTCGAGGTTCGCCTGACTGATTGGCGGCGTGTCGTGCATTTGTTCCTCACATGGTCGACAACAGTCCCAGGTGGACTATTCGGCGCTGGAGTCTCTGGGTCAAGGGTCGCGGTGAGTGCTCGGGCGGGGGTGTCTGCGCCAGACTGACGCCGTGACCTCCACCGATGACGCCCCCTCTGACACGGCCGACGAGCCGGACGCCCGTCCCTCCGGCGAATCTCCCCCGGACGCCGAACCGCCGAGTGAGGCGCGCGGCGACGACGAACCGAAGCCGGTCCGCGAGCGTTGGCTGACCCTCACCTATCCGGGCCTCGTCGGCGCGGTTGTCATGTTCGCGCTCGCGTTGACGCCGTCGTTGCTGCCGCGTCCGTGGATGTACGAAGGGCTGGTCGCCGGAGTCGGGGCAATCGTTGGCTACGCGTTCGGAGTTCTCGTCTGGTGGGCGGTACGCAAGGTCTGGAAGCGACCGATCCAGCCGCGCGTCGCGCGCGCAGGTTGGTGGCTGCTGCTCGTCATCGCGCCGCTCGTGATGATCGCGGCGCTGATTGCAGCGCATCGTTGGCAGAACCAGGTACTCGATCTCGTCGGCGAGCCCGAGAATCCAAAGGGCTACTTCCTCTACATCTTCGGCGTCAGTCTCGTCGTCTTCGTCGTGTTCCTGCTGATTGCTCGAGGCATCCGCTGGGTGACACGACGAATCGCAGGTCTGCTCGGACGCGTCGTGCCAGTTCCACTGGCGCAGACGATCGCAGTCATCGGAGTGATCGTGCTGCTCTACTGGCTCGTGACGGGAGTCGCGTTCGACGCTGCCGTGAAGTTCGCCGACAACGTGTACGAGTCGCAGAACGCCGGAACGCCCGAAGGCGTGACCCAGCCGACCTCGTCGCTGCGGTCTGGAGGCGCCGGGTCGGTGGTCCCGTGGGACAGCCTGGGATACCAGGGCCGCGGCTTCATCGGGGGAGGGCCAACCGCGTCGGAGATCTCGCAGGTGACGGGCGAGATGGCGATGGACCCGATCCGGGTGTACGCCGGCCTCGACAGCGCGCCCACAGCGGACGGACGCGCAGAGCTCGTCGTGCGCGAGCTGCATCGCACCGGGGCGTTCGACCGCGACGTACTGGTGGTGGCGTCCGCGACCGGTACCGGCTGGCTCGAGCCGGCGGCGGTCGACTCGCTGGAGTACCTCTGGGGCGGCGACACAGCCATCGCCAGCATCCAGTACTCGTTCCTGCCGAGTTGGATTTCCTTCTTGGTCGACAAGGAGCGGGCCGCCGATGCGGGGCAAGAACTGTTCGACGCGGTGTACGCCGAATGGTCGCAGCTGCCGGCCAAGGACCGACCGCAGCTGATCGCGTACGGCCTGAGCCTGGGTTCGTACGCGGGGCAGTCCGCGTTCGCGAGCCCGGTCGACATGGCGTCGCGCACCGACGGCGCACTGTGGCTCGGATCGCCCAGCTTCAGCGAGCCGCACGGTGAGATCGAGGCCGAGCGCGATTCCGGCAGCCCGCAGTGGCGTCCGGTGTACGAAGACGGCCGCACCGTGCGGTTCGGCCCATCGGCGACGGAGTTCGCGGGGCCGACGGACGGCTGGGCGCTCCCGAGGGTCGCGTACTTGCAGCACGCGAACGACCCGGTCGTGTGGTGGGATCCGGAGCTGCTGCTGGAGCGGCCGGACTGGCTCGCCGAACCTCCGGGGCCCGACCGTTCACCGGAGATGCGCTGGATCCCGGTCGTGACGTTCCTTCAGGTGACGGTCGACCAGTTCTTCGGGACGTCGGTGCCTGACCTGCAAGGTCACAACTACGGCGGCACGATGGTGGACGCCTGGCAGTCAGTGATCCCCGCGGAGGGATGGACGACCACCGAGCTGGACAACCTGCAGAAGCTGATCGACAGCCAGCCCGACGACTGAGCATCACAACGCGGTAGATCCAGGCGCCCGTACGCCCCCGGATCTACCGCGTTGCCGGTCAGCGGAGCGTGATCACCGACTGCAGGTACTCGGCCTGCACCGTGATGGCTCCGCCGTCTTGGTTGGTGTCCCAGCGTCGTGCCAGGGCTCCCAGGTCGGCGTGCAGCTTCTGCTGACCGTCCTCGTCCAACGCAGCGAACGCCTTGTGCGTCGGCCCGTACCACCGGCGGAAGAACTCGACGAACTCGTCCGCAGACCGATAGCGGAAGCTCTGCGTCTGCTCGGTGGATGCGATGTCGACTGCAGCGCTGCCGAACAGCTGCATGAGGTGATCCTCGGTGCCCCAGAGCATCGGCGACTGGACGCCGGCAGGCGGCGGCACATGTGCGCTGATGACCGTGAACATCTCGCCGATGAACCCCGTCGGTGTCCACGATGCCAGCGCAACGGTTGCTCCTGGACGCGCGACGCGAACCATCTCGGACGCGGTGCGCTCGTGGTCGGGAGCGAACATCGAGCCGTAGACGCTGAGGACCGCGTCCACGGAGTTGTCATCGAGCGGAAGGTCCTCTGCGTCACCGAGCTGGAACTCGACGTCGAGCCCCTCTACCTCGGCGCGAGCACGTCCGTCCTCGAGCAGCTCAGGGACGTAGTCGACGCCGATGACGCGGGTTCCGTGTCGAGCCGCAGCGATGGCAGCGTTGCCGCTGCCACAGGCGACGTCGAGCACGAGGGAGCCGGCGCGAAGGTCAGCGGCCTCGGCCAGTCGTTCGCTGGTCAAGACGATCCGCGATGCGATGACCGAAAAGTCGCCGCTGGCCCAGGTCTGCTGTTGGCGAGCCTTGATTGCGGTGAAGTCTGGTGCGATGGGTGATGCGGTCACTGGTGGTGCTCCTTAAGTGGTTTCTTCGTGTGTGCCCGCTCGTCGTTGAGCGGGCCCAACCACCTTCGGTCGTGAACGGGGCGCCGCACGAGTGGCGATCCTGTACCGGCGAAAATGGTGCGTGCAGCCTCCTCGCGGCACCTGCCTCGGACCTTCCCTCGCTGCTGGCAAGCCTCTGACCTGCGCAAATGCGCGGCAAAGGGAAGTCCATAATTCGTACTACCCCGCTGCTGTGAAGCAGGCCACAATCGTCGGCATGCCCTACGCCGACTACTGCCCGATCGCCTACGGAACCGAAGTTCTTGGCGACCGCTGGACGCCGCTCGTCATCCGCGAGATGACCGTCGGCGCCACCGGCTTCAACGAGATCCACAGAGGCATTCCGAAGATGAGTCGGACGCTCTTGGCACAGCGCCTGCGCACGTTGGAGCGGCAAGGGCTCGTCACGCGCGAAGGCTCGAGTCGCGGAAGGTCGGGCGCCTATCGACTTACACCAGCTGGCGAAGCGCTGTCGAAGATCGTGTGGGCGATGGGCAACTGGGCGTCGGAGTGGGTGTTCGGCGACCCGGCTGACGACGAGTGCGACGGGCTGTCCATCATCTGGCGCCTACACCAGTTCGCGATTCCGACGAAGCTGCCCGATGACCGCACCGTCGTTCACATGATGTTGACCGGGCCGGGCGCCGCTGAGGGCTGGCTCGACATCGACTCGCGTGAGGTCACCGTCTGCAAGGACGACCCGGGTTACGACGTCGATCTTGCCGTTGAGGCGTCCACACCGCACATGCAGCAGTGGCTGGTGGGACGAATGGGCTTCCGTGACCTGACGCGAGAGGGTCACGCTCGCGTGATCGGTCCCAGCCGACTCGCCCGCGCTTTTCCGTCATGGTTCGACACGAGCACGTGGACCAAGAGCATGGCTCGAGGCAAGGCCAGAGCCCTGGTGTAGCACCCTCTGCCTCACCGGAGCCGCCCCACCGCCCGACCCCTTGTGGGTGCAACGACGCGTTGCCTCCAAATGACGGAACTTTCGCAGAGTCATCCGCGAACAGCGGCCGGTGGTCGATCCGCATGAAGCGGTGAAAGTTCCATATGACGGAGGCAACGCGTCGTTGCACCCAAAGCAGGAGGTGTGAACCCAAAGGTGGATGG
>DASUFV010000298.1:0-7563 GCA_036274415.1 Actinomycetes bacterium
GCCGAAGAACACCTTTGCTTCTTCGATCGCCTCGCGGTCGTCGGAGACCAGGTTGTCGCCGCAGCCCGACACGGTGGCGTGCATGCGCGCGCCACCCATCTCCTCGAGCGTGACCTTCTCGCCCACGACGACCTCGGCCATCCGCGGCGAGCCGAGATACATGGACGCGTTGCCCTCGACCATGAAGACGGCGTCGCAGAACGCCGGGATGTACGCACCGCCCGCCGCGGACGGACCGAACAGGCAGCAGATCTGCGGCACCCGGCCCGACAGCGCCACCTGGTTGGCGAAGATCCGGCCGGCGCCGCGGCGTCCGGGAAAGAGGTCGACCTGGTCGGTGATCCTCGCGCCCGCAGAGTCGATGAACCAGAAGATCGGCAGCTCTTCGGCGAGCGCCCGCTCGGTGACGCGCACGATCTTCTCGACCGTGCGCGCACCCCACGAGCCGGCCTTGACCGTCCAGTCGTTGGCGACGACCAGTGCCGGACGCCCCCCGACGAGTCCTTGCCCTGTCACGACACCGTCGGCGGGAAGGCCCTCGGCCAGCGCATTGGCGAGCGCGCCGTCCTCGACGAACGTGCCCGCGTCGAACAGCAGGTCGACCCGCTCGCGCGCCTTCAGCCGCTCAGGGCCGGCCGCCTTGTCGGCGGCCATCACGCCGCTCCTGTCGTGAGCGGCAACCCCAGACTGCGTGCGATCACCATGCGCTGCACCTCGGACGTTCCCTCCCCGATTTCGAGGATCTTCGCGTCACGATAAAACCGCGCAACCGGCGTCTCCTCCATGAAGCCGTACCCGCCGAACACCTGTGTCGCGGTGCGCGTGGCGCGCACGGCTGCCTCGGTGGCGAACAGCTTCGCGGCGGACGCCGCACGCGCGACTTCGCGGTCGGCGACGCCCGGCTTGCCGCGTCCGGCGTCCTTGAGCGCCGCCGCGTGATACGTGAGCAGCCGTGCGGCGTCCAGGTCGACGGCGAGGTCGCTGATCGGGAACGCGACACCTTGGCGCGATCCGATCGGTGCGCCGAAGGCCGTGCGGCTGCCTGCGTAGGCGACCGACTCGTCCAGGCAGCGCTGCAGCAGTCCGACCGCCAGCGCGGCGATCGCGATGCGGCCGTCGTCCAGGATGCCGAGCATCTGTCGGAGCCCCGCGCCGCGTTCGCCGAGCAGCGCGTCCTCCGGGACGCGGCAGTCGGTGAACGTCAGACCGTGAGTGTCGGACGCGTGCCAGCCGAGCTTTTCGTAGCCGGGCTCGACCGTCAGGCCGGGAGTGCCGGCGGGGACGATGATGGTCGAGATCTCTGGTCGTCCGTCATCACGTGTGCCCGTGCGCGCGGTCACGGTGATGCAGGACGTGATGGGCGTGCCGCTGTTGGTGATGAAAGCCTTCGCGCCGTTGATGACCCATTCGCCGTCGACGAGTTCGGCGCGCGTGCGGGTGGCACCGGCGTCCGATCCGGCGTCCGGCTCGGTGAGTCCGAAGGACGCGAGTGCGCGTCCGGCGACGAGGTCGGGCAGCCAGCGGTCCTTCTGGGCGTCGGTGCCGAACGTGAGGATCGGGTTGATACCGAGGCCGACCGCGGCCGACAGCGTGATGCCGATCGACTGGTCGACGCGGCCGAGCTCTTCGACCGCGATGCAGAGCGAGGTGAAGTCGGCGTCCGCTCCGCCGTACTGCTCGGGTGCGGTGAGCCCGAAGAGGCCGAGCTCGCCCAGCTTGGGGATGAGATCGGTCGGGAACGTGTGGGTTCGGTCCCACTCGGCGACGTGTGGCTCGATCTCGGCCTCGGCGAACTCACGCACCAGCTGGCGTAGTGCCTCGTGCTCGTCGGTGAAGCCCACGTCGGTCACCCCCGACCCGTGGTTGACGTTTACGTTAACGTCAACTGTGCCTGCCGCGGCGCCCTTTGGCAACCCCTCCTCCATGCGGGCGGACGCCCAACGCGTCCGCCCGCCACCGACGAATGGCTCCGAACTGACGATTTCAGCCCGATGAGGACGCCAAAACCGTCAGTTGATAGCCAGCGGAGCGGATTTCTTCGGGTCGACGAACGGGATGGCCGCAGTGGTCCCGGTGGTCGGTCCGTGCTCGGACTCGATCTGCAGGACGTTCCCCGGCTCGGCCAGGCTGATCGGCACCCATACGTAACCGATGTTCTGCTTCAAGCCAGGCGACCAGACCGCGTCCGTCACGCGTCCAACTTGCTGCCCATCGACAACGACCGGCCACGGCTGGGTCAGTTCGGCGTCCAGCGGGTCTCCTTCGAGGATGAGGCCGACCAGCTTGCGGTCGACGCCGTCGCGCTTGAGCTGCTCGAGAGCGCTCTTGCCGATGTAGTCAGCCTCCTGCTCCTCGACGAGTCGCTCGAGGCCCATGACGTGCAGCGGGGTGTCGGCCAGCGTCATGTCCGAGCCGTAGTTGAAGATGCCGGCCTCGAGGCGGCGTGGCTCGCACGGCGCGATCGGACGGATGTCGTACGGCTCCCCCGCGCGCATGATCGCGTCCCACAGCTCGGTGCCGCGGGACGAGTCGAGCAGGTTGATCTCGTAGCCGGGGATCGCGGTCCAGCCGGTGCGACTGACGACGACAGGGATTCCGTTGATCTCGAACGGCGCACACCAGTAGTACTTCACGTCGAGGATCCCGTCACCGACCAGGGCGCGCAGCGTGTCGACCGACCTCGGCCCTTGCACCTGAACCGGGTGAACGTCGGGCAGTGTCACCTGCGCGTCCAGGCCGCTGTTGACCAGGACGCCCATGATGTACAGGTGCGCGTCAGAGTCGGCGAGCTGCAGCCACCACTTGTTCTCTTCCACGTGCAGCAGCACTGGGTCGTTGACGATGCCGCCGTCCGGAGCGGTGACGAGCATGTACTTGCCCTGGCCCACGGCGCAGCGCGTGAGGTCGCGGCAGGTGACGAGGTTGACGAGCCGGTCGGCGTCCGGGCCGGAGACCTCGACGGTGCGCTCGACGCCGACGTCCCACAGCGTGACGCCTGTGTTGAGCGCTTCGTACTCGACGACCGGGTCGTCGTAGTACGCCGGCAGGTACATGTGGTTGTAGATGTCGTACGCCGTGCAGCCGGCGCGCAGCGTCGCCTCGAACATCGGAGATCGTCGATACCAAGGGCCGAAGTAGAGGGTCGTGGTTCCGCTGGTTTCAACGATCTGGGCAGTCATGGCCCGTCCTTTCGCCGCGGACCGGGCCCTTCGCCCGGTCCCTGACTGAGCGTGGGACGACTGTATGCCTGCAAGCGAAACTCCCGGAAGGACCTTGGTCCCTTGATTGACTAATCATTCAGTCAGTAAGGTGACGTGTCCTACAGTTCGGAGAGCTCATGGCCCCGCGCTACGACGCCGTCGTCATCGGCGGCGGACACAACGGACTCGTCGCCGCTGCCTACCTCGCGAAGTACGGCAAGCGGACCCTTGTGCTGGAGCGCCGTCACAAGACCGGAGGCGCAGCCGACACCAGCACACCGTGGGACGACGCGCCTGAGTTCAAGGTGACCACGCTCTCGTACACGATGAGCCTGATGCCGGACTACATCGTCAACGACTTGCAGCTCGCCCGGCACGGCTACCGCATCAACCCGCTCGGCATGGGATACACGCCGCTCCCCGACGGACGCTCGCTGATCGACGGCGACGACCAACGCACGCACCGCTCGTACTCGCGTTTCTCCAAGAAGGACGCCGACGCGCTCGGCCCGTACTACGACTGGATCGGTCGCATCGCCGGCATCTTGCAGCCGCTGCTCGAACGCACTCCCCCGCACCTTGGCTCGAAGAAGTTCCGCGACCTCAAGGACGTCGGGCAGCTCGCCTGGATGCTGCGCAAAGACCTCGACGAGCGCACCGTCGCCGACATCACGCGGCTCTTCTCGATGAGCGCGACCGACCTGCTCTCGCGGTGGTTCGAGAACCCGGTCGTCATCGGCAACCAAGCGGTGAACGGCATCATCGGCACCTGGGCCGGGCCGATGAGCCCCGGCACGGCGTACGTCCTGATGCACCACTCGATCGGCGAAGAGACCGAGGGGCAGGTGGCGTCCTGGGGAATGCCGGTCGGCGGCATGGGCGCGGTGGCGGACGCCTGCCGCGCGGCCGCCGAGTCGTTCGGCGTCGAGATCCGGGTGAACGCGCCAGTGAGCCAGGTGACCGTGCAGAACGGACGCACCACGGGCGTCGTGCTCGAGGATGGTGAAGAGATCCGTGCCGACCTGGTCGTGACGACGTGCCACCCGCAGATCACGTTCCTCGAGCAGATCGAACGCCACCACCTGCCGGACGAGTTCGTGCACGACATCGAGAACTGGCGGTCGCGTTCGGGCACGGTCAAAATCAACCTCGCGCTCGGCCGACTGCCCGACTTCACCGCAGACCCCGGGTTCGACCCAGACATCCACGGCGGAGCGATCGCGATCCTGGACGACGTCGAACACCTCGAGACCGCGTTCCAGGAGGCCCGCGCTGGACGTCCAGCCACGCTGCCGTTCGCAGACGTCGAGATCCCGACGGTCTTCGACCCGACGCTCGCGCCAGAAGGCAAGCACGTGATGTCGCTGTTCACGCAGTGGGTGCCCGAGTCGTGGAGCGAGGAGCCGCACGACGACGAGCTCGAGGCCTACGCGCAGCGGTTGTACGACCGCTTCGAGCTCGTCGCGCCGGGCTTCAAGAGCTCGATCCTGCACGAGCAGATCCTTGGGCCGCACGAGATGCAGCGCGACTTCAGCCTGATCGGCGGCAACATCTTCCACGGGGAGCTCACCGTCGACCAGCTCTTTCACATGCGCCCGGCCGTGGGCTACGCCGACTACCGGACGCCGATCAGGGGGCTGTACCAAGGGTCGAGCGCGACGCACGCTGGCGGCGGCGTCACCGGCATGCCCGGGCACCATGTCGTCCGCGAGATCATGCGCGACAGGGCCTAGCCACCTCACCGGTCGACACACCAGGGAATCGCACCCACAGCGCACCACCGGCCTTACCGTCCCACCGGCCGACTACGGCGAGTGGCTCTGAACTGTCACTTTTCGTCGCTCGCGAGCGCCAAAAGCGTCAGTTGAGAGCCACTCGAGCTGAGCGGGACGCGTCCCACGCCTTCAGGTGGCGGCGTATTTCCACAGCGGGACGCCGCGCGTGCGCGCCAACGCATTCGATCGGGCACGGTTCGCCGATGCTTCGCGCCCTGCCACCGGACGCCGCCGCTCTGCTTGCGACACAGCACGGCGTCGTCACGGCTTCGCAATTGCTGGCGTCCGGCATGACGCCGCGTCAGTGTCGCGTCGCGATCGACCGCGGCTTGCTGTTTCGGCCCTATCGCGGGGTTTACGTCGATCCGGAGGCGTGGCACGCGGCGTCCGGCGAAGTTCGTCACGCGATGCGCCTACTCGCTGCGCAGCTGGTCGCGCCTGACGCGGTCGGCGTGGAGGCTTCGGCGGCGATCGCACGGCGGCTGCCCGTGCGCGCGGTACCCGAGCGGGCGCAGGTGGCTCGGCAGCCGCAGGCCGGACGCCTCGTTGGTGCGCATGTCCACCGCGCCGCTGTGCCCTCGGCCGACGTCACGTCCGTTGACGGGCTCACCGTCACGACGACGGCAGTCACGTGCGCCGCCATCGCGTCCGGACACGATTTCGCCGGAGCCCTCATCACGGTCGACGCGGCGCTGCGCCGAGGTCTTGGCTCCGACGAACTGCTGGCAGCGGTCGAGCGACTGCCGTACGCGACGCGGCGTGCCCGAGCCGACCGAGTGATCGATCTGGCCGATCCCTGGTCAGAGTCGTGGCTGGAGTCACTGTCGAGGGGAGAGCAGATCGCCGCCGGCGTGCCCGCTCCGCTGTGCAACGTGACGCTGATCGCCGACGGCCGCGAAGCGCGGGTCGACCACCTATGGGCTGAGGAGTGCGTGATCGGCGAGGCCGACGGGAAGGGCAAGTACGAGAAGCAGGGCGACCCGGCCGAGGCGCACTGGAACGAGAAGCGCCGGCAGGAATGGCTTGAAGATCTCGGCTTCATCGTCGTCCGGTGGGCCACCCGCGACGTCGCGGACAACCCTGCACCGATGCTCGCTCGACTCGCTCGGGCGAGAAGTCGACGCAGCGTCTTCGGTGGAGGCTGGCCGTCCGGCGTCCGCGCCGAGCTGCGTGCGCTCATCGGCGTCCGGCAACCGGCCCGCGTCGTTGCAGAAGTGCGGCGGCTGCAGGCAGTCGGTATCCCGATCGACTTCGCTCCGCCGGACGCGTGGCGTCGACGCGAAGAGCCTGGCTCGTTGTGGACGCCGGCCGCGCCGCCCAAGCTGATGCGATCCCGGCGTCCAGCGGCGTAGTCGCTCGAGTGGCTCTGAACTGACACTTTCGCCGCGTCCTGCCTCTCAAAACCGTCAGTTCACAGCCACTGGACGCCGCACGCGCCCCGTACCTCGACGTGAGCTAGTCGCCGAGAGCCATCGCGACGGTCAGCAGCACTGCACTGTCGGCAAGGGCGTCCAGGCTGTGTCGACTCGCCGGGATGATGAGGAAGTCTCCCTCGGCCCCCTCGGTCGAAGCTCCGTTGGTGACCAAGGCGACGCGTCCGCGTAGCACCTGCAGGGTCGCCTCGCCAGGGCTCTCGTGCTCATCAAGGGTCTGGCCAGCCGACATGGCGATCAGCGTCTGCCGAAGGTGCTGATCGTGTCCGCCGTAGATGGTGAATGAGCTGCGTCCGCTCGAGGCTTCCTTCGCGGCCCGCAAGTGCTCGTCCACCAGCAGGTTCAGCGACGTGCTCTCCATACGGCGGCTCCTCGAGGGTCGTTGTCACCCTACGGCGGCGTCATGTGGACGCAAGCGCGGCGCAGGCGGCGACCAGCAGGAAGCACGCCAGCTCGATCACGCCGAGGACGCCGGGCCGCAGAGGCTTGCGTCCGACGACGAACGCGCGCACCGCCAGCGCGAGGAACGGCAGCACCAGCCACAGGCCCGCCGGCAGTTCCCACCACAGCGCCAGGCCCATCGAGGCCACGACACAGGCAACAGCAAAGGCGCGGGACGCCGTGGCGTAGCGGGCGTCGCGGCGTTCGCGGATCAGCGACTTCACGTGCAACGTCGACCCGATCAGCACCAGTGCGCACACGATGGTCATCACCCACACGTCGGTGGGGACGTCTGCGAGGCTCGGCGGCGTCCACGACTGGTCGCCGACGGCGACTGCCCACATGACCGGAACGACCAGCGCGCACTCGACAACGAAGACCAGGTCGTTTTCTAGGGCACGCTCGTCGTTGCGCTGCGCGTATCGCAGGTTCACCGCGAAGGGCAGCAAATATCCGAGGCCAACCCACACGAGCCACGGACGCGCGACCAGCAGCACGAGTGCGGCGGGTAGCACCACGGCAAGCCACACCGCGAACGGACGCCGGAATCGTTGCGGACGCCGAGCGCGTACCAGTCCGAACGCGGCGTACGACAGCGGATAGGCCGCTACCCAGGCCACTGCGAGCACGCCGAACAGCGGATCGAACGGGGCGACGATCGCGCCCAAGACGAGCGGCAATCCGAGAAACGCCCACGCGCCGTGCTGCGGCGGC
>DASUFV010000299.1:0-7159 GCA_036274415.1 Actinomycetes bacterium
GAGCGCCCTGAGGGACGCGCTCCTGATGGGCGACATCGACGTGGCCGTGCATTCGTTGAAGGACCTGCCGACCGCAGAGGTGCCAGAGCTCGAGCTGATCGCAGTGCCCGAACGGGCCGATGTCCGTGACGCGCTCGTCGCTCGCGATGGGTTGACGCTGCAGACCCTTCCTCACAACGCGAAGGTCGGCACCGGGTCACCTCGGCGCGCTTCGCAGCTGAAGGCCATCCGGCCAGACATCGACGTCGTCGACATTCGCGGCAACGTCGACACCCGCATCGGTCTCGTCGAGAGCGGGGCGGTCGATGCAGTCGTCCTGGCCAAGGCAGGGCTGTCCCGGATTGGACGCCTCGATGCAGTGACCGAGACGATCGAACCGTCGGTGATGTTGCCGGCGCCCGGGCAAGGCGCGCTCGCTGTCGAGGTCGTTCGCGATCTCGCGGGCGACGATCGCCATGCCCTCCTACGGCAGCTGGACGACGCGGCAACGCGCTCAGCTGTCGTCGCAGAACGTGCTGTGCTCGCAGCCCTCGAGGCCGGGTGCTCAGCGCCTGTCGGCGCCCTTGGCGTCGTCAGCGAGTTCGGTTTCGCTGAACCCGAGCTCACCTTGGAGGCGCTGGTCGCCTCCGCCGACGGCTCGTCCGTCACCCGTATGTCCATCGCGTCGCCGGTGGCCGATGCCGAGGCTGCGGGCCGCCAGCTCGCCGCCCGGTTGCTCGACGCCGTCGAACCCGTTACATCGAGGGAACACCCGTGAGTACACGCACGACCAAGAAGAAGTCCGTTGGGAGCGTCGCTTTCGTCGGTGCCGGCCCCGGAGACCCAGAGCTCCTCACCGTGCGCGCAGTCGAGGCGCTGCGCCGCGCCGAGGTCGTCGTCGTCGACCAAGAGGCGTCACGTTCGGCCGTCTCGTCGTACGCGCCAGACGACGTCGACGTGATCGACGCGTCGTGCGGACAGGACGGCCAGCCGCTGACGCACGCGGCGCGGGCCAAGCTCGTGACGTCCGCTGCCAAGAAGGGCAGCAACGTGGTGCGGCTCATGGATGGCGATCCCGCGCTCTTCCACGGCTTTGCCGAAGAGGCAGCGGCTTGTGAGAAGAACGGCATCCCGTTCGAGGTCGTGCCTGGGGCTTCGGCGGTGACGGCAGTGCCGACGTACGCCGGCGTCCCACTCACGACGGCGAAGACCAAGGCAGTGCACGTCGTCAGTGCCACGGAGTCCAAGACCGACTGGACGCCGCACGTCGACCCGCACACGACGGTCGTGGTTCTCGGCGGCGCCGCGAAGGTGGCGGCAGCTGCGAGCGGGTTGATCGCTGCCGATCGTGACCCCGAGACGCCGGTGGCGGTGACGTCACACGGCTCGACCACTGAGCAGAAGACCATCGTGTCGACGCTCGAGATGGTGGCCAAGGACGTCAAGGCCGCGAAGCTGGACGAGCCGGTGCTCGCCGTGATCGGCGAGGGCGTCGACCTGCGCGACCGCTTGTCGTGGTTCGAGTCCAAGCCGCTGTTCGGGTGGCGCGTGCTGGTGCCGCGTACGAAGGAGCAGGCGGCGTCCCTGTCCGAGCAGCTGCGTCGCTACGGCGCTGTTCCGGTCGAGGTGCCGACAATCTCTGTGGAGCCACCGCGTACGCCACAGCAGATGGACCGTGCTCTGCACGGCTTGGTTGCGGGTCGCTACCAGTGGATCGCGTTCACTTCGGTCAACGCGGTGCGAGCGATTCGCGAGAAGTTCGAGGAGTACGGCCTGGACGCCCGCGCCTTCGCCGGCATCAAGGTTGCGGCCGTCGGCGAGCAGACCGCTGCCGCGCTTGTGGCGTTCGGCGTCAAGCCTGATCTGGTGCCGAGCGGTGAGCAGTCCGCTGCTGGACTGCTCGAGGACTGGCCCGCGTACGACGACGTGTTCGACCCGATCAACCGGGTGTTCCTGCCGCGTGCCGACATCGCGACCGAGACTCTGGTGGCTGGGCTCATCGAGCTGGGCTGGGAGGTCGAGGACGTCACGGCGTACCGCACAGTACGAGCCGCTCCTCCGGCGGCGGAGATCCGTGAGGCGATCAAGACCGGTGGGTTCGACGCCGTGCTGTTCACGTCGTCCAGCACCGTCCGCAACCTGATCGGCATCGCGGGCAAGCCCCACGCAAGCACGGTGGTCGCGTGTATCGGCCCGGCAACGGCCAAGACGGCTGAAGAGCACGGTCTTCGGGTCGACGTCCTCGCGGAGAAGCCTGCCGTGGACGTTCTCGCGCAGGGCTTGGCCGACTTCGGGGCGGCTCAGCGCCTGGCTGCGCTCGAGCAGGGCGAGACCGTGTGGCGTCCGAGCCTGCGCCGAGCGGCTTCACGGCGCAAGGCGAAGTAGCGGGTAGGCCGATGACGTTTCCCACCGACCGTCCGCGGCGTCTGCGTCGAACGCCGGCGCTGCGGCGGATGGTGGAGGAAACCAGGCTGCATCCGGCGGACTTCGTCCTTCCGTTGTTCGTCAAGGAGGGCATCGCAGAACCGCAGGACGTCGCGTCCATGCCGGGCGTGCAACAGCACACGCTCGACTCGCTGCGCAAGGTGGCGGCCGAAGCCGTGGACGCGGGAGTCGCTGGTGTGATCCTGTTCGGGGTTCCGGCCGACAAGGACGCCACCGGGACGCAGGCGGACGCCGACGACGGCATTGTCCAGCGAGCCCTGCGCGCGTTGTCGTCCGACCTCGGCGACTCGACGGTGCTCATGGCCGACCTGTGTCTGTGCGAGTACACCGATCACGGCCATTGCGGGGCGCTCACCGCCGACCGGTCGACCGTCGACAACGACGTGACGTTGATGCGGTACGCCTCGATCGCGCGGGCGCAGGTCGAGGCTGGTGCCGATGTCGTCGCACCCAGCGGGATGATGGACGGCCAGGTTGGCGTGATCCGCGACGCCATCGACTCGGCGGGGTATGCCGACCGCGCGATCCTCGCGTACTCGGCGAAGTACGCGTCCGCCTTCTACGGACCATTCCGGGACGCCGCAGAGAGCACGCCTTCGTTCGGCGACCGTCGGGCGTACCAGATGGACCCGGCCAACGGCGACGAGGCGCTGCGCGAAGTCTTCGCCGACCTCGACCAGGGCGCCGACGCGGTGATGGTGAAGCCCGCTGGCCCGTACCTCGACATCATCGCGAGAGTCCGGGCAGCCGTGGACGTCCCGGTCGCGGCGTATCAAATCAGCGGCGAGTACGCGATGCTCGAGGCGGCGGCGTCCAACGGCTGGATCGACCGCGACCGAGCGATCATCGAGTCAGTCACCGCCATCAAACGCGCCGGCGCCTCCCCAGTCATCACCTACTGGGCCACCGAACTAGCCCACCACCTCCGCTGAGCCCAACCCCCTTCGGGTGCACCCCACCACCCCTCATTTGGGTGCAACGACGCGTTCCCTCCAAAAGACGGAACTTTCGCAGAGTCATGCCACGGGATTCGGGTCCGCGTCCCGCCGCATCGCCTTCATGACTATGCCGTTGACTCCAAAAGACGGACCCTACGCGTCGTTGCACCCACAAGGGTGTGCGCGCCTACGGTTGACCTTGATGGACCTTGATGGACCTTGATGGACCTTGATGGACCTGGAGCGGCCCGGGGGGAAATGGAGGTGGTGTCATGGTGGACGCTGCGGGCGCTGCGATTCGCACCGAGGGGCTCACCAAGCACTTCGGGGACGTGGTGGCGCTGGACGGCTTGTCCCTGGAGGTTCAGCGCGGTGAGATCTTCGGCTTCCTCGGGCCGAACGGGGCCGGCAAGAGCACGACGATCCGCCTGCTGCTCGATCTCATCCACCCGACTGCGGGTTCAGCGTGGATCATGGGCATCCCGTCATCGGACGTCGCACGCGCGCACCAACACGTCGCTTACGTCCCCGGTGATGTCGCCCTCTGGCCACAGCTCACGGGCTCGGAGACCCTCGAGCTGCTCGGCAACATCTCTGGCTCGGTGGACGCCGCCTTCCGCGACGAGCTGATCGAGCGCTTCCAGTTCGACCCAGGCAAGCGAGTCAGGTCGTACTCGAAGGGCAACCGCCAGAAGATCGCACTCGTTGCCGCGTTCATGACGCGTCCGGATGTGCTGTTGCTCGATGAGCCAACCGCTGGGCTCGACCCGCTGATGGAGGCAACGTTTCAAGACCTCGCACGAGCGGCCGCCGAGCGCGGGCAGACCATCTTCCTCTCGTCGCACATCCTGGACGAGGTAGAAGACCTCTGCCACCGGGTCGCGATGCTGCGCGAGGGCAAACTCGTCGAGGTTGCAACGCTCGAGAAGCTCAAAGAGCTCGACACCACGATCTTCGACGTCGAAGTGGACGGGACCTATCCGGCGCTGGACGCCGTACCTGGCGTCATCCAGGTAGAGCCAAACGGATCCGGCGTGCGCGTTCACGTCAAAGGATCGCCGGCGCCGTTGCTGCAGGTGCTCGCGCCGCTCTCCGTGCAGCAGCTGCGGACGCATACTCCCTCGCTCGAAGAGATCTTCCTCAGCTACTACTGACCGGAGCCGACGTGCAACCCGCCCTGCGCCTGTACACGCGCCTGACACGTCGAGGCGTGCTGCTCCTCGTGCTGGCGTTTGTCGTGTACACGCTCGTCGAGGCGGTCTCGTACGTCCAGACCTACCCCGACCAGGCGGCGCGTGAACGCCTCTCGGAGTTCGGAGACCAACCCGCAGTCCGCATGTTGCAGGGCATTCCGCATGCGGTCGACACGATCGGCGGTTTTGTCGTCTGGGACGGCGGATGGTTCATGCAGGCGGTGATCGGTGTTTGGGCCATCCTCGCCACGTCCCGGCTCCTTCGCGGCGAGGAAGACTCGGGACGCGGTGAGCTGGTCGGCGTTGGGCAGCTTTCCGGCGCGGGGTTGACTCGCGCCGCTCTTGCCGTCGTCTTCGCTGGTTGTGTTGTCACGGGCATCGGCGTATTCGCGGCGATAGCGATCCCCAGCGAGGATCCCCTGGGCGCGATGCTGTTCGCCGCGGGCATCGCCGGATTCGGAGTTGTCATGGCTGCCGCAACCGCGCTCGCCTGTCAGCTGGTCGGCGTAAGACGACGCGCAGCAGCGGTCGGAGCTGCGTTTCTCGGCGCCTCGTTCGTGCTGCGCATGGTGGCCAACAGTGGAGATGACCGTCTGTGGGTGAGCTGGCTCTCGCCGTTCGGGTGGATGGATCGACTCCGGCCGTTCGGTGACAACAACGCAGTGGTGCTGCCGCTCTACGTGGTGACCGTCATCGCGTTGACGTGGGCGGCTTTGGCACTGCGCCAACGGCGTGACCTAGGCAGCGCGTTGTGGAGTCGGGAGTCTGACGTCAGGACGCGTCCGCTGCTCCTCGCTTCCCCCATCCGCTTCGCCTGGAGACTGACCTGGGGGGTGCTGCTCGTCTGGGCGGTTGGGGTCGGCCTCTATGCCTTCTTCGTCGGATCGTTGATCAAGGCCATGGGGGACGCGCTCGCGGACGACCCGACCTACGAGGCCTATCTAGAACTGATCGGTCTGGACAAGCAAGAGATCTACGGAGGCATGGTCGCGGTCATGGCGGTGATCATCGGCCTGGTCATCAGTCTCTACGCCGCGTGGCGAATCGGGGCTGCTCGCAATGAAGAAGACTCCGAGCGCGTCGAGCACCTGCTCACGCGTCCGCTCACTCGCAGCCGATGGCTGGGTGGCCACGTGGCGTTGGCGGTGCTCTCGATTCTTGCTTTGTGCGCGGTCAATGCCGTGGCTATGTGGTTCGGCGGGGTGTTGACCGAGAGCCCGGTCGGGCTGTTGGACATGGTGAAAGCCACTGCCAACCTGTTGCCGGTCATTCTGCTGTTCGGCGGCGCCGCAGTCGCGATGTTCGGTCTGGTGCCACGCCTGACCATCGCGGTGCCTGCTGGAGCAGTCGCTGTCGCCTACGTGATCTCTTTCATCGGTCCAGCCCTCGACTTCCCGGGTTGGGTCACCGGCATCTCGCCCTTCTACCACGTGTCGCTCGTACCAGTCGCCGACTACCAGCTCACGCAAGGTCTCGCGATGCTGGGCATTGCAGTGGCCGCCACGGCGGTGGGCTGGCTGGCGTTCAACCGTCGCGACGTGGTTGGCGCTTGACTCTCGACCGACCCGAGACTCTTCACTGGAACGGTGCAGAATGCGACCGTGAGCGACCCGGCGAGAAGCACCGTGGCGTCGCGTGATGGCTACCTCAGCATCGGCCAGTTCGCGCGGCTCTCCGGTCTCTCGATCGGTGCGCTTCGCCACTATGACGAGCTCGGGATCATCACCCCCTCACGCGTCGATCGCGACACGTCATATCGGCAGTACCGACATGAGCAGCTCGACGACGCCCGGCTCGTGGCCACCTTGCGCGAGCTGGAGCTACCGCTGGAGGAGATCCGCGAGTTGCTCGCCTCGGATGACCCGATCGAACGCCGGGCGGTGCTCATCAGGCATCGCAACCGACTGGACGCCAGGGTCACCCGGCTCGGACGCGTCCTGCACCAACTGATGCATCTGATCGACCCGAGCACGCCGCAGGAGGAAACGATGACCAAAGAGACCGCTGTTGCTTCCGAACTCGATGCGCAGACGCAGAAGGCTCTTGCGGCGTCGCTGTTCAATCGTGTGTGGGAGCTGCTCGAGCAGACTGACCGAACGGCCGTCGACGACGACGAGATGGTGAACGCTGCCCACGCGAGTCGCTTCCTATGGACCGCTATCGGCGACGACCAGAACTTCGCTATCGGCGACTGGCAGATCGGTCGTGTCTACTCGGTGCTCGGACGTGCTGAGCCGGCGGTGTTTCACGCGCGTCGGTGCCTCGACCATGCGACGAAGGTCGATGGCCAGCCGTGGCTGCTGGCGTCTGCGTATGAAGGCCTCGCCCGCGCATACGCCGTGGCAGGCGATCGCGCCGCAGCCTTGGAGTGGAAGGCCAAGGCCGAGGCCCGCCTGAAGGAGGTCGACGACGCCGAAGATCGCGAGATCGTCGAGCGCGACATCGCGACCCTGCCGGTCTGACCGGACCTCTGACTGAGGCGGACTGGGCCGACTGGGGCCGGCGCCAGCCGAGTACGACCCTGGGCCTGACCCCTGAGAGAATCGTGCCTCGTGACGTACCCCTTCGAGGCGCCCGAGTCCGCCGCGCTCTTCGACCGCGCGA
>DASUFV010000300.1:0-5406 GCA_036274415.1 Actinomycetes bacterium
ACGGCCGCTGTACGGCAAACACCCCGCGCTCCTCAGCCCAGCCAGCCCAACCGAGCAGCGCGTCATCACCCTGTGGGCGTCCGATGACTTGGACGCCGATGTGGAGCCCCACTTTGTTCACGCCGGCTGGGGCGGCCAGCACTGGAAGCCCGGCCAGAGTCGCGAGCGTTGTCACCTCCATCCAGCGGTGGTAGGTGTCCATCTCGACATCGCCAATGCGAGTCGGCCACGTTTGCTCGACAGGGAACGGCCACACCTGCGCGGTCGGCAGGATCAACAGGTCGTACGTCTCGAACAGACGTTGAAGACTTCGGCGCAAACCCTGCCGGATGGACGCGGCAGCCTCACGGTCGGCGACCGTCAACGACCGGAAGCCGTCGATCTCCCACTGCGCCTCTGGCTTCATGCGTGCGAGCTCGGCCCGGGAGAACTCGCCGACGAGCCAGCCACCGACCGCCTCGTGCCTGAGCGTCACCCAGGCGTCCCACAAGGCCTCTCGACCAGTGAACAGCCCGTCGGCGCGCAGCCGCTCCTCTGCAAGCGAAGGCGACCAGCGCTCGGCGGCGGCATGGCAAGCGTCGAGGATGCCCGGCTCGAAAGGCAGCGTGTTGCACAGGTCGCTCAGCCACGCTGCGCGTGGTGCGGCGTCCGGCTGCGTCGCGACGTGCTGTGGGGGACTCGACCCGCTCATCGTGGCGAGAAGGGCGGCGACGTCAGCGACCGTGCGTCCGATCGGCCCGTCGACTGCCAAGCCCGCATCGTCCGGCTCGCTGGGGTCACCTGGTACGACCCCTGGGCTCGGTCGCAGCCCGAGCACGCCGTTCCAGCCGGGCGGGTTCCGCAGCGAACCCATGAAGTCGCTCCCGTCGGCGACGGGAACGAGGCCGGCCGCCACGGCGACCGCAGCGCCACCGCTGCTGCCACCCGCACTCAGGCGCGGGTCGGAGATGTTGCCGGTCGGCGGGGCAACGGTGTTGTAGGTGTGTGAACCGAGTCCGAACTCCGGGGTGTTCGTCTTGCCGACGAACAGCGCGCCTTCGGCTCGGATCCGAGCGACGAATGGCTCATCACGTTCGGCGAGACCAACGTCGCTATGTGGCTGGAACCCTTGAGTCGTCTTCAGACCACGAACGTCGACGAGATCTTTCACAGCATGCGGCAGCCCGTGCATCCAACCTCGCGTCGTGCCTGCGTCGAGCTCGGCGTCCATCACCCGAGCCTCGGCGAGGACCTCGTCCGAGGGACGTCGGCTGATCAGGGCGTGGTACGTGTCGTCCAACGCTGCGATTCGTTCGAGGAAGGCCTCGGCAACCTCCACGCAGGAGACTTCCCGCCGCGCGACTCGCTGGCTGAGTTGGGTCGCCGAACAGTCGGTGACGGACAGAGTGCTCACTGTGTGCTCACTGTGTGCCCAGCGCCTGCCTCAGCACGTCTTTCTGCACCTTTCCCATCACGTTTCGTGGGAGCTCGGGCATGACAATGACGCGCTTAGGTACCTGGTAGCCAGCGAGATGCTGGCGAGCTAGGTGGCGGACGGAAGATTCATCGAGCGCGTCGTCCGTCTCGGCCACGACGACCGCGACCACCTGCTCTCCAAGGTCCGCATCGGGCAGCCCCACCACTGCCGACTCGCGAACGCCAGGGAGCGCGTCCAACACAGCCTCGACGTCTGAGGGGTACACGTTCAATCCGCCGCTGATGACGAGATCCTTCGAGCGTCCGACGAGATGCAGATAGCCATCGGCGTCGAATCGACCGAGATCGCCGGTGCGAAACCATCCGTCAGTCGTGAACGCGGTGTCCCGCAGCTCGGGACGCCGCCAGTAGCCGTCGAAGACATTCGGCCCTCGGACCTCAACGGCACCGACGTCCCCTTCTCTCTCCTCCTTGTCCGCTGCCGCGACGACGCGTACGTCCACTCCGGGCAACGGCAAGCCGACCGAGCCAGGCTTGCGAACACCATCGACCGGGTTGGACGTGAGCATGGACGTCTCTGTCATCCCATAGCGTTCGAGCACCTGATGGCCCGTGCGGTCAGCGAAGGCTTGGTGCAACGCCGGCGTCATGGGTGCAGATCCGGAGATGAAGAGTCGCATGCCAGCAGTGATGTCTGCGGTCAACCACGAGCTTTCGACAAGGCGCGCGTAGTGCGTTGGGACTCCCATCATCACCGTCGAGCGAGGATCGCTGAGCGCTTCGATCGTCTCGTCGACGTCGAACCGCGGAAGCAGCGACATGCAAGCGCCGCTCAGAAGTGCGCAGTGCAGAGCAACGAAGAGGCCGTGCGTGTGAAAGAGCGGGAGCACATGAACCAAGTGGTCGTCAGAGGAGAACCCCCACACGTCCACCAGAGTGGACGCGTTGTGTGCGAGGTTGCCGTGTGACAGGAGGGCACCTTTCGGCGCACCCGTCGTCCCGGACGTGAAGAGGATCGCGGCGCCGTCCCGCTCGGTGATCCGCGGCAGCGGCGCGTCCGCGGAATCCGAGAGGCTCAACAGTGAGCCGTCCCCATGGCGGTCGAGCGTGTAGCTCGTCCACGGTCCGGCTATTTCGGGAGCATCCGGGTCACGGATCACGGCGACGGGTTGAGCGTCCTCGAGCAGGCAACGCACCTCACCAGCGGGATAGTCCGGATTGATCGGTACCTGGATCGCGCCACACCACAACAGGGCGAGGTGCAGCACAACAACGCTGGGCGATTTGTGTACTTGGAAGGCGACGCGGTCACCTGGACGAACGCCGGACGCGATGAAACCAGCGGCCAACGACCGGCTTTGCTCATTCAGCTCGGAGTAACTGATGGATCGTCCGCCCGGGGCCAGCATCGCCACACCGTCCGAACTGGCGACCGACGACAACAACGCGTTGGCAAGAACTGAGCTCACGTCCCCATCACGGCGCGACAGTACCGATCCGTTCAACAACCGGACATGATGTCCGAGTGAACCCATCATTCGGTTCTTCCGGATCACCACGCTCATAGGTATGATTTCGCTGACTGATCATTCAGTCACTCGGGACGAATCGGAGATCCTCATGACGGTGACTACGAACGCTCGTCACACCCTTCCAGCGGAGTTCTACTACTCCCAGGAGCAGTACGACGCCGAACGCGAACAGATTTGGTTCGAGAACTGGGTGTACATCGGTCGATCCGACACAGTCAGCGAGCCGGGACAGTTCCGCGTCGTCGACGTCGCGGGCGAGAGCATTCTGGTCACCCGCAATGAGCAAGGCGAGCTACGGGCGTTCTACAACGTCTGCAGCCACCGCGGTTCGAGACTGTGCGAGGAGCCCGAAGGAACGACCAAGGCGGTCTTCCAGTGCCCGTATCACGCTTGGTGCTACGACCTGAACGGCAAACTGGTCGTCACCCCTCGCGTGGGTGAAGACGAGGTCGACCGATCGCAACTGGGTCTGAAGCCTGTTTACATCGACGAGTGGCAGGGGTTCCTGTTCGTGAATCTCAGCTACGACGAGCCTGAGTCTCTTCGCGATTCGTTCGACCGGCCGTACGGGTCGCCACTCCGCTTCGAGCGTCACGAGTTGCACAGGCTCGTCACGGTCCGACAGACCGAGTCGGTCGTCGCCGCGAACTGGAAGATTCTGGTGGAGAACTACGGCGAGTGCCTGCACTGCCCGATCGTTCATCCAGAGCTTGTCGAGATCGTGCCGACCTACCGGTCAGGAGACACAGGGGATCGCACGCGCGTTGACGGCGGTGTGCTCGTCACGACTGGCGGGACGAGCTACTCGAACCAAAGCAAACCGCGTCCATTCGTGCTTCCTGGAATGACCGAGGAACAGGCTCACTCGATCTACGGCTGTGGGGTGTTCCCCAACATGTTCATCGACGTTGCCGGCAGCAACGTCGTCGCGACGCGACTCGTGCCCGAAGGCCCGACGCAAACCCGGGTGCTGACCGACTACTTGTTCATTCCCGAAGATGTCGCAACCGACGACTTCGACCCAGAGCCGGTCGTCGAGTTCTGTGAGCTCGTAGCCGGACAGGACTACGCGGTGTCAGAACGCGTACAGCGTGGGATCACGTCGCGCGGATTCAAGCACGGCGTATACCCAGCGCGTGACGAGTACGTGCACCTTTTCAACGAGCACTATCGCGCTGTCATGGCCAGTCAGGGCTGACTCAAGGTCTCCCCGCTCGTTTGGCTAGCAGCAATCTGGGTCGATGACGCGGCAGAGCGCGTCGAGGGACGCCACAACAGGCCGGTAGTAGACATTGGTGCCCCGGCGAGTGCCTTCGACGAGTCCGGCCTCACGCAGTTGTTTGAGGTGATGGCTCACCGTGGCCTCGGACAGATCGACGACCGGAGCCAGGTCACAGGTGCATACCCCGTCCTCGGCGTTCGCGAGCAGCTTGCTCATCAGTTGAACGCGCACCGGGTCAGCAAGGGCCTTCAGCCGTAGGGCGATCTCGAGTGCATCCTCTGGCCCGACTGCGCCCGAAGCCACCGGGGCACAGGTCACCGGCGCACTGATATCGATCATCGGCAGAGCCTTCGGCATGCTCGCACCAACCTTTGATGAATGTCTGATGATTCCCTTGACTTATGTCTAAGCCTAGCGTACAAACGGAGAAACATTCGACATTCATCAAATCCAGGAGACACCGCATGACTCAGGCAGCACCCGCCCCGACCCTCCAGCACGGCTCGGCCCTGGACGTCCCTGACACCGGCCGCGTGCAACTCGCCCTCAACGTCGACGACCTCGAGCAGTCGATCGCCTTCTACAGCCGGCTCTTCAACGTGGAGCCAGCAAAGGTCCGACCCGGCTACGCCAACTTCGCTGTTGCGAGTCCACCGTTGAAACTGGTCTTGCTCGAGAACCCCGGTAAGGGCGGCAGCCTGAATCATCTGGGCGTCGAGGTGTCCACCTCCGAACGAGTCCACGCAGAGATCGACCGACTGAGCACAGCTGGCCTCATCACGTCCGAGGAGATGAACAGCACCTGCTGCTACGCCACACAGGACAAGGTGTGGGTGCAGGGGCCGGGCGAAGAAGGCTGGGAGTTCTACACCGTGCTGGCTGACAGTGAGACCTTCGGTACAGATCTCGGCCCTGTAGTGACGAACGACTCAGGTCCGGACGTTTGCTGTGGCGGCAACGTCAACGAACGAGAAACCGGAAAGAGCGCCTGCTGTTGACCGACGCACTCACGGTGCTGTTCGTTTGCGTGCACAACGCCGGTCGTTCGCAGATGGCGGCTGGATACCTTGCCACCCTCGGAGGGGAAGGGTTCCACGTGCTGTCTGCGGGAACAGAGCCGGCCGAGTCGATCAATCCAGTCGTCATCGAAGCGATGCAAGAGGACGGGGTCGATCTTCGAACGCGCATCCCGACCCCGCTCCGCACGGAGCGCGTGCAGGAAGCCGACGTCGTGAT
>DASUFV010000301.1:0-4898 GCA_036274415.1 Actinomycetes bacterium
TACGCGGTCGGCTCCAAGCAGGCTGCTGCGGCTGCCACCGAGCTGAACACCCTGGCCGGAGACCTCCGCGCCTCCATCGCCCAATTCAAAACCTCAGAGCATCACCAAACGCTTGACAAGAACGACGTCGAGCAGAGCGGCGCGGAACCGAACGACTGGGAATGGAACGACGTGGAGCAGGTGCACTCATGAGCAGTTGGGCAAATGACCCTGAGTTGGTGGCGACCTTTCGGCAAGAGGTCGAAGACCGCCTGGCGTCGTTGTGCGACGGTCTACTGAAGCTGGAGAACCATCCCCAGCCGCGACAGCTGGTGGCAGCGCTCTTCCGTGACGCGCACACCGTCAAGGGCTCAGCGCGGATGCTAGGACTCGATGGTGTGGTCGAGGCCGCGCACAGATCCGAAGACCTCTTGGGCGCCATCAGGGATGCGCGATTCGAGCCACGTCGTGACCTTGTCGACCTGTTGCTCGCCTCGGCTGACGCGATCCGACGCGGACTGCCTGGTGCCGACCGGCCGGTGACCGATGAGGACCTCGGTCTGATCGTCGCGGCACTGGACGCCGCACTGGCGGGTCAGAGCCCGGTCGAGGTGCCCAAGCTCGCAGCGTCGAACGACGATGACGGCGAGACCGACGACTCCAGCCGACCGAAGATGGGTGAGTCGGTCCGGGTGCCGGTGCGACGGGTTCACGGGCTGCTCGACGTGGTCGGAGAGGCCGAGCTCGAAGCGCGCCGAGTCGAGCGCGGTGTCTCAGAACTCACAAGCATGGCTGCTGAGCATGTCCGGATCGTTCGCGCCATCCGCCAGCTGACCGCCACGGACGCATCCGTACCGCAGGAGGTCTCGGAGAACCTGCATGCGCTGGTCGCGCTCGGTGACCAGCTTCAGGCGTCCGTCCGCGAGATGCGCGGCTCGATGGAGGACGCCCAGAACCGTCTGGCGCAGGTGCGGGACGGTGCGATGGGTCTCGCCATGGTTCCGGTGCGCCGCGTGGTCGCTGCGTTCCCTCAGCTGGTCCGCGAGGTCGCAGGAACGACTGGCAAGGATGTGCGACTGCGACTGGTCGGCCAGGACGTCGAGCTGGACACTCGCGTCCTCGATGGTGTGGCGGATGCGCTCCGTCATTTGGTGACGAACGCCGTCGACCATGGATGCGACACACCGGCCGAACGCCTTGAGGCGGGTAAGCCTGCGCAGGCGACAGTCACCGTCTCAGCACGCGCCGCTGGCTCGACCATCGTGATCGAGGTCTCGGACGACGGCTATGGCATTGACGAGGAGGCGCTACGGCTCGCGGCCGTCGAGCGCGGGCTGCTTGCGTCGGACAGCCAAGCGACTGGACAAGCGCTGTTCTCGGTGTTGTTCCAGCCTGGGTTCAGCACTCGTGAGCAAGTGACCGAGACGTCTGGGAGAGGCGTTGGACTGGACGTCGTGCGGACCGCAGTCGAAGATCTCGGCGGGACGATCGAGATCGACAGCGAACTCGGCGTCGCTACGACGTTCATCATGACCCTGCCCGTGACCCTCGGCGTGATGCGCTGCCTCGTGGCGCGCCTCGGCGATGAGCGATACGCGGTTCCGGTCACCAACGTCGTCGAAACCATCAGTCTCACCGACATCGAGACGTCGACGGTCGCTGGAGCTCCCGTGTTGGTGCGGCACGGCTCGACGATCCCGCTGGCCGATCTCGGTCGCGCACTTGGCGTCAACGGTGAGCGGGAGACACGAGTCGGAGTTGTCGTCCGCTACGGAGGGGCGTCCGAACAGCTGGCATGGGCGGTCGACGCTCTCGAGGGAGAGCTCGAGGTCGTGGTGAAAGACCTCGGCGGATTCCTCGGACGCCCACCGTTCATCGGCGGCGGGACGATCGACAGCGACGGCACCGTGATGTTGCTGTTGGACGTTCGAGAGTTGGCCATCGAGCAGTACACCCGCGGTGTCGCGCTCGAGGCACCACCCGTTCCGGTCAAGGTCGATGGCGCGTCCGGTACCGCACAGCAGACCCCAGCGAAGTCGAAGTCAGCAAGTGGACGAGCCAGAGTGCTGGTCGTCGAGGACTCGATCGGGGTCCGCGAGCTGCAGAGGGTGATCCTCGAGGGCGCCGGCTACGACGTGCTGACCGCCGTCGATGGTTCTGACGGCGCCGCTCGCCTCACTGGCGAGCCGGTCGATCTGGTGCTCTCGGACGTCGAGATGCCGGGGATGGACGGATTCACGCTGACCCGCACGATTCGGCGGACGCGAGGCTGGGAGAGCGTCCCGGTCGTGATCATGACGTCACGTGGCGACGAGGCGGACAAGCGAGCGGGCCTGGACGCCGGTGCCAACGCATATCTACTGAAGAGCGAGTTCGACCAGACCCAGCTGATCGACACCGTTCGACGGCTGGTGGGGCGTTAAGTACCTGCGGTTTCGCGCCGAAGGTCACGATGAGTGGAAGAGAGGACGCCAGATGCCCACGGTGGTGATTGCCGACGACAGCCCAACGCTGCGCCGGATCGTCTCGACGGTCCTGGAGCGTGAGGGTTACACGGTCGTGCAGGGTGAGGATGGTGTCCAAGCGGTCCAGCTGGTCTTCCGGCACATGCCCGACGCCGTCGTTCTGGACGTTCAGATGCCGCGAGTCTCCGGGTACGTGGCGGCGCGGCTGCTCAAAGACGACTGGCGCACCGCTGACATTCCCATCCTGCTGCTGACGTCTCTGGACGCCGCAAGTGACCGTTACTGGGGCGCGCAGGTCGGAGCCGATCGCTTCCTCACCAAGGACTTCGAGGCTCCTCAGCTGGTCGAGGCGGTGCACGAAGTGCTCAGCCGCGCCGACGCGGCGCGAGGTGGTCGTCCACCGCTGCGCTCTGAGCCGGTCGACATGCAGGATGACGACGTGTTCGGCAGTGTCAGCGATCTGCTCGACCGCAAGCTCTTCGAGTCGTCGATTGCCGCCGAGGTGACGCAGATCGCTTCGGGTGTCCACGGATTCGAGGAGACGATCGCAGAGGTGCTCGATGTGCTGAGCCGCGTCGTCGACTACGACCTGGCTGCGGTGCTCATGCTCGACGACAACTCGACGTACATCCGGGTAGCACGCGAAACGTCTCAGCAGCAGTACGGCGAGTTCTTCGAAGGATTGGCTGATGCGGCGTCCGACAGCACGGGTACCGATGTAGCCGTCGGCGACCTGCAAGCTCGCGTTGCCGACCCGGAGGGTTACCTCGGCGCTGAGGACGAGGGTGAGATGGCGACCTTCCTGTCGATGCCGCTCAAGGCAGGCGGCCGAATGATCGGCGTTCTCGCGCTCTCCAGTGCGCGAGCCAACGCGTTCGGCGAGACGTCGCTCAACACCCTGCGATTGGTGAGCTCACCGGCAGGCATCGTTGTGGCCAACGCCCGCTACGCGGGAGCCCAGGCTCACTGAGCCAACACCAGGGTTAGGGTCGGGGGGTGCCTCCGACCGCTGACGAGTTCCGCGAGGCAGTCAGCCGTTTCGCCACAGGCATCACCGTTGTCACATGTGTAGTGGACGGCTTCGACCATGCGATGACCGCGAACGCCTTCGCCTCGGTCTCCCTGGACCCGCTGCTGGTCGTGGTCAGTGTCGAACGAGACTCACGGTTCCATGAGGCGGTCTCCCGGGCCGGGGGATGGGGTGTGTCGATCCTGCGGGCGGACGCCGAGCCGTCCGCTCGGTGGCTGGCCACCAAGGGTCGTCGACTGGAAGGTCAGATGGAACGGGTGCCCCACCACCGTTCACCGACCATGGGCGTTGCCTGGCTCGATCAGTCGCTGGCGACGTTGGAGTGCCGTACCGTCGAAACGTTGAAAGCGGGCGATCATGACCTGGTCGTCGGCGAGGTCGCCACGATCGTTGTCACCGAACCCGGCCGACCAGACGATGCCGGGGGTCTTGATCCGCTGCTGTACTTCCAGCGCCACTATCGCCGGTTCGACTCGGGGGATACGTCGTGACCGATTTCGGTCGGGCCGGTCGGGTCGCTCTCGTGGCGTCCGGTGTGGTTGCAGTCCTGGTGCTCGCGTATGTCGGTGCCTACCTGTGGGTGGGTGGTGGGATCCCCAGGGGCACGACCGTCGTCGGGGTCGACATCGGCGGCATGTCGGACACCGAGGCAGTCGACACGCTCAACACCGAGCTCGGCCCACGCGCCGAAGCGGTCTCGGTCGACCTCGAGGGCAGCCAGCACGACATTCCGTCGGACCAGCTGGGACTGGCCTTCGACCCGGTTGCGACCGTCGCGTCGGTGCCCGCTCGGGACGCCACACCGCAGGCGCTGCTCAGCCAGATTGCCGGGCAGGACGTCGAGCCGGTCGTCACCGTCGACGAGAAGCGGCTCGATCACCAGGTCAAGAGGCTCGCGCACAAGATCGATGATCCGGTGCGCCAGCCCAGGATCGAGTACGACGACCTGTCCGTCGTCGTGATCGCGCCGCAAACGGGAAGCGAGCTCGACCAGGACGCCGCTACGCAAGCGATCCTGAACAGCTACCTGACGACGGACGAGCCGATTCCGTTGGCAGCAGAGCGAGTCGTGCCGTACGTCAGTGAGGAAGAGGCGCAAGCATTCGCGGACACCGAGGCCACCGAGGCGGTTTCAGCGCCCATCACGTTGACGATCGGTGGCACCGACGTCGAGGTATCTCCTGACCAGATCGCCGACGTGCTGTCCTACCGTGCGACGAGTGAAGGAATGACTGCCCGCGTCGACGCCGAACTGCTGCGCGAGCTGATCGCCGAACCGCTGAGCAAGGTCGGCGAACCTGCTCGCGATGCGACCTTCGACGTGTCGTCGGGCACCCCGCAGGTCGTTCCCGCTCGCACTGGCCGTGGGGTCGACGACGAGTCACTCGCGTCCGGAGTCATCGAGGCGCTCGAGTCGTCCACCC
>DASUFV010000302.1:0-9082 GCA_036274415.1 Actinomycetes bacterium
CGACACCACCGACTCAAACACTCACCCAGATGGCACGTCCACCTAGCACCCGACGGAACCATGACATGGACCACGCCATCCGGACGCACCTACACCACCGAACCCTGGTCGTCGGACATGACTGCAGACAGATCGGGAGACATCAACGGAGAAACCGGGCCGCCCGATCCCTCAGCCCCACCGCCGCAGGACGGTCTGAGCCGCGGCGCGCCCACACATGCCATGAACGCCACCACCGGGTGGCGTGGAGGATGAGCACAGGAATATCGCGGGGTCGGGCGTCGCCCAAGGCGTGAGCGACAATCGCGGTCGCGCCGCCATCTGTCGCCAGTCCGACACGCCTCCGGCGATGTCGCCGCCGACTTCGTTGGCGTTGTGTGCTTCGAGCGCCGCAGGGTTCATGACGTGCCGCGCGAGGATGCGTTCGCGGAATGTCGGCGCGAACCGCTCGATCTGTTGCTCGATCGCCTCGGTCATGTCAACGTCACAACCATGGGGTACGTGGCAGTACGCCCACAGCGTGTGCTTGCCCGCGGGCGCTCGCGACGGGTCAGCGGCGGACACCTGCGCCAGCAGCACATACGGCCGCTCGGGTATCTGCCCGCGAGCGACCGCCCGCTCCGAAGCAACCATCTCGTGGTAGCTCGCCCCGATGTGGACGGTTCCCGCGCCGGCCAACTGCGGATCGACCCAGGGAACTGGAGCGTCCAAGGCCCAGTCGACTTTGAAGACGCCTGCGCCGTAGCGCCACGACGCGAGTTTCCTTCGGTAGTCAACGGGCAAGCGGTCTCCGGCGATCTGGAGCAGCTGACGCGGCGTCACGTCGAACAGCACTGCGCGAGCGCTCGGCACATCAGCCATCGACCCCACACGATGCCCGGTGCGAATCTCGCCGCCCAAGGCCTCAAGGCGGTGAACCAATGCGTCGGCGATGGCCTGCGATCCGCCTTGGGCCACCGGCCAACCGACTCCGTGCGCGAGACTTCCGAGCAACAGCCCCACCGCAGCGGTGAGCGGTTCAGCGAGGTCGAGCGTGGCGTGCGCGGCGAGGCCGGCGAACAGCGCGCGGGTGTCTGCCTCACGAAAGGCGACCTGACTGAACCACGTGCTGGGCCAAAGCCCGGCCGCCCCGAACGCAGCAGTCGTGACTGGCGCTCTGGGTGGAATGGCCAAAGGCTCGAGGACGCCATCGCTCAGAGGCTGCCACCGCTTGCCCAGCGCACCGACCGTCCGCTGCCACGCGCCTGCATCACGACCCAGTTGAGCGATCGTGTCGCCGACGTCCTGGTGCAGGTAGAGGGAGCGCCCCGGTTCGAGCGGGTGTCCGAGTGGCACCTCGGGGTGCACGAGTTTGAGCCCCTCGCGCTCGAGTCCGAGGTGGCGGAACGCAGGTGAGGCGAGCGCGAGCGGGTGCACCGTCGAGCACACGTCGTGAGCGAAACCCGGCAGGGTGAGCTCCTCGGTGCGGGTCCCACCTCCGTACGTCGCAGCGGCCTCGAGCACGACGACGGACCACCCCGCTTCGGCCAACGTGATGGCAGCCACCAAACCGTTCGGGCCGGACCCGACGACGACCGCGTCCACATCCAGCCCTTTGCGCCGAGCACCGCGATCGTTGGCCTGACTCACACGCTCACTCTGTCAGAGGAGGACGTCACCGAGCACCGAGGCTTCACCGCAGCAAGGACCTCAGCCAGTTCATGCGGGCTCGTGCCACCTGACGGATCATGCCGCCCACGCAGCGTCCGTTGAAGATGGCGAAGTCATCGAAGACGTGGACTCCCGGCTGGTCTTTCACCCGGTGGGCAGCGTCACGTACCTCGCGCAGCTGCTCGACCGACATCTGCAGCGGCGGTTCGTCAGGTTGGTACTGCGTCCCAACGGGGTAGTCGAGGCGGGACGTCGTCGTCATCTCGATATGGCATCCCATGACGTGACTCACCGGATGCGACTCGGCAATCGTCACCAGCGCGTCGAGGCTCTCGACGAAAGCAGCCATGTCATTCACGTACAGCCGACCCGGATACACCGTGTCGCCGGTCAGGAGAAATGCCGTCCACGGGTCGTAGATCGCAAGCGCGGCGTCGTGGTGACCCGGGTTGCCGGTGATCTCGAGTACGCGGCCGCCGAGGTCGAACATCACGGTTTGCCGCGGCCACGAGGTGAAGCCAAAGAATGCGGTCACGGACTCGAGGTCGCGGCCTATCACTGTGGTGTGGGGTCGCCCGGCGAACTGCGCGTCGCCACCGATGTGGTCTCCGTGACCGTGGGTGTGTGCCACCACCAACCGGTACTCGTGCTCCCCGACGGCAGGGTGCAACGCAGGATCGTCGCCGTTCTGCTGCGCCCATTCGACGATGAGTTGGTCGACGGTCCGGCGCAGAGGCATCTTCTCCGCTGACGCAACCGCCCCGGTGTCGAGTAGCACGGCGGTGTGATTGCCGAAGAACAGGTAGAGGAACGGTGCTTCGTACGTGAGCTGCTTGCTCTGTCGCAGCATCACCGTGTGTGCGTCCACCCAATGCACCTGAAGAGGTGGATCGACAACGTTCGACCTACGAGGCTGGCCATGGATCCATCGCCGAGGCAGCGTCGTCGTGGTGCGTCCTGTGAAATCGATCACGCCGCCCCTCGTTCCGGGTCAGTCCAGGTCGGTCCGGATAAGTCCGGGTCAGTCCGGGTCGCTGCATCGTCCACCGCCAGCCTAAAGGGCCCTGGCATGGGGTGGCTGGGACCGCCAGTAGCATCGACCCGGCGAGACCGAAGCGCTCGCACCCGGCCGCGTCATCGGCAACGAATCGAATACGGAGGCGTCTGGTGCCCACCGCACCGTCAGGAACGCTCTACCGCGGCCGCGAAGGAATGTGGTCGTGGGTGGCGCACCGAATCACTGGCGCCTTGACCTTCTTCTTCCTGTTCGCGCACGTACTCGACACCGCGCTCGTCCGCGTTTCACCCGATGCCTACGACTCGGTCATCGCCACGTACAAGAACCCGGTCGTCAACCTGCTCGAAGTCGGACTGGTTGGCGCCGTTCTGTTCCACGCACTCAACGGCGTCCGCATCATCCTGGTGGACTTCTGGAGCAAAGGCCCGAAGTACCAGCACGTGATGCTCTGGACACTCGTGGCCGGCTGGGTGGTCCTCATGGTGCCAACGACCTACTTCATGCTTGAGCACACAGTCGCGACCATCTTCGGGAGCTCGTGATGTCGGTATCACAGACTCCTTCACAGACTCCTTCTACGGCGTCGCAATCGGCGCCCGATATCAGCACCCCACGTACCCAACGGACGTTCGGATCGAGTGGACGTTCGAACGTCGAGCTCTACTCCTGGCTCTTCATGCGGATCTCCGGTGTCGTGCTGATCTTCCTGGTGCTCGGCCACCTGCTCATCATGAATGTGCTCGACGGTGGCGTTCAGCGGGTCAACTTCGCGTTTGTTGCCGGTCGTTGGTCTTCACCGTTCTGGCAGGTCTGGGACCTACTCATGCTGTGGCTCGCGCAGCTGCACGGCGGCAACGGACTGCGGGTCATCATCAACGACTACGCCGATCGCGACATGACTCGGCTGCTGCTCAAGGCAGCGCTGTACTCATCCATGGTGCTGATCCTCTTCACCGGGACGCTCGTGATCTTCACCTTCGACCCGAACCTCGGCTGAGGACACGCGATGACACAGGTGCACAAGTACGACGTCGTGATCGTGGGCGCCGGTGGCGCTGGAATGCGAGCGGCCCTGGAGTCCAGCAAGCGGGTGCGTACCGCTGTGCTGACCAAGTTGTACCCAACGAGATCACACACCGGCGCAGCACAGGGCGGAATGTGCGCGGCACTGGCCAACGTCGAGGAAGACAACTGGGAGTGGCACACCTTCGACACCATCAAGGGCGGTGACTACCTCGTCGACCAGGACGCCGCCGAGATCATGGCCAGGGAGGCCATCGATGCGGTGCTCGATCTGGAGAAGATGGGCCTGCCCTTCTCCCGAACTCCAGAGGGCCGCATCGACCAGCGGCGGTTCGGCGGGCACACCCGCAACCACGGAGAAGCCGCAGTTCGCCGCGCGTGCTACGCCGCGGACCGCACCGGCCACATGATCCTGCAGACGCTCTACCAGCAGTGCATCAAGCAGAACGTCGAGTTCTACAACGAGTTCTATGTACTCGACCTCGTGATGAACGAGGGCGAGGTCGCTGGAGTGGTCGCCTACGAGCTGGCGACAGGCGAGCTCCACGTCTTCCGAGCCAAGTCCGTCGTCTTTGCCACCGGTGGTTTCGGACGGGTGTTCAAGACGACGTCCAACGCCCTCTCGCTGACCGGTGACGGCATGGGTGTGGTGTGGCGCAAGGGCCTTCCGCTCGAAGACATGGAGTTCTACCAGTTCCACCCGACCGGACTGGCCGGGCTGGGAATCCTGCTCACCGAAGGAGCGCGTGGCGAGGGCGGCATCCTGCGCAACGACTCAGGTGAGCGGTTCATGGAGCGCTACGCGCCGACCATCAAGGACCTCGCACCCCGCGACATGGTGAGTCGCGCCATCTACACCGAGGTTAGGCAGGGGCGCGGATGCGGGCCGCACAAGGACTACGTCCTGCTCGACCTGACGCACATCCCGGCTCAGCAGCTCGAAGACAAGCTTCCGGACATCACCGAGTTCAGCCGCACGTACCTGGGCATCGACCCGGTGAACGAGCCGGTTCCGATCTACCCCACTGCCCACTACGCGATGGGAGGCATCCCGACCGACGTCGATGCTCGCGCCCTGCGCAACAGCACTCAGTTCGTCCACGGCCTCTACGCGGCCGGCGAGGTGGCATGCGTATCGGTCCACGGGGCGAACCGGCTCGGTACCAACTCGCTGCTCGACATCAATGTGTTCGGGCGTCGGGCCGGCGTTGCGGCGGCTGACCATGCGGTGACTGCTCAGTTCGTCGAGCTACCGGAAGCGCCCGAGGCTGACGTGCACGGGTTGCTCGACCGCTTGCTCAATGGACAGGGCGGTGAACGGACCGGTGCGATCCGCCAGGCGTTGCAGCAGACCATGGACGACAACGCGTCGGTCTACCGCACCGAGACGACGCTGAAACAGGCCGAGGCCGACATCGCCGAACTGAAGCACCGCTACCTCGACGTGACCGTTCAGGACAAGGGACTTCGGTACAACACCGATCTCTTGGAGGCGGTCGAGCTGGGGTTCTTGCTCGACCTCGCCGAGGTGCTGGTCGTCTCCGCCCGAGCAAGGAACGAGTCGCGCGGTGGCCACTTCCGCGAGGACTACCCGAACCGTGACGACGTCAACTTCATGCGTCACACGATGGCGTACCGAGAGATCGACGCCGACGGAAGCACCAACATCCGTCTCGACTACAAGCCGGTGACTGTCACCCGCTACCAGCCGATCGAGCGCAAGTACTGATGACCGCGACCTTCGAGACCCCACCTGCTGAACCGCCTGCTGAGACTCCCGCTGAGACGTCTGCTGACACGGCACAGCAACCCGCGGTGCGCCACCGGACGGTGACGTTGCGCATCCGCAGGTACAACCCCGAGAACGGGATCATCGAGCCGGCGTGGCACGACTACCAGGTCGACGTGCTCCCGACCGAACGAGTGCTCGACGCACTGAACACCATCAAATGGGAGCAGGACGGCACCTTGACCTATCGCCGATCCTGCGCGCACGGCGTGTGCGGCTCGGACGCGATGCGCATCAACGGTCGCAACCGCCTCGCGTGCAAGACCCTCATCAAGGACCTGCCGATGGACCGGGCCATCACGATCGAGGCGATCAAGGGCCTGCCGCTCGAGAAAGACCTCGTCGTCGACATGGAGCCGTTCTTCGAGGCCTACCGAGACGTCAAGCCGTACCTCATCACCGAGGGTCACGAGCCCACGCGTGAGCGGTTGCAGAGTCAGCACGATCGAGACCGATACGACGACACCACCAAGTGCATCCTGTGTGCCGCATGCACGACGTCATGCCCCGTGTTCTGGACCGACCAGAAGTACTTCGGCCCCGCAGCCATCGTTGGAGCACACCGCTTCATCTTCGACAGCCGCGATGAGGGTGCGTCACAGCGCCTCGACATCCTGAACGACCGCGAAGGCGTGTGGCGATGCCGCACCACGTTCAACTGCACTGAGGCGTGTCCACGCGGAATTCAGATCACTCAGGCGATCCAAGAGGTCAAACGAGCCCTCATCTCCCGGCGAGTGTGATGCGCGGTCACCTCAGGCGCACTGCGTTGCTCACAGCCGGGCTGCTCATCGCCGGGACGGTCGCCGGCTTGGCCCTGCCAATGGCACCTGCGATGGCGCTGCACCCCGATCCTCTCCGGGAAGGGCCCGGAGTGGTCGTCGACGGGCACGAACCGCCCAGAATCCTGGCCAAGTCCTGGATCGTCGTCGATGCGGAGTCCGGCGACGTGCTGGCCGCCAAGAATGCGCATGATCGCTTGCGGCCCGCCAGCACGCTGAAGACGCTCACTGCGATCACCCTCCTGCCTCGACTGAATCTCGACGACAGCTATCGAGTGCAGTGGGAGGACGCCCACGTCACCGGGAGCGCCGTCGGCATCGTTCCAGGGTCGCGCTACACGATCGATGAGCTCTTCTACGGATTGATGCTGCCGAGTGGTAACGACGCCGCCCGCGCGCTCGCTTCTGCGAACGGCGGAAGGCCGCTCACCGTGCGGCAGATGAACGAAACGGCTGACTCACTCGGAGCCAACGACACCAACGCGGCCAACCCGACCGGGCTGGACGCCCCCCGTCAGCTGACGTCGGCCTTCGACTTGGCGATCTTTGCGCGGGAGGGGCTGACCGATCGCGACTTCCGGCGGTACGTGAGCACGGTGTCGTTCTCGTTCCCGGCGCAAGAGCCCAAGAAGAACAAGAAGCGCGACTCGTACATGATCTACAACCAGAACCCGCTGTTGCTCGAGGGATACCGCGGCGTCCTGGGCGTCAAGACCGGTTACACCACCGAGGCGGGACGAACGTTCGTCGCCGCGGCCGAGCGCGGCGGCAGAACGCTGATCGTTGCGCTCATGGGCATCGTCGAGTCGAGCGACGCGGCAGCAGAACGTCTGCTGCAGTGGGGGTGGACTTCCGGGAAGTCGGCCATCCCGGTCGGGTCGCTGACGCAGCCTGAGGCCGATCTCAGGCCCAGCACCCGACCCAGTGACCCGACCACATCGACAGAGGCCGCTGGGCTGGCGCCTGCGGAAGATCAGGGCGATGAACCACCAAGCGTGCTCGTATGGAGCGCCGCGGGTGCCCTGCTCATTGGCGCTGGGTGGTGGCTGCAACGTCGTCGCTCTGCTCAACGTTCGCGGCAAGATCCCGGGCTGAGGCTGTAGCCACTGGCAGCCGGATGTCGCCCCCAGGGGTCTTGCGGCGTGCATACGCGAGCTCTTCCTCCGTTGCCGGAGCGCCCTCTCGCACCGCGACCCACGCAGCAAAGAAGAGCACGACCGCTGACGCGAAGTACAGGAACAGCAGCAAAGCGGCTGCGACGGCCAGGGTTCCGTAGACCGGATTGCTCAACGTGCGACCCACGATGAGCAACGACATCTGCAGCATGATCACCAGCGTGACACTGCCCCACATCGCGCCCAGCAAGACACTTCGCCACTGCCGGGTCGGCCGATCGTGCCAAGCGCCTGCATACAGAGCGATCAAGACCACCCACACGAGTAGCCCAGACACGAGCGGCCCGAGGAACCGGACGATCCACGCGGCTTCGGTTCCGACGCCGGCCCAGTCGAGCACGGCGTCCGCCAACGCCTGGACCGCCACCGATGCCAGCAGCGCCAGCAACAGGACGGTTCCGATCGCGAGGAGTGCTCCGATCTCCTGCAGTTTGCTCACAGCCGCGTTCCGCGTCCGGTGCATCGCTCCTTGCATGCGCCTGACACCCTCGACACTCGCATCCACCCAGCCGAGTCCGGCCAACAGCAGGCCGATCACGCTCACGACGCCTGCAGCCGATGTGGTCCGCGCGACGTCCTGGATGTCGACAGGTGCCTCACCACCCGCTGGGTCAAACAGAAGGGGAACCGATTCCTTCAGGAAGTCCTCTACCTCGGACCGGATGCCTGGGTAGTGATCGAGCACGATGCCGAACGCAATGAACGCAAGGACAAGCAAAGGAAAGATCGCGAGATACCCGAACAGGGCTATCGCGGCTGCCCATCGCATGAAGCGCAACCCGTCCGCGCGCGCGTAGGTACGCAGCAGGCCACTGATTCCAGGCTGTCGTGAGGTCCACCCGGCTGCGGTGGTGATGCGCTGTCGCAGCCGAGCGATCACAACCCGCGGCTGAGTGAGAAGGACGCGACCGATTCCCACACTCCATGCTCGGTCAGCTCGTAGCGCTCCAAGTGCGTGACGGTGAAGAGCAGCTCGTAGCCCTTCAGCTCGCGCTCGGCTCGATCATGCACATCGTCGGCGAGTTCGGCCGCCACCGTCACGTGTGGGTGGTACGGGAAGGGCAGTTTGCGCCTGAGCGGGCCCGTGCGCACTGCCTCAGCGAGAGCGGTGCACCGCTCGCCCCCTTCTTCGACCACGACGAACGACGTCTGGGTGACTGGACGAAAGGTGTCGGTGCCCCGCAGGAGCACGTCGAACGCCTTTGTCACCGATCCCACCACAGTCAGATGATCGTCCACGGACGATTTCCGCGCGCGTTGAACCTGCGTGGGAGGCAGCAGCGTGATGTGCGTAGGAATCGTCCAGGCCAACGGGTCGCCGTAACTCGCCCTGCGTTCTTGGAGCTGCGTGCCCCAGGGCTCAGGGACGGTGAGAGCCACACCAATGGTCAACGAGGAGCCCTCGTCGTATCTGCTCACCGGCGGGGCGCCAGGAAGCCCACGCGCTCGTAGGCCGTTCTCAGGGTGGGCTCAGCGAGCATGCGAGCCCGCTCGGCTCCGTCGGCGAGCACCTTGTCGAGCAGGTCCGGGTTGTCCATCAGCTCCCAGACCCGCCTTTGGTACGGCTCGACGAAGGCGGCGAACGCCTCACCGACGTCCTTCTTGAGGTCGCCGTACCCACGACCTGCGTACTCATCGGCGACGG
>DASUFV010000303.1:0-2673 GCA_036274415.1 Actinomycetes bacterium
CTTCTCGGCCTCGACGAACGCCAGGTGCTTGAGCAACCCGCCGAGGGTGATCGAGGACGCCGCGATCGTCCTGTTCATGTCAGCGCTGCTGAGACCCCGGCATTTCCATGCGAGCGTGTTGCGCTGGCGCTCGAGCGAGCCGATCAGGCTCTCGACTTCGTTCCCGGCGATCGGTGGCTCAGGCATTCCCCAGTCATTGATGAAGACAGTCGGATAGCTCATGGGCAGAACGTACGCGTACTGGACGATCCCGGCATCGTGTATTATGTAGTTATCCGATCGGAAAACTAGACAATACCTCTTCCCCGATTGCGAGGTCTTCCGAGATGCCCATCACTGACCTGGCGGACATGTCCGCACCGGTCCTGTCGGCCACCTTGCTCATGAACCCACCGGCCTCGCAGTACCGCCAATGGCCACCACGGCCCAAGCCGCGCGTGCTGCGTCCCCGCTGGCGAGGTTGGCTCAAGGCCACGGTCCGGCCGTTCGTTCCGGTCCGCGTGCGGCGCAAGGTCAGGCTGGTCCTCGTGGCGTCCAACACCGTCGTCGACCAGACGCCGGACGACGTCAGGACGGACGCCGGACGCCGCGCGGCGTAGCGACTGCGCAGTCGCGGCATCAGCCCTGCGCGCGTTCGCCGAACGCCAGCACGGTGTCGACGAAGTCGTCCACGTCGGCGATCGTCGTGCGGGGGTTGATGAAGCACGGACGCAAGGCGAACTGTCCCTTGACGACCGTCGAGCTCACAACGAAGCGTGACTCGCGGGCGAGCAGGCGCAGGATCTCGCGGTTGACCGCGTCCACCTGTGCCTCGGACGCTTCAGCGGGTACGTAGCGGAAGACGCAGATCGAGAGCACTGGGTCGAGCAGCGTCTCTAGCCGTGGGTGCTCGCGCGCACGCGCTGCCACGTGCCGTGCGAAGTCGTTGTCTTGGATGACGCGACTGCGAACTCCGTCGACTCCGAGCTCCTTCAGCACACCCCATACCGCTACGCCGCGGACAGGTGACGAAAGCTCGACGCCGAAGTCGAAGTAGGGGATACCCATGTCGTCGAGCGACACCTGAACGTCGTCAGCCGAGAACGCGCCCTCGAGGTAGTCGGCCGGTTCTTGGGTGAAGGCGCGATACAGAATCGAACGGTCGCGCACGAACGTCGCCGCTACACCGACCGGGACGTTCAGCCACTTGTGTGGGTCGGTGATCGTCGAGTCTGCGAGCTCCATGCCGTCGTACAGAGGCGCGACGCGATCGTCGAGTATCCCCGGGAGTCCATACGCACCGTCGACGTGGAACCACGCCCCGTACTCCTTCGCCAACTCACCCGCGCGACGAATGGGATCGATCGAGCCGGTGTTGGTCGTTCCGGCGGCAACCACGACGGCGACCGGGAGGACGCCGTCCGCCTGGTCTCTCTTCAGCGCGGCTTCGAGCGCGTTGACGTCCATGCGCATCTGGTCGTCGGTCGGGATCGATCGCACCTTGCTGCGTCCGATACCGAGCACACCTGCCGAACGCTGCACTGTGTGATGCGCCTGGTCGGACGTGTACATCGCGACGTTGGTGGCGTCGAAGCCATCGCCGGACGGATCAAAACCTTGTTGCTCGAGGGCCCACTGGCGTGCGGCGCCCAACGCGACCAGATTCGCAGTTGATCCGCCGCTCGAGAAGACGCCCTTCATGTGCGAGTCGAGACCACACATCTCGGCAAGCCAGTCGAGAGCTTGCTCTTCGAGCAGGTTGAACGCGGTAAGCGTCTGGCGTTGCGGCGACGCGATCATGCTTGCGGCGGTGATCGCCGTCGGGACGGTGGACGGCCCGGTGGTGATCCATCCCCAGGAGGCGTCCGACGTGAGATGCGGACCGTGCGGCAACACCAGCGACGTGAACTCTTCGAGCGTTGCGTCGGCGCCGATGCCCTGCTGCGGCACCGGGCCGGAGAGCTCGGCGCGCCAGTCGGTAGGCGACCGTAGTGGGTCGAGACGTTCACTGGCCAGCCACTTGTCGAGCGCAGCTCCAACTAGCTCGAACGTCTCCGCGAACCGGCCGGTCTCAGGGCGCGAGGTAGTCACCTCGCGAGGCTACCTCCGGGTTGTGACGATCTCGACAGCAAGAACTGCCAACGTGGGGACAACCGCGGTCATGCGGGACAGGCGGAATGAGGCCGCTGCTACAGGCGGCGGTCGCCGAGCGCGGGAAACTTCTCGCGCCACTCGGTCGTGGCCGTCGGGTCGATCTCGGCTCTGAGGATCTCCTCGCTCTCTCCCGCCTCACCGAGGATGGACCCGATCGCGTTGACGACGATGCTGCGGCCGCCCATCGGCACCCCGCCGTGGGTGCCAGCGGTGTTGACCGCGACGAGTGGCGTCTGGTTCTCGATCGCACGCGCCTGCGCGAGCACCGTCCAGTGACTGACGCGAGCGAGAGGCCACGCTGCGGGAACGACGAACAGGTCGGTTTGTTCGTCAGTGAGCTTGCGATAGAGCTCGGGGAACCGGAGGTCGTAGCACGTCGAGAGACCGAGGCGTCCGACAGCGGTGTCAGCAACGACGATCGCATCGCCGCCGCTGAGGTACTTGGGCTCGCCGTCAGTGAAGCCGAAGAGGTGAATCTTGCGGTAGACCGCGTTCACTGTGCCGTCCGCGTTGATCACGACGGCGGTGTTGGTGAGTGAG
>DASUFV010000304.1:0-2809 GCA_036274415.1 Actinomycetes bacterium
TGAGCGCCGCCCATGCCTCCGAGGCCCCCGGTCAGCGTGATCGTGCCGGCAAGGGACGCCGGACCGGCCGCGCCAGCGTCCGCGAAGTGCTGGTTCGCAACTTCGGCAAACGTCGCGAAGGTCCCTTGCAAGATGCCCTGCGTACCGATGTAGATCCACGATCCGGCGGTCATCTGGCCGTACATGATGAGGCCGAGATCTTCGAGCTCGCGAAAGTACTCAGGGGTCGCCCACTTCGGAACGAGCAGAGAGTTGGCGATGAGCACTCGAGGCGCTCGGTCATGAGTTCTGAGAACTCCGACCGGCTTACCGCTCTGCACGAGCAGGGTGTCGTCGGAAGCCATGCTGCGCAGCGTGTCGACGATTGCGTCAAACGCCTGCCAGCTGCGGGCGGCGCGCCCGTTTCCGCCGTAGACGACGAGGTCGTCGGGTCGCTCGGCCACCTCGGGGTCAAGATTGTTGTGCAGCATGCGCAACGCCGCTTCTGCACCCCACGACGAGCAGCTACGTTCGACGCCTCGTGGTGCCCGAACTGTCCGAGCCCCTTCCATCACGCCTCCTCGGCCTCGAAGACATCCACTGCCAGTGTCGGGCCGTGACGCCAACTCTTCAAACGCTCGGCAGAACTCAGGCGAAGTACACGTGACAACCGCCCGATGCAGGGCACACTAGACCCATGGTCGAAAGCCCGGGTGCTTTCGGGGAGCACCTCGATCTGGCGACGTTGCTCAGCGTGCGACGCAACTCGCCAATCCGCGTGTGGGTCGATCCGGTCTCGCCGGCGACATCGTTGTTCCTGCCCTACCTCGACATCGACGGTCACTCCAACGGTGGACGCCCTTACCGGTTCCGTGGGCGTTATGAGGTCGAGCTGCGCACCCTTCCTGACCCGGCAGACGAGTTGAGTGATCTGGTGTCCCGTTGCCTTCATGCCGTGCGGGCTTGGGCGGTGCAGCGCAACGCCGGTGACCAGCTCATCCCCATGGACTACGACGTCCCGTGGGGTTACCTCTTCCACTTGCAACGCGACCTGTCCTCACTGCGTGAGCGAGGTTTACCGCATCTGGTGGCCACGGCCGGGCGTGATGGTGAGTGGCTCGGCGACTTCGTGGCCGAGCACTTCGACGCACCCGAGGTAGTGGCGTCTGTCTCAGAAGACCGCGGCCTTGCGATGGCACTCGGAATCAGTGCCGCCCCCAGCGTGCAGGTCTCGAACTACGTCTTCCGCGCTGAAGAGATGCCCGACGACGTCGCCGAGCAGGTCGAGACGCTGCTGCACTTTTGACGGGCCCAGCTGTCGGAGCCGGCCACTAGCGTCTCGATCGTGGCTTCCAATCTGGTGATCGTCGAACGGCAGAGCTGGCAGGTGCGGTTCGTCGAGGGTGCCGACACCCCGACGTCGGCGAGAACCTGCTGGGACGAGCTCGAGGGGCTCCTTCCGTCGCTTCGCGGACGCCGGTTCGCGGCAGCCTTCGATGTACGTGCCGGCTGGTACCGCGCCTGCGTACGCATCGTCCCCGATCCGACACCAGGCGAGGCTGCACTACCTGTCACCGAACTGCCTGGGGGGCGATATCTGCGGTTGCGGCTCGCCGGCGACCCACCCGACTTGTACAACCGGCTGCCTGCAGCGTTCGACGCTCTCCTTGCGGCAGCGGCCCATGACGCATCGCGGCCGAGCCTTGAGTACTACCGCAGCCACGACGTGGTCGACGCCTTGCTACCGATCCTCACGTGATGCAACCGGTCGCTTCGCGTTCACGGATCCAGGTCGGACGCCGCTCGCTCGGCGAAGATCTCGCGGCACTTCTCATCGATCGGCCCGACCGACAGCATCTGCTCGGCCCCGTCGGGCCAGATGACTTGTTGAATCGGCTGTACGTCGCGTGTAGACGAGGTGAGGAACGCCTCGTCGGCGCGTTGCAGGTCGTCCATCGTCAGATCGACCTCTCGCGCGTCCGTCCACTCGAGCACGAGTTCGCGGGTGATCCCCGCCAAGCATCCGCTTGTCAGCGGCGGCGTAAGCACCTCACCGCCCCGGACGACGAAGATGTTGGTTCCGGTGCCTTCACACAGGTCACCAGCGGTGTTGGCGAAAATGGCCTCGCTCGAGCCGTCGTGGTGCGCGCGGTCGAGCGCGACCACGTTCTCGGCATACGACGTGGTCTTGAGTCCGGCAATGGCAGACCGCTCGTTGCGCACCCACGGCACCACAGTCACCGACGTCGCTGGCTCCCACTGGCTCTCTGGCGACACCGCCAGCGTCACAGTGGTGCCTTCGTCGCCACGGTCAGACCCGAGCGGCCCGGGGCCGCCAGTGACCGTGATCCGCAGCCGGCCGGCATCGGCCTCGGCTCGGAGTAGCTCGGCGATCCCGGCCGCTACAACAGCGTGATCGGGCGCCGGAAGGCCCAGCCCCGCCGCGGACCGGTCCAGACGGCGCAGGTGGCGGGTCAACGCAAACGCTCGACCCCCGATCACTTTGCACGTCTCGAACACACCATCGCCGACGGTGAAGCCGTGGTCGAACGGCGAAATGCGTGCGGCGTCCGGCTCGATGACCTCGCCGTTGACCCACACCTTCATGACGGCCACCTTTGCGGACGACCCTGCGTGCCCTGGCACCGCGAAGTTACCCCAAACCCGTGCCGTGGGCCGCGACCTCGAGCAACCGATCTGCCTTGAGTTCGGTTTCGTCCCACTCATGAGCCGCGTCTGAGCCCCACGTGATCCCCGCCCCCGTGCCGAACCGGATGGTGTCGGACGCCGCGTCTGCCCAGAAGGTTCGGATGCCGACTGCGAGTTCGGC
>DASUFV010000305.1:0-9479 GCA_036274415.1 Actinomycetes bacterium
CCGATCAGGATGGCGATGGTCGTTACCGCGACCACCTGCATGACGCCGTACGTCGTGTGGGTCGTCACGTCGTCGGACCGGAAGTCACCCAGCAGTGCATAGGCGAGCCCGGCCGCCGCGCCGAGTGGCGCTGCGGAGCGATCGCCGGGGAGGTTGATCCGGACAAGTTCGCCGAGTGCGATCAGCGCACCGAACGCGATCGCGATCTGAGGTTGCTCCACTTCACCCGTCGCAATGGCCGCGATTCCGGCCACGGCGAGCAGAAGCCCCCCGACCACCACCAGCACCGAGCCGCCCGAGAACTCGTCGGCCCACGTCCGCCTCACGACCAACCGCCTCTTCGCAGCAGGTCGCGCCGGTGGATCAGCTCTTCGTTGAGTGCTTCAGCCGCGGCCGCCTCTGCCGCGATCGCCGGGTCGACGTCTCCCGGCAGGTTGGCGGTCGGATCGTCGTGGTCGAACGTCGGAATGCCGACCTCGACGTCCATGACCCGCTCCTCCGGCGGCGGCACGACCGACCACGGCTCTTGCTCCAGTGCCGAGACGAGAGCATCCACCATGACCCCGTCGAACTGAGTTCCCGCGCACTTCTGCAGCTCGGCCAACGCCGCAGGCACATCACGCGCGCCGCGGTACGAACGAGTCGACGTCATCGAGTCGAAAGCGTCCGCCACCGCGATGATGCGAGCGAACTCCGGGATGTCTTTTCCGGCCAAGCCCAGCGGGTAGCCACGACCGTCCAAGCGCTCGTGGTGATGCATGATCCCGTTGTAGGCCTCTTCCAAGAACGCGATGCCGCGCACCATCTCGGTGCCGTTCCTGGGGTGACGCTTAATGGCGTCGAACTCCATGTCGCTGAGCGGTCCAGTCTTCTGCAGCACTCGCGTGGGCACGCCCAGCTTGCCCACGTCGTGCAAGATCCCGGCGTAGCGCAGCGCTTCGACTCGGTCGTCACGCATACCGAGCAGTCGGGCGATCATCACCGAGGCACGTGAGACGCGCTCGCTGTGGCCGCGTGTGTAGTGGTCTTTGGTCTCGACGGCTTGGACGAGCGCGCGGATCGTCGACTCGTACGCCTCGCGTTGTACGGCGTACTGATTGAACGCCCATCGCGCCACGAGCAGTGGCAGCAGCACCAGTGCAGCCGCGAATCCCCCGCCGATCGACCAGAGCACGGCCATGAGCAGTCCGAGCAACCCATACGCGAAATAGGGGCCAACCGAGGTGAGCACCATGCTGCGCCAGATGGTGGCTGGGCCGATGTTCTCTTGGAAGGCCAGGATGCCCAGCATCAATGCAGCGTTGACAGCGATCACCGCTGCGATCGACACGATGATGGGCCCGAGCAGCGCCGGAGAGAAGCCGGAGTCGGTGAGGTGCTGCATGGACGACCCACCCATGGCCTCGTACACCAGGCCGCCGGCCAGACCCATCAGTACCCACTGCGCGTTGTTGAAGAGCATCCGTGAGGGGGCGCGTCTGCGGTCGAGCACGATCGAGGAAACCCCGACCAGGCAGGCGACGGCCCACCCACCAATGAGATAAGCAGCGATCAGGATCGGGACGTTCGCGGACAGTGACACCTGTTGGGTCATGCGCGATTTCAAGTACACCGACAGCACGAATATCGGCGCCAGCACGACCAGCACCCGCACGTGCTCGCGGTCGTCGACGATGGCAGCGACCGATGCGGCCAACGCGACGATGGCCCCGACCGTGACCACGGTCAGGTAGACCTTCGCCGCGGGACGCAGCTGCTCCATGCGGACGACTCCTGGGGGAAGGAAGTGGGGGGATCGGGGACCGGCAGCCGACGAAGGTCTCTTTAGTTCCACGACCAACCAGCACCGCTGGACAGGAAACGCTCGACTGCGGAAACCAGCTTGCTCATGTGTGGGAATCACCCCTTGCTTGAGATGTCGCGAGTCCCGCTGATGACTCGCGCAGCATCCGCTCCGCTCAAGGTGTGTGATCCCAGAAGGGACGACACGAAGGCCGTGCGGCTCGCTGCCGCCCGGCCCCATCACCTGCTGCCGATCCCCGATCCACCCTCTTCAGTTGTCAGGCGCTCGGTGTTCGCTTCTTCCATCACGGAAACGATCACGTTGCGCCGCAACGGAAGTGAAGGGTGTGACTGGTGTGGTCGTCAAGGACAGCCGTCCGCTATTGACCAATTCTTTCCCAGGAATAGTCCGATCGGGCTACCGCGTCTCGTCACTCCAGGCCATGTTGTACCCGATTGGAGCATGTGCCTGGCGACCGTCCCGCGCTAGGGGAACGGCCGCCCTTAGCCTGCTCCCGGGGATCGTGGAGGACCGGGAGGGGGCGGTGGCTGCTGTGGCAAATGCGTCCAGCGGTGACCTACCGGCGCGCCAGGCGGCGTACGCCGAGCTGGTGGCGGCCGTCCTCGACCTGCGCTCACCGGAGCCGACTGCTGAGTTCGACCGAGCCCTGGCCGACGCCGTGGCGTCCGGGGCGATCTCCGAGCAGTTGGCCCGCGAGTTGAGGTGGCTGCAGCGACAGAGCGTCCGACAGGTCGTCGAGCACGCCGCCCACGTCCTGCCTCCCGCGCTCACGGCGCTGGAGTCCGGGGCGTCCGGGGCGTCCGGGGCGTCCGGGGCGTCCGAGGCGTCCGAGGCGTCCGAGGCGTCCGAGGCGCCGGTAGCCCACGAGGCATCGGCCGAGGCGTCCACCGAGGACTCCCCCGAAGCGCCGTCGGACGAGGAGTCGACCCCGGAGTCGGCACCGCAGATGTCGCAGCCGGTCGACCTGACCGCCCGTCGGTTGCTGGTTGCAGGGCTCCGTCCCATCACCGACCCGCCCTTCCCCTAGCCTGCTAGGGCTGTCCCGCCCTGACAGCCCCTTTACCGACCGCCGTAGACCGACCGCCGTAGACCGACCGCTGTAGACCGACCGCTGTACACCGACCCAACACAACGACCGACGAGTGACCGACCCAGTGACTGCCACCCGAGAGAGACTGACCTTCATGCCAAGCCTGCGCCTGCTGCCCGACCTCGAAGAGTCGATTCGGCAGATCCCAGGGGTGCGCGCCGTGAGCGTCGTGACCGACGCGCAGGCTCAACCACGCGAGGTGCACGTACTCGCCGCGCCCGGCAAGCCCGCCAAGCAGATCGTCCGCGACGTCCAGTCGCTGGCGATGGCGCAGTTCAACATCGACCTGGACCACCGGATCGTCAGCGTCGTTCAGATCGAAGACGAGCCGGGGGGCAGTTCGGACGCCCCGGAGTCACTTATCGACCTGAGCGACGCCGAGGTGTCGTCGGCTGAGGAAGTCCTCGACGAGATCGAGGCGCAAGCGCGGCCGGTGATCACCGAGATCGGCGTCCGCAGCACCGGCTCTGAGATCGAGGTCGAGGTCCGCCTTCAGTTGGATGACGACACGTTCGTCGGCATCGAGCGAGGTGCAGCGGCGAACAGTGCGCGGCCTCGCCTGGTTGCGTCAGCCACCGTGAGCGCACTGGACGACCTGCTGGGCGTTCCCGCAGCGGTCGAGAGCGCCGCAATCGTCGACACCGGCACGCACGCCGTTGCACTGGTCGTACTGACGCTGTCGATTCCGCGAATCGGCGCACAGTCGGTGGCCGGAAGCGCGGTGGTCCGCGGCGATGAGACCGATGCGGTGGCGAGGGCTGCCCTCGCAGCGGTGAATCGCCGGCTCGGTTAGCGCTCGCCACCGGCGGCGCCGGCTCGAGGACTCGATTCGGAAACCGCGCGCGCCCTATGGGACGATAGGCCGCCCCCCGCAATGCAATCGGTTTGGAGCCGTCATGAGCAAGCGCGCCCGCAAGCGTCGCGACCGTAAGAAGAAGGGCGCGAACCACGGAAAGCGCCCCACCGCCTGAACCAACCCGGCCAGGGTTACTCGGTGCGGTACTCCGTGACCGTCATCTCAGCACGCACCACCTGAATGCGCCGCAGCACGGACGCCCGCAGCGCTTCTGGCGCCGTTTCGCAGCAACACCGCGCGATGAGTGCCTTCACCTCGCGCTCGATGCCGTACTCACGCAGGCACGGCGAGCACTCCTCGAGGTGGACGCGAATGGAGTCGATCGCCTCGGCGGGTAGCTCACCATCGATGTAGAGGTAGACCGCCTCGACGACGTCGGCGCAGTCGAGCTCGTGGTGATCGCCCGGCTTGGTCATCACGCGTCTCCCGCACTCTCGGGCGCACCCGACGTTGCAGCAACGAAGCCGCGCTCGCGTGCGTAGTCTTCGAGCAGGGCTCGCAGCTGCCGGCGTCCGCGGTGCAACCTCGACATCACAGTACCTACCGGGGTGTCCATGATTTCAGCGATCTCTTTGTAGGCAAACCCTTCAACGTCTGCCAGGTAGACCGCCATCCGGAAGTCCTCGGAAAGGGCGGCCAATGCTTCCTTGACATCGGAGTCGGGTAGGCGGTCGAGCGCCTCCACCTCCGCAGAACGAAGACCGCTCGACGTGTGCGACTCCGCTCGGGCCAACTGCCAGTCCTCGATCTCCTCGGCACCGGACTGCTGCGGCTCGCGTTGCTTCTTGCGGTAGGAGTTGATGAATGTGTTGGTGAGGATCCGGTACAGCCAGGCCTTCAGGTTCGTACCGTCCTTGTACTGGTGAAAGGCGGCGAAGGCCTTGGCGTACGTCTCTTGCACCAGGTCTTCGGCGTCGCTGGCGTTGCGCGTCATGCGCAGTGCCGCTCCGTAGAGCTGGTCGAGAAATGGGAGGGCATCTCGCTCGAACCGGGCAGCCCGCTCGTCCATGGACTCCTCGGGAGCCCGCTCAGCGCTGTCCTCACTCATTGGTCGCAAGGGTAGCGCGAGCTTGGTGGCCACCATCATGCGAGAGGTAACGCCTCACGAGGTCGAACGGATTCCCGGCAACTAGCACCCAAGGCGGGATTTATGCTCACGCGACTGCCGTTCTGGTCATTTCTCGTAGCCAGCGGCCTACCCCGGTGGTCAGGACCTCGTCGACCTCCGCCTGGGTGAGAGGGCCATGTCGACCCACCGCCAGAGAATGATCACCACCGGCGATGGACAAGAGCTCGTGATCTTGCCTCAAGAACCGCGCGAGCTCTTGCCCGCTGCCGAACGGATCTCGAGAGCCCTGAACCATGAGCGCCGGAAGGTCAGGCAGCTCCTCAGCGCGCGACTTCTCTGGCTTTCCTGGCGGGTGCAGCGGAAACGCCAGCGCGAGGACGCCGGCCGCGCCCGACGCTCGAGCGGTGCGACATGCGACGCGGGCACCCGCGCTCCTCCCGCCAACGATCAGAGGTGTGTCATCGCGAACGACAGACGGCATCGCCTCGGTCCACGCCTCGTCCAATGTCCTTGGTGCTCCAGCAACTTTGCGTCCAGCGACTCGCCACGGCTGCTCGAAGCGCGCGACCTCGATCCCCACTTGTGGCAGTACGGAAGCGAGCACGACGAGGTCGTGCGCCTCAACACCACCGCCTGCCCCATGTCCCAGCAACACCTGCGCCCGCGGGCGTCCGTTTGTACGGTCGATGTGCCAACGACCAGGACCCCTCGAGGTCGCCGTCTCGATGACATCGGTCATGGGGGCCTCCACATCCCAACTCGATGACATTCAACGTTCGTCAGGCGGCGGCCAGAAGCCGTCGTCACCAACACTGCCTGGCACGGTCTCGTCCAAAGGAAGCGGCGCTATCAGCTCAGGGCCGTTGTTGCGGACGCTGTTCACCTGCGTCGTCACGGGGAACGCCTGCAACGGTGTGCTCAACGCTGGGCGCATCATCGCCTCGATCTCATCGCGGTTCGCGAACGTCGGGTCGAGCCACTTCTCCCAGTCGCTGCTGTCGATGACCACCGGCATACGGTCGTGGATTCTGCCGACGGCGTCCGTGGCGTCAGTCGTGACGATGGTCGCACTCAGCAGCCACGCCTTGGGGTCGTCGGGCTCACGAGACTCGTCGCGCCACCACTCGTACAGGCCGGCCATCGCGAGACTTCGACCGTCGGCACGATGGATGAAGAACGGTTGCTTCTTCGGCTTGCCCTTCGCGGTCCTTTCGACGTTGTCGCCCTGCGGGGTGTACCACTCGAAGTAACCGTCCGCAGGCAAGAGGCAGCGCCGCTTCGTGAAGGGCCGACGGAAAGCAGGCTTCTCGGCGAGTGTCTCCGCACGTGCGTTGATCATGCGTGAACCGATCGCAGGGTCTTTGGCCCACGACGGAACCAGGCCCCACTTGAGGGTGCGCAGTTGCCGTTCTGCCTCACCGGAGGTGGGCTCGTCGTCGCTATCGCCGTTTCGTCGCGTGAGAACGGCATACACCTCTTTGGTCGGGGCGACGTTGTAGTCGGGACGCAGCGGCTCTTCCACCTTCGATTCGTCAACCTCGAACTCTTCGACCAGAGCGTCGGGGTCCTTGGCGGAGGCATAGCGTCCACACATGCCATTCACCATATGCTGAGGTGGTGACCAGACGCCACGATCGATTGGACGAGGACGACGTCCGCGTCCGTCCAGGTCGAGGCAAGCCCCGCGCTCGCAGCAAGCTCCGCCCGGTTCACACGCAGGTCGTACCGGCGATGGTGACCACCGTCGACCGCGGCCGATTTACGACAGCACCCCTCGACGACCCGAAGCGTCGCGTCTTCGCCGTGAAGGCGAGGGAGCTCGGCCGAAAGGGGGTGGTCGTGGGCGACCGTGTCGATCTTGTGGGCGAAACCGAGGGAGGTGACGACGCGCTCGCTCGGATCGTGAAGCGGCACGGCCGTGAAACGGTGCTCCGCAGGTCGGCCGACGACACCGATCCGGTGGAGCGCGTCGTGGTCGCCAACGCCGATCAGCTCGCAATCGTCGTCGCGGCCGCAGACCCGGAGCCGCGTCCTCGCCTGATTGACCGCGCTGTGATCGCCGCTCTCGACGGCGGGCTGCATCCGGTTCTCATCATCACCAAGACCGACTTGGCATCACCAAAGTCTTTGGTCGAGCTGTATGAACCGCTCGGCATTCCCGTGCTCCGCCGGTCACGGTCTGACGCACTCGACGACGTTCGACAGCTTCTCCACGAGCACACGACCGTCCTGCTCGGGCAGTCAGGCGTCGGCAAGTCAACGCTCGTCAACGCTCTCGTGCCAGATGCTGTCAGGACGACGGGAACGGTGAATGCCGTGACCGGTCGTGGGCGTCACACCTCAACGTCCGCGGTCGCCTTCCCACTCGAAGACGGTGGCTGGGTGGTGGACACCCCGGGTATCCGATCTTTCGGTCTCGCGCACGTCGACCTGTCTCGCTTCCTTCATGCGTTTCCCGATCTCGAACGCGGAGCCGAGGCATGTCCCCGCGGATGCACTCACGACGACGAGCACTGCGCGCTCGACGAGTTCGTCGCCTCGGGAGGAGCCGATCCCTCTCGCCTCAGCTCGTTCCGACGGCTGCTGCACAGCAGGGCGGACGCCGTACAGAACTAGCGACACCGCGCTGGCCGTCGGCCACTCACGACCCCCAAGCGGCATTCGCTCCACTGTGGCCGATGAGAGCCACCTGCACGCCCACACCGATCGCGAGTACGACACCCAGGATTCCGGCAACCATCACGAGACCGCGTGACGTGTTGGCCCCTCGCTCCTCACGTCGACCGATCCACCACAGCACGATGGCGATGAGCGCCAACGGAATCGCCGTGTAGAGCAACGTCTGCCCGAGCTGTCGGTGCCGGTCGATGTCGTCGTCCTCACCCAGGATGTCTTGCAGCATCAAGCCGGTCCGGGCCGCGAAGGGGACGAGAGCGGCCGAGATCACCGCGACGATCGCCACGAGCGAGCCGTAGCGCGAGCGCCATCGTGGAACAACTGCAATCGCAAGCACTCCCAAGGCCGTGAGAGGGATCAGTACCACGACCGCGTGCACAATCAGCGGATGAAGTGGCACCCCACCAACAGTTTCGGGAATCACTGGTGCACTCCTACCCTCGGCTCCCAGTGCGCCTCTGACCCGCTCCACACCGTCAGCAGCACCTGACCCGTCGCGGCCATCGCGGCGACGATCGTGACAACCGAAAGCACGGCGGGAAGAACCGGCGAACCGAATCCTTCACGGCGTCTGCGGTCAAGGTCCAGCAGGAGCAGCGCCGAGACAGCGAGCCAGAGCGCCAACACGAACCAGACAGCGGACATCCCGCTGTCCGCGTGTTCGGCCACTGGAACCGGCGGTGCCTCCGGGTACAGCGAATCTCTGAGGTTCTCGCCGGAGAGCCGAGCAGTGATCGTTGCGCCGAGCGCCGCGGTGGTCAGCAACCACGTCAACAGTCCCCACCGCACGCGGCGTTCGGGATTGACTGCAACAACAATCGTGAGAATCGCTGCGATGGGGACCAACGCAGCCGCTCCGTGCACGACGAGCGGATGCAGAGGTAGCCCGAACACAGTCTCCGGCACTGGGCCTCCCCGCTGGGCTCCCCGAGCTTCTTGATGGCAGCGTAGCCGCGATCTGAGCGCGGCGACGCCAAACCTGCTGGCTACTCTGCTGCCCGTGATGGGCGACCTCGAACTTGCGCTTCGCATGGCGGACGCGGCCGACGCCGTGACCATGAAGCGATTCGGCGCCCTTGACCTCACCGTCGACACCAAGCCGGACCTCACACCGGTCAGTGACGCCGATACCGCCGCAGAAGTGGCGCTACGCGACATCCTGCGCGTCGAACGGCCGGATGACACCATCGTCGGCGAGGAGTTCGGCGAGACCGGGGAAGCGTCACGGTGTTGGGTGCTCGACCCGATCGACGGAACGAAGAACTACATCCGCGGCGTGCCCGTGTGGGCAACGCTCATCGCGTTGGCGACCACCACTCCGGTGAAGTCCTCTTCCGACATCGTGCTTGGGGTCGTCAGCGCTCCAGCACTGGCGCGTCGGTGGTGGGCGTCTCGAGGCTACGGTGCATGGATGTCGTTTCAGGGCACCGCGGGTCAGATCAACGTCTCGGCCGTGAAATCGCTGAAGGACGCGTCGGTGTCGTTCTCTGAGTGGAACGACCCGGAGTGGGACCTACACGGTCGACGAGAGCCGTTCGACGCGTTGCTCCGCTCCGCTTGGCGCTCGCGCGCGTACGGCGACTTCTGGTCGCACATGATGGTGGCTGAAGGCATCGTCGACGTGGCGGTCGAGCCACAGCTGTTCCCCTGGGACATGGCTGCGCTGATACCCATCATCGAGGAGGCCGGAGGAGTCGTGACGGCCCTCGACGGAACGCCGCCGATGATTGGCGGTAACGCCCTGTCATCCAACGGCCACCTACACGGCGAGCTCCTCGACCTCTTCGGTCGTTGACGAGGGTGACCTAGTCGTCCGTCTCCACCAGCGCACCATCACCGGTGCGAGGCTGATGGCAACCAGGTCGAACCACCCATAGCCACCAGCAGCCCCCGTGGGTGGGTTACCCATGCTGACGAGTCCGGTTGGGTCGTGCGTCGCCCATGACCAGATGCCTAACCACGTGCCGATCAGCTCGAGGTACGT
>DASUFV010000306.1:0-2016 GCA_036274415.1 Actinomycetes bacterium
CAACGACGCCTACGCCATCGCGAAGATCGCCGGCGTCCTGCACGTGCAGGCGATGCGGCGCCAGTACGACCATCGTTGGATCAGCGCCATGCCCACCAACCTGTACGGCCCCGGCGACAACTACGACCCGCAGTCGTCGCATGTGCTGGCGGCGTTGATCCGTCGCTTTCACGAGGCAGTCACAACGGACGCGCCGTCGGTCACGGTCTGGGGAAGCGGCAAGCCTCGCCGCGAGTTCCTGCACTCCGACGACCTCGCGGACGCCTGCCTCTATCTACTCGACCACTACGACGACCCATCCCCCATCAACGTGGGCACGGGCGAAGACATCGAGATCGGCGAGCTCGCGCACCTCATCGCCAACGTGGCCGGCTACACCGGACGCATCGAGTTCGACACGTCCAAGCCCGACGGGACGCCGCGAAAGCTGCTCGACGTCACGCGTCTCACCGAATTGGGATGGAAGGCCAGCATCGGGCTCGAGGACGGCGTCCGACGGACATACCACGAGTACGCGGCTGCAGAATCCTGACGCTCAGAGTTGGTCAAGGATGCGCTGACAGTGCTTCTCGAGCTCCGGCAGCGTCCGCTCAGCTACCTCGGCAGCTCCCGGAGCGTCCGCGACACCCTCCATCGACTCGCCGAACGCCGCAGGAAACGCCGATGCGAGGTGTCGGACGCGTCCAAGCAGTAGCTCTGGCGCGATGCCGAGCACGTCGGCCGCCTTCGTCCACTGCCTGGTGCGAATGCGCGACGGTTCGCGCTCTCCCCCCACCGACAATGCGACCGACCGATCGACTCGGGTGCTGTCGTAGGCAAACCCTGTGGCGAGGTCGTACAGCGGCGCCACCCAGATGCGGCCGGGTAGGCGCAGCATCGAGACGTTCTTGGCGTGACCGTCGGGTGCGCCCGCGACAACGTTGATGGCGAGAAAGTCTGCGAGTGCACGCCGGTCACCGTCGAGGTCAGTCGACTGTTGGCGAATTACGCGAACCATGTCGCTCAGACCGGGCCCACCGCGTGATTCGTACTTTCGCTCTGGGACGCGTCCGACAGCCTGGCAGAGATCCTCTTGATGAACACGCTGGACGGCGCCCGAGTCGTCAACGAATCGATCAAAGCGCTCGACAACGATTGCCCATTGGTCGTCAAACTGCATGAACTGCGTGGCCGCCACATCCACTCCAACGCTTCCCGCAGCCGTCATCGTGACGTGCTCGACCAGGGCCTGATGGTGAAGCGTCCCAATGCCGGGTTTGACGATGTGCGTGGTGGCGGCCGCGCCATGGGCCTCGTACCACCCCCCGTCGCGAAGGGCGAGCGCGAACTTCTGTTGCTGCCCGGCCAGCGACCAATGCTCGTCAGGCATCGTCCAGGACGGCTCGCCGCCCTGCAGTTCGCGCAACCGCTTTGCAATTCCGGACTCGTCGATGCGGTGATAGTCACCCGCTCGACTGGTCAACGTCTGCAGATCGGCGGGACGACAGAACTGCACAGCACCCGGACAGTCCCAGCCCATCTGAGCCAACAGTCCGAACGTGTCATCGGGCGAGGCGCCCAGCTGTCGTGCCCAGGCTTCCCTGGCCTCTAGCCGCTCGGGGATCAGCCCCAGCAAGAACGGGCGCACTCGTGGAGGGTCGAATGATTCGCCGCGCAGCGGGAGGCGCGCCGACAACGCCACCTCTCCGGCACCGATGTAGGACGCCTCGTAGGCGAACGAGGGTTCGTCGGCGGATGACTCACGCTGCAGATGCCCAACGAGATTGCCGTAGAGCAGCACACACAGCTGCTCAGTCATTCGCATCGCCTGATTCGCCGTCGCTCCAGGCGGCTCGACGTGCAGCAGCGAGCTGACCATAGGTCTTCGCGAGGGAGCGGCCCTTGTCGCTCGTGGCAGATTCGTCGCGCAGGGTCAGAGTGAGGTGCAGCGCGTCGAGGAGACGCAAGATCTGCTCGAACTCAGCGCCCCGATGCCCAGACTCCAGGCGAGCGAGCCAGGAACGCGACACCCCCGCC
>DASUFV010000307.1:0-5402 GCA_036274415.1 Actinomycetes bacterium
AACGTGTACGTCACGCGCGCCCCGAAGGGCAAATCCGCACCGGACGGCTTCGGCCGCACCTCACGATCGATGACCTCGCCGTAGAAGACGGCGTCCGCCCACTGCAGGTACTTCGCCTCGCCGGCGGCCACGCAACTACACGCCTGCGCCACGGTGCCGGGTAGCACGATGCCGGCGCCCAACACCGCGAGCACCAAGACCACCCGGACCGCACCACGCATCGCCGCTCCCGTCGGTGACGTTGCGGCGTTAGACGTTCGCGCCTCCGGCCTGGTTCCCCGCGCCAGCCTCTTCCCCGACCCCGGCCTCAGCCCCAGCGCCAGCCTGGTTCTCGCCGCGGCGCCTCAGGCCCCATCCCACGGCTCCGGCGCCCGCAGCCACCACGACGAGCCCGACCGCCACAGCTCCGACCGGAAACCCGCCCTCCTCCACGTCGGCGGAGGCGCTGACGTATCCGACTGGACGCTTGCCATCGCCGAAGGACTTCGGAACCGTCGCCGCCCGCTCGGTGCCCGAACACAACGACGTCACGAACTTCGGTGGCGCCCCCCCGCCAACGGACTCGCTCGTCGCAAAAACCAGCACCGCGTCCGACACCCCGAACGTGAGCCCGCAGTAGCCAGCGATCCCCTGAGCCGTGACTTCTTGCTCGGCGCTCACATCGCCCTTGAAGACCCGCTCGACATCGACAGTCAGCTTGATGTCGGACGCCGATGACGCCTCGGACGAACCAGCCGGCGGATCCTGCCCGACGACCGCGCCGAGGAACACCGCGTCCGCCGCCCTGAGATGCTTCGCGGGAGTGGCGTCCGCGCACGTGCACGCGTGCGCCGCCGCCATCGGCAGCGTCACGCTGGCGCCGAGCAGCGCCAGGATCACGCCAACGCGCATCACGAGTCGCACGGTCGTCCCCCTCGGCTTCCTGGATCGGACCCCCCGCCCAGGCTGTTCAGGTCGGACTCTGGTTCGGATTATGAATAGACATTCAGGACGCCGCAGGCATTTCTTCCACGACATGGCCCATTTGGGTGGGCGAATTCGTCCCGGAAGCCAGCACTCGGCGGGCCTTAGCGTCCACCAGCTGTGCACTCGGCGGGCTCTGGCGTCCACCAGCTGTGCACTCGGCGGGCCTTTAGGCCCAGGTCACCTGGAGGTCGCGTTCGAGGTAGTCGGCGTAGGGCTCGAGGGCGGCCGCAGCCTGCTTCTGCTGGGCCTTGCTCACCCTCTTGAGCGGGAACACCTCGACCTTGACGGCCTTCGGGGTCAGGGTGCGCTTCCAGGTGGCCATCACCTGGCCCTCGCGCACAAGCGTCGCCCGAAAGACTCCGTTGCCACCCGGGATGACGCCCTTCATGCCCGCGGCGTCAATCATGAGCGAGCGGTCCTTGTAACCCAGCAGGTACTCGTCGAACCCGGGCAAGGCCAACCAGCCGGCTCCCCCGCCCACTTCCAGATCAGGCAGCGCGTCGAGCGACTCCGTGGACGCGATCATCTCGACACCGTCGACGGACACCTCGGACAACGCATCACCGCACTCAGCGATCGCGGTCTTCGTGTCTTTCGCAGTGAGCCCGGCCCATCCGGCAAAGTCCTTCCGCGGCGCCGGACCATGCGACTGGAAGTAACGCAACGCTAGCTCTCCAAGCGCCTCGTCACGATCCAGCTCACGCGGCCCGCCTCGCGCATCGACCCACTCGTCCAGCAGCACGAACGTCTGCTCACCGTCGACGCTCGGCGCGATGCAGGTGACTCCTCGCTGACTCGCGTACCAAAGCAGGTGATACCCGCGTTGGCCCGCGCCGCTCACTCCACCGGCCTCGAGCACCGCGATGCACTCCGCGCGCGTCAGGCGTCCACCACCGGCCAACGCCTCGCCCAGCAACTCGGCAGCGCGATCGGCGTCGGCAAGCGACAGGCCCAGGTACTCGCGACGGCGTCCGGCCTCAGACAGCGGACGCTCACCGAGCACCCGCACCATCGACGCCGCGTCTTCGGCCGGCACCAGGTGGATCGTGCCGCGCATCGGCCACGTGCGCAGCGCCTCGCCCTTCTCAAGCTCGGCCTCGACCTCCGCCAGCGTCGTCTCGAGCCGCAGCCCCAACGACCACTGCAGACTCGCCAGGTCTTGCGCCTGCATCGCGCCGAACCACCTGGCCAACGCCCCGACACTGTCGAGCCCCTCGGCTGGATACTCAGCGCCTAGCACGAGGTTGTGCATGCGCAGCGCCAACGCGTCGGACGCCGTCAGCTCAGTCGACATCGTGGTACGAGCCATCACCACCGATCCTGCCACCAGGCACCGACAGCTTCACCCGCGAACGGTGAGCACCGAACGGTCAGTCGAACTGCGGCTCGTGCAGGTCGATGAACGTGATCTCGCCGTCGATCAGTGCCGACCAGTCGTCCGGCGGACCCTCTGCCTCCCCGGACGCCTGTGCCGCCTCCGCCTTGCGCGCCTCCTCTTCGGAGCTGAAGTAGATGACCTGGATGAAGTCGCGGTCTCCGTGCCAGCCGACGACGCCGCCGACCACGTCGGGCCGCATCTTCGGCATGTCTTCCTCCATCTGGTCGCCCATCTCGCGCAGCTTCTGCTTGTCGGTTGTGCGGCCCTTCATGATCTGAACGAAGCCGGCGCCGTCTGAACCACCGCCCATGATGAGGTCAACCTCGGGGCAGTCGATGAAGGTTGGCTCGCCGTCGAACGCCGGAGCGGTCGCCCGCCACCATGCGTCCTGCTCGGGACGGTGAGCGTTCTGCATGGCCGCGTCCTGCGACTCGAAGCGCGCCACCGTGACGGACCTACCGTCGTCGGTCATTCCCCCGGTCGCTCCGAGAAATCCAATCGCGCCTGGCTTCACATCTGTGCGCCACGCTTCCATCTGCCGGTTCAGCAGGTCGGCGTCCCGCACCTTGCCCTCGATCATCTGCAAGAACATTGGTGCCTCCTGGCTTGCATGACCCCCAAGGGAGCGGCGCTCCCATGTCGCAGCATTCCCCTCGGTGAGCGGCATCGGAAGTCCCCGCCGGAAGATCGCCTCAACTGACTAGCCCAAGGACGCGGCCAACGCCTCGGCCTCCTGCTGCGTGAACGGCCCGGTCACCTGAACCTGGTTACCGTTGATCCGCTCAGACACCCCAGGAGCCGTCACGACCGCACCGTTGATCACTACAGCCACCTGGTTCAGTGGCGGCCCGACGTTTGCGAGTCGTCCGGTCATTTCCTGGAAGGCGGGCGTCGCCCCGTCGGTCAAGGCGACGTTGACAAGCCAGGCTCCCTGCGGGTCTTGCACCGCCGTCGCGGACGCCACGGGCGACCGTGGCAGTTCGCTCGGCCCGAGCCCGTACCTGAACCCAGCGCCGTCGCACAGGATCACGTTGTCGTCGTCCTTCATCGGCCGCGGTTTGAGGTTGCAGTCGACCCGCAGCAGGTCGCGCGTTGCGTTCTCTCCACCTTCGGCCGGGCCGGGACGCAGCGGAGGATCGAGCTGGATCTGCCCGGTCTCTTGGAAGAGCACCTGCCGCAGCTCGAAGACCCCCGGCCTAACAGACGCCGGCAGCGACGGCTGGTCACTTGGCTCAGCCGCGCTGTCGGCGTCCGACGTGTCGCTTCCACTGCCCGAGAGCAGCGCCGCCCCGGTACCCAGCACGAGCCCAGCGAGCACGACAATCACCGTGACCGTGACCCATCGGCGACTGCGCATCCGGACAGCCTGCACTACCGCGTCTTGGTTGCGGACGCCAGTGCACCGACGGCGTGCACAAACGTCCGCAACCACGTCGGCGTCCTGGCTCGGACGCGCCTTCCACAGGCCTCCGGTGCCGCGCGGGACGCACAGTCGGCACCCGACGTCCCACGACAACGCCGACCGCCACCACACACTGCGCCGATGCACAATTCCACGACGGCCGCGTCCGCGCTGATGCGCGCTCAAGCCGGAACCATCAGTCGCTCGCAAGCGGTGGCGTCCGGGCTCACCGATCGACAGATCGCAGGGCTGGTCTCCAATGGACGCTGGACTCGGCTGCTGCTCGGGGTCTACCTCAGCGCGGACGCCGAACTCACCTGGATGACATGGGCGCATGCCTTCGTCCTCGCCGCGGGGGCAGGCGCGGCGCTGGTTGGTGAGAGCGGGGCCGCTCTGCGCGACCTGACCCCTAAGGCCCTGCCGATCACCGTCGCGGTTCCTGCCCAGCGTCGGCCGCGACTGCACCACCCGCATCTGGTGCTGCTGCGACTCGAGGTCCCGGAAGATGAGCGAGTCGTGATCGACGGGCTGCCCACGACCAACCGGCTGCGCACCGCAGTCGATCTCGCGCATCTGCTCGAGCCGGTCAGGGCTCAGCCAGTCATCGACCGGATGCTCGTGCTCGACATGGTCGACCTCGATGAGCTGACGACAGCCGTTGCCACGTCGCGGCGTCACGGTTCACTGCAAGCACGGCGGCTGATCGCCAGCGCCAACGACCGCGCAGCAGCCGAGTCCGAACGCGTGGTGCGCCGGCTACTGCGGGATGCGGGGATCACCGGCTGGGTCTCGAACTACGTCGTCACGCTGGACGGCGTCCCTCGCCCGATCGACCTCGTGCTCGTGCGGCTGCGCATCGGCATCGAGGTGAAGGGCTGGATGTTCCACTCCCAAGGGGACCGTGGGGCGTCCGACGACAAGAAGGTGGTCGACCTACAGCTCAACGGCTGGATCATCATCCCGGTGGGATGGCTCGCGCTCCACACCGATCCGTCCGCGTTTGTGGCTCAGGTGCGCAGGGCGATTGAGCTCCGCATGAACGCGATCGCCAGCTGACCGCGTCCAGCGCTTGTTTTGCGGACGCCTATGCACGGGGCGCGTGCACAAACGTCCGCAGACAGCCACCGGCGGACGCCCCAGCCCGCCGGCCCCAAAGACGACGACGTAGACATGCAGCGGCCGGTGCCCATGAAGAGCACCGGCCGCTCACTTCCCCCGGGGTTGGTGTGAGCCGCAGCTCCACTCCCGAGACGGCTACCCGAGCTTGACGATCGAACCCGGGTCGGGGCCGCACAGTCCGTCGTGCGCCACGTACACGTCGCCGTTGGAGATCTCGACGGCGGTCGGACACGAGATGAACTGTCCGGACGTCGGCGTCTTGCTTCCTGGCGCGATGGTCGCGAGGTTGAACGCGAACAGCTCGGTGACGTAGATCGTGCCGTCATCCGCAACGGCGAGATCGGTGCCCGAGGTGAGCCCCTTCGCGACAACACTCAGCGCACCAGTCGCCGCATCGATCTTGAACACCTTCGACGTTCCTGGCAGCTCCGGCGAACCAGGCAACGTGCTGACGTAGAAGTTGCCGTCAGGGCCGATCTCAATGTCGGTCGGCACGGGGTTGCTGGCGTACTTCTTGCCGATGCAGGAGTCGAGGTA
>DASUFV010000308.1:0-3109 GCA_036274415.1 Actinomycetes bacterium
TTCAGCGGGTCGCGCCCATGTTGGCCGGATTCTTCCTCTTCGCAGGCTTGTCCGGCCTGGCCATGCCGGGACTGGCCAGCTTTGTCGGGGAGTTGACGGTGCTGATCGGCTCATACCAGCGGTGGCCGGTGGCCGCCGTCATCGCGGTGATCGGCATCGTCCTTTCCGCGCTGTACATCCTGATCATGTATCAACGCGTGGCACACGGCCCGGCCACTGACGGCGTCAAGGGCATGCGAGACGCCCTTCCTCGCGAAGTGCTCGCCTTCGCGCCGATCATCGTGCTGACCGTTGCCGTCGGAGTCTTTCCGAAGCCGCTCTTTGACGTGGTAAATCCAGCCATCGAGCGCACGCTGAGCTTCGTCAACGTCGACCCTGTACCTCCTGACGTGCCAGCAACCTCGATGGCCGCGGTAACGGACACGCATTGGGGGGCTCGGTGATGTCGCTTCTCGCTGACGCAGTAGACACCCTCGACGCACCGAGCTTCGAGTTTCAACTGCTCGCGCCGATGCTCGTGGTCTTCGGCGGGGCGATTCTCGGCGTCCTGGTTGAAGCCTTCGCCCCCCGGGCCAGCCGCCGCATCATCCAGATCGTTCTCAGCCTGGCGACGCTGGCCGCCGCCTTTGTCGTACTGCTCGTATGGACGCGACCAAATTTGGGCGTCATTGCCGCGAGCGGCAACGTCGCCGTTGACGGTCCGGCGGTGTTCATGCAGGGCACGGTGCTTGTGCTTTCGTTCGTCGCATTCCTGCTGTTCGCCGACCGCGACATTGACCCCGCAGGCGACGCTTTCACACCATCAGCCGCCACGATTCCGGGTAGCGCATCAGAGCGAGAACTGACGACCGCGCGGTTCTCACAGTCTGAGGTGTGGCCGTTGGCGCTGTTCTCTGTGGGCGGCATGATGCTGTTCGTCACAGCGGACGATCTGCTGACCTTCTTCGTGGCGCTCGAGGTCATGTCGCTGCCGCTGTATCTGCTCGTCGGCCTGGCCCGACGGCGTCGGCTGCTCAGCCAGGAAGCGGCATTGAAGTACTTCTTGCTTGGTTCGTTCTCTTCGGCATTCTTGCTCTTCGGTTCAGCCTTCATCTTCGGGTATGCGGGATCGATCTCGTTCTCTGGCATCTACGCGTCGCTCGCCACTCCGGCACAGCTCGAGCCACTGCTCATCGTTGGCGTGGCCATGGCGTCGATTGGCCTGTTCTTCAAGGTCGGAGCCGTTCCCTTCCATTCGTGGGTACCCGATGTCTACCAAGGGGCACCGACTCCGATCACCGCATTCATGGCCTCGGCCACGAAGGTGGCTGCGTTCGGGGCAATGCTGCGACTGTTCTATGTCGCGCTGGGCGACTACGAATGGAACTGGCGTCCACTCTTTTGGGTAGTCGTGATCGCGACATTGGCAGTGGGCTCGATCCTGGCGATCACGCAGACCGACATCAAGCGCATGCTGGCGTACTCATCGGTCGCTCAGGTCGGCTTCATTCTCACCGGGGTCACGGCCGCAAATGTCGCGGGGCTGTCCAGCACGATGTTCTATCTCGTGGTCTACGGCTTCGCCACCATCGGGGCCTTCGCGCTTGTCATGCTGGTGCGTGATGGCGCATCCGAGGCGACGCACCTTTCCCGGTGGGCGGGGCTCGGACGCCGTGCTCCGTTGGTAGCGGCCGCGATGGCCCTGTTCCTGTTGTCGTTCGCCGGCATCCCCCTGACGAGTGGCTTCATCGGCAAGTTCATGGTGTTCGACGCCGCAATTGAGGGCGGGGCGTGGCCCCTTGTTGTCGTCGGAGCAGTATTCAGCGCGGTTGCCGCCTTCTTCTACGTTCGAGTCATCGTGCTCATGTACTTCTCGGAGTCTCCCGACGACGCTCCCACCGTTGCGGTGCCGGGCGCGCTGACGACCTTGACGATCGCGGTTGCGGCCACCGTCACGGTCGCCCTGGGTGTCGTGCCAGGTCCGGTTCTCGACTTGGCGCAGAAGGCCGCGGCATTCGTCCGCTGACCATGAGCGACCTCGACCTCGGCCAGCTCGACCCGAGTCTTGCTGCCTCGCTGACCGACGGGCTCGACCAGGTCGAAGAAGTGCTACGAAAATCGCTGGAGTCCGACTTCTCGTTCGTGACGTCAGCCTCGCGTCACCTGGTTGATGCGGGCGGTAAGCGCTTTCGACCGCTCATGGTGCTGCTTGCTGCACAGTTCGGCGACCCTCGATCCCCTGGGGTCGTCGAGTCTGCAGCAGTTGTCGAGCTCACACATCTGGCGACTCTCTACCACGACGACGTCATGGATGAGGCTGAACTTCGCCGTGGAGCCCCGTCAGCCAATGCGCGGTGGGACAACACCATCGCCATCTTGACCGGTGACTTCCTGTTCGCTCGTGCATCAGACCTTTTGGCAGACCTCGGCCCCGAAGCGGTGCGGATTCAGGCTCAGACCTTTGCGCGACTCGTGGTGGGGCAGATCAAGGAGACTCTCGGTCCAGAGTCCGGCGACGACCCCGTCGACCACTACCTGTCGGTCGTTGCCGACAAGACCGGGTCGCTCATCGCGACGTCCGGAAGATTCGGCGCCCTGATGGCTGGCGCCCCACCGGAGGTCATCGAGAGGCTGACCGAGTTCGGCGAACTGATCGGCGTGGCCTTCCAGCTGGCCGACGACGTTCTCGATGTCAGCAGCGACACCAGCGACTCCGGAAAGACGCCAGGCACCGACCTGCGTGAAGGGGTGCAGACACTGCCGGTGCTGCACGCTCTGACGTCTGGCCGCGTCGAGGACGCCGAGCTGCGAGAGCTGCTCGGTGCAGACCTGTCCGACTCGGCGCGCCACGAGAGGGCACTTGGTCTGCTGCGCACGAGCGAGGCGATGACGCGTTCCAAACAAGACCTCGAGCGTCACGCCGACGCCGCTCGCAAGGCTCTTGACTCGCTGCCCGTTGGGCCCGCACGGAACGCACTCGAGGCACTGTGTGATGCCGTGATCTTGCGAAGTGGCTGAGCGACGAACCGAGCGGTCAGTCGTTGACCGTCCACGTGTCGCTTCCAGCGACCAAGCGCTCAAGGGTGTCACGGTTTCCTGGCCCGCCGTCGTCGGCCGCCGCCGCGAGCTG
>DASUFV010000309.1:0-2817 GCA_036274415.1 Actinomycetes bacterium
ACGAGACGGACGCTTTCGCCGTAGCGAAGGAAGAGGACAGGTGCGTCCTCAACCAGCTGCATCTCAGCATCGTGATACGACTGCAACGACTCGTCGTACGTCGCCGCCGCGGCGCCTGCGCTCAGCAGAGCGTCGTAGTCGGGGTTGCAGTACTTGGAGTTGTTGTTGCCGGCGCCGCATGCGAACAGGTCGCGGTTCTGGTTGTCCGGGTGCGGGAAGTCCGCGCCCCAACCGTTACGCGCGATGTCGTACACGTTGCCTGCACGCCGCTCGGTGCGGAACGTGCCGAAGTCCGTGCAGCGGATGTCCATCTGCTGGCCGCTGAAGCCCAGGTTGGTCCGCCACGCGTTGGCCAGATACAGCACGCGCTGATCGTGGTTGGCGTCGCAGTTGTAACCGAACTTCAGGGGGGCAAGCAGCTTGACCCGTGCCTTCGTCAGCTGGCAGGCGTCATCGCAGGTGTCGTCGGCCGGGAGGACGGTCGCGGGATCGGGCTGGCCGACACCGAGCTCGTCGAGGGCCGTCGCCATCGTCGTGAGCGCTGCAGCAACGTCAAACGGAAGCGGATTGTCAGCGTCGGTGACCGTCGGGAAGCCGGGGAGACCGGGCATCGTCGGCGTGTATGCCACCGAGCCGAGACCGGCGAAGCCGACCTGGATCAGCTCTGCGCGGTCGATTGCCTGGGTAAGGGCCTTGCGGCAGTTGATGTTCTGCGAGGGGCTCTGGCCGGGCAGGCGGGCCGGATCGGCAACTGCCGCGTTTGGCGGGCAGGTGTCGGCATCCGGGCAGTTGGCGAAGTCGTAGTACTCGAGCGACAGCGTGGTTCCGCGATTGATCTTGTCAGCGAAGTCCGGGGTATCCAGGACTCGGCGAACCTCAGTCGAGGGGACGCTGATGATGTCGAGGTCGCCACGCTCCCAGGCCGCGAGTGCAGCCACGGGATCGCCACCGATGTTGTGCTCGATCCGATCAACGGACGGCGCGGTGCCGGTCCAGTTGGGGTTCTTCTCAAGCACGATCTGGGCGTTGTGCGACCAGGTCGTGACCATGTACGGGCCGGACGCCTTGAGGTCGGCGGCCTCAGCCCAGCTGGTCTGCTCCGGGTGAACCGGGGTGAACAGCCACATGGCAGCAATGTTCAGGAAGAAGCTGGCGGGCGTCTTCAGCGTGAAGACCACCGTGTGCTCGTCCGGCGCGGTGACGCCGATCTGCTCAAGCAGACCGTCAATCGTCGCGTCGTCGAACGTGCCGGCCTCAGCATCGAGGTAAGGCGTGTCGCCCTCTGAGCAGCCGAAGTCGGTGCCGAGAACGGCATCCACACCGGCGATCCAGCAGGCCTCATAGCCATAGTCGAACGCGTTGCGCGGATCCGCGAGGGAGCGCGCTGCACGGACGAAGTCCTCCGCCACGATCGGGGTGCCATCGCTGTACTGATGGTCGCCGAGGGTGAAGGTGTACGTCAGGCCGTCATCGCTCAGGGTTGGCATATCGGTAGCCAGAACCGGGACGATGTTGCCCTCGGGGTCGTAGTACAGCAGGCCACGCTGCGTGGCGCTCAGGATCGAAATCTCATCCGAACCTGAGGCTGCCTGCGGGCGCAGTGACCGCGGGTCAGTTGCGCAGCAATAGACGCGCAGAGTGCCACCGGTCGAAGGCGCGGTCGTCTCCGGAGCGGTTGTCTCAGGCGCAGTTGTCTCAGGCGCAGTTGTCTCAGGCGCACCCGTCTCCGGAGCGTTGGTCTCCGGGGCGGTGGTCTCCGGGGCAGTCGTCTGCGGAGCACTCGTCTGGGGAGCCGTAGTCGGCTGCCCGGGGGTGCTCGTACACGCGACCGCCAGGAGCATCAACGAAGCCAGCAGTGCTGAGCTTCGCCGAGTCCGTAGACTCATCGGCGTCGTTCCTCCTCTGTGCGTATCTGGGCAGTCCATGTGGCGCCCTTAGATCGCTCTGAACCTCTTCTGCGCCGCGGGCACGCACGTGCGCACACGTCTCCCACGCAGTGAGGCGCCGCGATTATAGGTGCGGCGCGGAAACGACTGTCAAAGAAGTTGCGGCTTCTTTACGTCTGTCTCGCGAGCATTGCAGGTCCGAACGCGACCAGCGACGCAACATCCGGCCGCCGCAGCCAGGCGATCAGCAAGAGGCTACCGGCGCCCGCACAGCAGTCGCGCGTGAGTCTTGGGGGCTCGGTCAGCCGAGCAGGGCTTCAGGCACCTAGGTCGGGCAGACGGGCTCCGCGCCGGTCATCGGCCGCCAATGCAGATCTGGATGGCGCGCCGCAGTGGCTTCGTCGAGGCGACGTACCGGCGAGGCGTGCGGCGCGGACTTGACGATTTCGGGGTCGCGCCGCGCTTCCTCGGCAATCTCGATGAGGGCGTCGGCGAACGCGTCCAGCGTCTCGAGCGACTCCGTCTCCGTGGGCTCGACGAGCATCCCCTCCTCGACGATCAATGGGAAGTAGATCGTCGGCGGGTGGTAGCCGTAGTCGATCAGGCGCTTGGCGATGTCGAGCATGCGCACGCCGGTCTCGGACTTCAGGCTCTCCGCGGAGGCAACGAACTCGTGCTTGCACACCTGCTCGAACGGGACCTGGTAGGCGCCGCTGACGCGTTTCTTCAGGTAGTTCGCGGCGAGGACGGCGTCCTCGCTCACCTGCTCGAGGCCGCTGCCGCCGTGCGCCAGCAGGTACGCGTACGCGCGCACGAGGACGCCGACGCTGCCCTGGTACGACCTGACACGGCCGATCGATGTGGGACGCTCACCGGCGCGCTCCAGCCTGAAAGCCGCATCCCCCTCGCGCAACACCCTGGGCCAGGGCAG
>DASUFV010000310.1:0-4244 GCA_036274415.1 Actinomycetes bacterium
GCCCGCGCACCGACCACCAGGCGAACAGTCCAGCCGCGGTAACGGCCGAGACCGTGGACACCTGCCACCGCCAGCTGAGACCAGGGCCCGGGTCCGCGGACGCCGGCGTCTGCCGGTACCAGCGCACCAAACTCCAACCGATCAACGCCAGCCCAACGATGGAGCTCGCGTACTGCAGGACGCGGTACGCGGCTAGCGGGCCCACGACGTCCGGCGCCTGCAGCATCGGCACCGCCATGACGCCGAAGCGCCCTTCGTGCGTGAACGCGTCCCACAGGATGTGAGTCGCGGCTCCGATCGCCGAGGCCATCACGAGCAGCGCGAAGGTCCGTGGCCAATGCGACCGGTGACTGGCGAGCACCTTGCGCGGCAGCCGCGCGCGCATTGGTTCCGGCGCCAACGCTCGCAACGGCGCGGCGAGTACCAGCCAGAACATCGCTACGAGCGCGAGGGTCACGGGGACGTCCATGACCAGCAAGCCCTGCCAGTTGTGTCCCCACGCCCACGTCATGTCGAACGGCACGAAGTAGGGAACGTCCGGAGACATCGCACCGATGGCGAATGCGCTGAGGATCAGCGGGTCACGTAGCAGAGGAAAGCGGGTAGCCGGCAGCACCGCGGCGACGTGACTGGCGGTGAAGGGCATCCGTCAAGGATAGGTGCTCACGCGCGGAGGGTGAACCGCGTCAACCGTTCTCGCATCGTGCGGGAGATACGGCTGGACGCTGCGTCGTCCAATCCAATGTCACCGACCCGGTCGAGGTAGGTCTCGATCACGTCACATACGTGATCCAGCCGACGAGCGACTGCCTTGGCAGGGACGCCGACCCGCTCTCCGAAATTAATAAAGTCTGTTCGCCGTAACCGGTTGTCGCGTCCCTCGAACTCCAAGGCCATCCGATCATCAGGGATGTAGGCAACCGTGGACACGAGGTCGTAGGCAGGGGACAGCCGGGTCTCGCCGTCGAGGCTGGTGAGCACACTGACGTTCTTGGCGTGCAGGTCTCCATTGCCCATCAGGTAGCTTGCGGCAAAGAGAGCGATCAACTCTCGCATGGCGAGCGGCCGGGAGTGGGCGACCTCTCTCACTGCACGCGCGACCTCGATCGACCGCATCCGATACTTCTGACCTGGGTAACGACCGGCGAGTTGCGCCGCGTCCTCCTGTTCAAGAGACATCACGACTCCGTCGACGCTAACGCGATCGAAGCGGTGCACCAACAGGGCGCTCTTGCCATGGCGGTCATGCACGACCTGGTGCTGGGCGACGGCCAGTTCGGCATCGGATGCGAGGGTGAGGCACCAGCTTTCGTTCTCGACGAGACCTGGGTAACGCTGCGGGTTGAGCTTGAGGATTGCTGCCCCGCCGCCGGCAACATCAGTCACAGGAAACGAGATGACCGAGGCCGACACCTTGTCCTGGACGCCAGCGAGTGCAACATCGTCCCCTGCGCCAGCATCAACGCCGATGCTTCGTTCGAAGAGGGCATTGAAGTCAGCCTCACCAAGTCCTTGCAGATCACCGTCGAGGATGGGGGGTGCGACGATCGTCGGGTCGGCATCAACAGGCAACACTCGAACATCGCCAACGGCATCTGATCCCACCGCGAGCAGCAGACTCATCATGTCGTCGAGCGAGGTCTTGACCCGCCGGCTGAGCGAGAGCAGCCGCTCACCTTCGGGCAGCAGTCCAGCAAAGAAGGGGGGGACAGCCCCGGCGGGTGCTGTGACTTCGCCAACGTCGAGTGGCAGGGAATGGGCCACTGGCCGGCCGGAACTGGCGACGTACGCGTCGAGATACCGAAAGGACGTCCCCTCGCCGATCCGAACGAGCTCACCGGCTGGGACGGCCCCCTTCCACACCGTCGCGCGCTGCACATCTCGAACGTCGATGTCAGTCAACCGACCCACCGACCGGGCGACGGATCAGCCGAAGCTCGAGCCCCAACGCTTCGGTGATGTCGGTGAGGGTGTCGAGACGAAGGGTGGGCTTTCCGTGTTCTGCGGCGTGAACTGACCGCACGGCGACTCCGGCGAGGTCGGCCAGTTCTTGCTGGCTCAGTCCAAGCTGCCGCCGACGGTCGAGAAGTGCCGCGCCAAGAACTGCATGATCGTGCATGAGTCGGCCCCCATCGGTCGCAGGCCCTGGGCGCGCTGCGTTAGAAATGCACGATAGCGCAGATCCGCTCACTCTTGAAGGCAGCTGCGCTGCCCATTTCTGTGTCTTCTGCACGATCGTGCAGAACCGCCCGATCTGTCAGCTGGCCAACCAGGCGATCGCGTCGTCCCGGTCGTCGTCGTCGAAGACCTTGACCTCGCCGGGCATGATCCAGCCGAACGCCTTGATCGAGTTCTCGACCCAGTCCTTGTCGGTGACCACCGCCATGCGCTCGAACGAGGTGAAGTGGCCAAGGCCGAGCTTGGCGTCCTGCCAGGTGGCGCCAGGGGTCATGCCGACGTCTTCTCCGTAGACGTAGAGAAACCGGATCTTTCCGGCCGCGTGAGCCGACTGAATCATCGGCTCGAGGACGTTGCGGTAGTCGTCAGCCGTGACTTCTCCGGACGCCTCGACGCCGATGACACCCGCGGGTAGGTCTTCAATTTGCTTCAGCATGAGTCGCTCCGTAGGTCAGTGGCCGGCGTCGCTCAGCATAGGTCGCCCCCGGCGGATGGGCTCACCACTGGGGTGGGTCATTCACGAATTGCACGAACGCCCACACGTAGATGCCGCACATCGTCGCCGCCCCAAGGATGGCACCCCCGCTCAGGACATGGGCCAGGGTCCGCAACCTCCTGCCCCGCACGGAGCGACGGTTCGTGATGGTGAGCGCTGGAGCGAGAATTGCGCATCCGAACACCACGAACGGAGCGAAGGGATGCTCCAAGGACACCGGCCACAAGTCGGGTGCCGCCCACCAAGGTCGCGGATCCTCTTCGCCGCGACTCGAGAATTCCCAGAGCATGATGAGGGCGAACAAAGTTCCCAGCGCACCAGCCGCCAGACCTATCGCGAAAGCCCCTCGTCTTAGCGATGTGCCCGCATCACGCTGAGCAGGGCTCGGTGGATCGGCAACGCTCGGCGACATGGAACCCCCGTCTTCGGTAGTCGAAAGCGTACGACCTCGCTCGTAGGCACGTGGCCTATTCCGTAGGACGCCGCCGCGGCTCGGGCACAACCAGTTCGGGAACCGCCCTCAGCATGAAGCGTTCGAAGTGCGGGACGGTGAACGACGCGTAGCCGTGCTCTGGCGTGTAGAGCAGCCCCATGTTGATGAGCTCCGCGCGGGTGGGCGCGATCTGCGGTGAGGTGCGACGCATGAGGTCGGCAACGTCGGACGCCTTCTGCGGCTCAGGCCCGAGCTGGGCCATCGCCCGCAGGTACGCACGTTGCAATGTCGTCGTGCGGTCGAGCCGGACGCGGAAGAAGGACGAGTCGAGCTTGGACTCGTAGATCGGCACCGCCCGCTCGACGTCCGAGAGCGAGATGGAGTCGCCGCTGGCGATTCCCCACACGGCGTAGCCCAGCTCTTGCAGGAAGTACGGGTAGCCGCCGGTCACCTGCACCGCGAGCGCCAGGGCGTTCGACTTGAACCGCACGCCTTCGTCCAAGGCTGGCTTGGCGAGCGCGTCGCGCGCGTCGGCGTCCGACAGGTTTCCGATGACGGGGAACTTGAAGAGGCGCTCGGCGTACGACTTCGCCTCGCCCACGAGTTGTGCGATCTGCGGCAAGCCGGCCCCGACGAGCGTGAGTGGAAGCTCGCGCTGGACGGTCTTGTGCAGTGCAGTGATGAGCGCTTCGAGCTGCGTGCGCGTCAGGAACTGGATCTCGTCGATGAGGAGGATGACTCCGCGTTCACGGCTCGCGGCGGCTTGGCCCAGCGCGGTCAGCACGTCGACGAGGTCGAGCGCGAGATCGCCGTGATCAGCGAGACCTTCGACCGGGTCGATGTCGATGCTGGCCGACCACGATCCCTGCTGGTCGACGGTCAGAGTGAACGACTTCAACGCCGCAGCGGCGCGGCGCAGGCGTTTGCCCCAACTGGCGCGGGGCGCCAGCTCGAAGAGCGCGGTGCGCAGGTGCATGCTCAACACCCGCCGGAAGGTCGCGTCGTCGTGCTTGCTCGCCTCGAGCTCGACCACCACCCAGTCGGACTGCAGAGCCTTAGTGCGGAACTGCCCCAGCAGCACGGTCTTTCCGACGCCCCGAAGCCCGGTGATGATCATCGATTGCTCGGTGCGACCGC
>DASUFV010000311.1:0-9060 GCA_036274415.1 Actinomycetes bacterium
GCAAGATTCCCATCGGCTGCTGCGACCAGTACTTCGGAGATTTGCTCTACTCGCTTGCTGACGGCTGCTTCGGTCTCCTCTGCGGCGAAGCGTTCGTTGTACAGGTCAGACGCGTAGAAGTACGTGATGCCGATGATGAAGCTGAGAGCGGCTGCAACGAGAACGCCGCTCTGCCAGTGCGTATCCCAGGTGTGGCTGTACCACCCCGCCAAGCCGACCGATCCGCCGACCAGGATCGCCCAGCCACGAACGGTGTATCCGAGCTCGACCGACATTCCGAGATACGGGGCCCAGGCGAAGGCGACGAACAACGTAGGGGCGGCCAACCCACCGGTCGTGGCGACCCACACGCCGACCATAATCAAACTCACGTACGTGGTCACCGACTCCCACGTCATGGTCTCGACCAATGTTTGGCCCTGTCGAACTGCGCGTTGGGAGAGAGTGGTCACAGCAACCGCATTTACGAGCAGCACGCCGAGCGCAACAGCTGCTCCGACGTTGTTGAGGTCAGCCCCGTTCGGACCCCAGGCCAACCATGCGGTGACCAGCGAGGCAAGAAAGACCAGCCAGTGTTGACCGCTGGACTCGAGGCTGTTTCGACGCGTGTACATCGAGGGTCTCCCCGGCGCGTTGATCAGCCGGCGATGCGTCGGGCAGTAGGTAGTTGATCGCGTAGCCGCAGAACCGCATCGGTGGCCAGCAACGCCACCGGGCCGTCCACGTCGACTACCCCCCGAACGAGCGGCGCAATGCCGGTGGAGATCGTTGCAGGTACGACCTCGAGCTGGCTGGGATCGCAGTTCAGCAGGCCGGGAACCATGTCCGCTACGACGCCCACCTCGATGTCGTCCTCGGAGAGGACAACCAGCCGGGCGCTGGTCGGCAGAGGTGACAGGTTGGCTCCAACCAGCGGGCGAAGGTCGATGACCGGCAGGACGCGTCCGCGCCAGTTCACGACCCCGGACAACCAGTTGGGCGCGCCAGGAACCCGAGTCAGCAGCGGTACCGGTACGACCTCGGCAACGCTGGACATGTCCACGGCGTATCGCGCACCTGCGAAGCGCAGGATCACGCCATCGATCGGGTCCGCCTCTTCCTCGGCGACACCCTCGACGGCCTCAGGCTGGCTGGCGAGTGACTCCACGGACAGTCCATCGGCCATCCGGGTGACGACCTGAAGCCAGCAGACCAGCCTGCTCAGTAGGCCGGGTCAGCCAGTGGTGCGCTCCGAGCCCTCACGCAGGTCGATCACCGTGTCAGGGCTGCCACCAGCAACCCCATCGAGGGGCGGCCCTTCGAGCATGGCCTTCTTGAGCACATCGGTGATCTCGCGGCCGATCAGCTCTTCCTTGTCCAGAAGCGCATCTCGCAGGGCCTCGACGAGGTGGGCGTTCTGCTCCAGCAGGGAACGGACGATGACCTTCTGCTCCTGGAGCAGGTCTTCGACGGCGGCCCGCCCAGCATCGTCGGCCAGCACCCGACCCACGATGTTGCTGTCGTTGAACGCGCTGTTCTGGACCGCCGCGAACGAGATCAGCGAGTCGAGCATTCCGCAGGACCCGACCATCTCCGCCGCCACGTTCGTGGCGTAGAGCAGGTCGCCACCAGGACCGGTCGAAACGTCACCGAAGAAGATCTCTTCTGCGCACTGGCCGCCAAGGGCGATCTGGATCAGACCCAGCATCTCCTGACGTGAACGCGTGTAAACCTCTTCGGCGTCACCGTGGGCCAACATCCCCAACGCCGACCGGCGCTTGATGATGCTCAGGACCTCGAGGCGGCGATCCGGAGCGACCAGGAACGCGGTCGTGGCGTGCCCGGCTTCGTGCGTCGAGATGAGACGACGCTCATGGTCGGTGTAGGCAACCGGTTGCCCCATGCCGACCTCTTCGACGAGGCGGGCGCGTTCGACGTCCTTCCAGGTCATGGCTGAGGCACCGCGACGCACGGCGTTCACGAGCGCTTCGTCGAGCAGGTGCTCGATCATCACAGGGGTGTATCCCTGCGTGGCCGATGCCAAAGCGTCGCGTCGGTCATCGGTATCGAGCTCGGCGTCATGCGACTTGCGGGCGAGGTAGTGGTCGATGATCTCGCGGCGCCCCGACTTGGCCGGCAGTTCGAACGTCAGGCGTCGGTCGAAGCGGCCCGGTCGCAGGAGTGCCGGGTCGAGCTTGTCGGCGCGGTTCGTCGCCGCAATGAGCAAGAGGTTCGTCGCGGGCGGCTCGGGGCGACGCAGCTGCCGGTGTGCAGGCAGGTACAGATTGAACGCGTCCACCATCTTGGTGCGCAGCTTCTGCCACCCGGTGGGCTCGTCGAACGACTGCATCTGCACGAGCAGCTCGTTCACCACTCCGCCAACACCTTCGCTGACCACCGACTGATTGACGACCGTCGCGGCGGCGGACGCCGGCGTCCCATACGACGACGGCAACGAGGTCATTCCGCCGCACGCGTGCAGTCCCAGAGACGCAAGCGAGTCGGGCATCGTGGTGGCCGAGAGTCCACCTCGGGCCATTGCGATGGCGTCGATCTCCTCGATGAAGCCAATCGCACCACCCTCGGCGCGAGCGATCTTGCGAAGCTTCTTGAAGTACGACCGGATCTTGCGTGCCGTCGCGCCGTAGTACATCGATTGGAAGGACGTCGCTGAAACGAAGAGGAAGGGCACCCCTGCTTCCCTCGCCATTGCCTTCGCCAAGAAGGTCTTGCCGGTTCCGGGATTCCCCTCGAAGAGGATGCCCCGTCGTGGGGTACCACCCATGTCGTTGGCGAACGTCTTGTGCGCGAGGAAGAGGTTGAGGGTGCGGACGACCTCGTCCTTCACGGGGTCGATGCCCTTCACGTCGTCCAACGTGGTGGGAATCTGGTCGGGACGGTAGATGACGTGGGGCGACCGTCCTGCCCCGATGGTGGAACCAAGGAGCACCAGGATCAGAACGCCGAAGAAGAGGATCGGCGCGAGGTAGATGGGATCAATGCTCGGCAGCCCCCACTCGATCGGGTTGCCGGAGATGATTCGCCACCACAGGTACGCCGCGGGAATGCCCATCCACAGCGCCAACGACCGAAGACGACGGCGCCGCTGCTGCTCGCGGGACTCGCCGACGTCGGCGTCCCCGGCGCGCAACACGGTGTCGCTGGAGAGGCCGGTGCCCGCAGCGGTGGCGACGACCTCGGGGCGGTCCGTTCGGTCACCCTCTGTACTGGCCACGCCGCCTCCTGGGAAGGTTCGCTCGCCGCTCGCGCTACCGAGCGTCACATCGTGGCCTTACTCTCCCCCAGCCCGTCGTGCTCTGAAACCCCGAGCACAGCCCCATCACCCGTCCGGCCTACAGGCCAGCGAACAGATCGTCCTCCAGGCCATCCGCACCCCGCGGTCCAGGGACGCCGCGAGCCAGCTGGAAGTACTCGATGCCCATCGCCTCAGGGCCGACCAGCTCTGAGACCCGGAAGAAGTCGTTCTCTTCTCCCACCTGGCTGAGATGCGCCCGTAACGCCGCCATCTTGCGGGGCTCCTGCTCGAGTGCTTCCACCTTGGCGGTCAACAACGCGTCATCCACGGCCCACGGCAGGTCTTCTCCCTGGCTGAGACCGAAGAATCCTTGCCCACCGGCCTCGATGAACGCCTCTATGCCGCGTTCGACCGCCGACTTGGGGAGTGCAGTCCAGTAGACCTTGGCGACCGACCACGCCGCACCGAGCTCCGGCTTGAACGGCGCCGCCTCAGCGAGCCCCAGCGCGTAGCTCGTTACACGGTGAGTCTGGATGTGGTCGGGGTGACCGTACTGGCCGAACTCGTTGTACGTGACGACGACTTGTGGCCGCACCCGACGAATCGTCGCGACCAACGGAGTTGCTGCCTCCAGTAGGTCCGCTTGCCAGAAGCAGTTCGGACGGTCGTTGGTGGCCAGTCCCATCATCCCGCTGTCCCGGTAGCGACCGGCTCCACCCAGGTACTCGTGGTCGGTGACGCCGAGCACCTTGAGGGCTTCGGCCAACTCGACCTGGCGGTGCCCACCCAACGTGTCCTGATGCGCCGCTGCCATGTGCTCGAGCGACGGGACGAGCACTTCACCCTCTTCACCCAGCGTGCACGTCACGAGAGCGACGTGCGCGCCAGCCTCGACATACTTCGCCATGGTCGCTCCCGACGCGATGGTCTCGTCGTCCGGATGCGCATGCACAAAGAGAATCCGTCGATCGTTCGATGCCATGAAGTCGACCCTACGACTGCTGGTTGGATGGCCGCATGACTGCACCTTCCGGCGACAGCTTCCCGCGCCAGAACGCGCGAACGTTGCGCTACACGCTGGGTCGGCCTCGGAACGTGACGGTTTCGCCGGATGGCGACACGGTGTTGTTCCTGCGGTCAGCGTCCGGTACCGAGCGCGCAGGACGGCTGTGGCGCTGGACACCGTCGGAGGGGGAACGCGAGCTCGTTGACCCTGCCGCCCTGCTCGCTGGTGGGTCAGAAGAGCTCAGCGCTGAGGAGCGAGCGCGTAGAGAACGAGCACGCGAAGCGGCCGGAGGAATCGTTGGATACAGCGTCGACAAGAAGGTCACGCTGGGGGCCTTCGCGCTGTCCGGTCGGCTGTTCGTCACAGACGTGACGAACGTGCATACGCGCGAGCTCGACGTGAGGGTCGCAGGAGATGCCGTGGTCGATCCCCGGATCGATCCGACGGGACGCCGCGTCGCCTTTGTCTGTGATCGAAACCTCTGGGTGATGGATGTTGCGGATGGTGAGCCGGTCGCTCTCACGCGTGACGACGATGGCGATAACGACGACTCCGTTTCGTGGGGGCTGGCTGACTTCGTCTCGGCAGAAGAGCTCGACCGCTCGCGCGGTTTCTGGTGGTCACCGGACGGCGAGCGACTGCTCGTCCAGCGCACGGACGAGGCGTCCGTTCCCGAGTGGTACGTGAGCAGTCCCGCCGACCCTGCCCTCGCGCCAACGGTTCAGCGATACCCGGCAGCGGGCACGACCAACCCGGACGTCTCGCTCTGGCTGGTCTCTCTTGACGGTGGACGAACAAGAGTCGAGCTACCGGCCGTCGATGCAGCGCCCGAGGACGCCGAGTACATCGCCACCGTGAGCTGGACCGACCGCGGGGCACCGGTTGTGTCAGCTCTCAGCCGGGACCAGCAGCGCATGACGTGGTTCGCCATCGACGAGTCAGGGCGCACCGAGGTGATTCGATCGGTGTCCGACCCTTCGTGGGTCGACGTGATCCCCGGTTCGGGCACCTGGGACGGCCGTGGACGTCTGCTCACCGTCGAGGTACGTGACGACACGTATGTCTTGTGTGCTGACGGCGCTCCTCTGACACCGCCTCGGCTGCAGGTCCGGGCGGTCGTGGATGTCGACGACGACACGATCCTGGTGGCAGCGTCGGAGGACGCGGGGCGCCAACAGATCTGGACCGTGTCTGAACGTGAATGCACACCCGTGACGCCTGCCGACGGATGGCACGCTGCGGCCCGAGGCGGGGAGACCCTGGTCGTGTCGTCCGCCGACCTGACTCGTCCACTCCCCAAGACAACCATTCACACTGCAAAGACGTCGGTCGAGCTCGAGTCGCATGCCGTAACGCCACTGATCGAGCCGCGCGTGCACTTCGTTCCGAGCGCTCCGGGACGTCCCCGCGTTGTGGTGTTGTTCCCCAGCGGTCACGAGCCTGGTGATGCGATGCTTCCGGTACTGCTCGATCCCTACGGCGGGCCGCACCACGCGCGAGTCCAACATCATCAAGGTGCCTTCCGAGAGTCGCAGTGGCTCGCCGACCAAGGTTTCGCTGTCGTGGTGGCCGACGGTCGAGGGACGCCGGGGTCACCTTCTTGGGAGCGCGCGGTGCGCGGAGACTTTGCCGACCCGACTCTGGAGGACCAGGTCGTCGGTCTGCATGCGGCCGCACACGCTTTTCCCGACCTCGACCTGGAGCTTGTGGCGATTCGCGGATGGTCTTTTGGGGGCTACCTGTCGGCCCTAGCGGTGATCGACCGTCCGGACGTCTTCCATGCCGCGATCGCCGGAGCTCCCGTCACCGACTGGCGGCTGTACGACACGGGTTACACCGAGCGTTACCTCGGGATCCCACGCGAGAGCGACGCCGAGGCACAGCAGGCGTACGAGCGAAGCTCATTGCTGCAACGTGCAGCCACGCTGAGCCGCCCACTCCAGCTCATCCACGGGCTCGCCGACGACAACGTCTTCGTTGCGCACACCTTGCAGTTGTCACAAGTCCTCACCGAGCATGGCAGGCCACACGAGGTGATTCCGCTGAGCGGGATCACTCACATGGCGACACAGGAGGAGGTGGCAGAGAACCTGCTGCTGCTACAGGTCGACTTCCTCAGAAGAGCCCTGAACCTCTCAGCCTGACTGGCGCTTGGCGCGAGCCCTCGTCCGGTTGCGCTCCGGGGCGTCCAAAACGACCTTTCGAAGCCGCACCGTCGCGGGCGTGACCTCGACGCACTCATCCTCGCGACAGAACTCCAGTGCCTGCTCCATCGACAGCTGCTTGTGTGGGATCAGCGGTACCAATACGTCGCCCGTCGATGAGCGCATGTTGGTGAGCTTCTTCTCTTTCGTGGGGTTGACGTCCATGTCGTCACTACGCGCATTCTCACCAACGATCATGCCCTCGTAGACCTCAGTACCGGGGCCGACGAACATCGTTCCGCGCTCTTGCAGGTTGGCGAGGGCGAACCCGGTCGTGTCGCCGCGGCGATCGGCGACGAGCGATCCGGTCGGACGCGTACGCAGCTCACCGTGCCACGGCTCGTATCTGTCGAAGACGTGGTGCAACAGTCCGGTTCCGCGAGTCTCGGTCAAGAACTCGGTGCGAAAACCGATCAGTCCTCGCGCAGGAACGAGGTACTCCATCCGCACCCATCCCGTGCCGTGGTTCACCATCTGCTCCATGCGCCCTTTGCGCAGAGCCATCAGCTGCGTGACAACGCCCAGGTAGTCCTCTGGGATGTCGACAGTGAGTCGCTCAACTGGTTCGTGCACGACACCATCGATCGTGCGCGTCACGACCTGAGGTTTTCCAACCGTCAGCTCGAACCCTTCTCGGCGCATCATCTCCACCAGCACAGCGAGCTGCAGCTCTCCGCGTCCTTGCACCTCCCACGTGTCCGGACGATCGGTCTCTTGGACGCGGACCGAGACGTTGCCGATCAGCTCGGCGTCCAACCGACTCTTGACCATTCGCGCAGTCAGCTTGCTGCCGCTCTGTCCCGACAACGGTGAGGTGTTGATGCCGATCGTCATCGAGATGGACGGCTCGTCGACCCGAATCACCGGAAGTGGTCGCGGGTCGTCGGGATCGGCCAACGTCTCCCCGATCGTGATGTCGGGAATGCCGGCGACCGCGATGATGTCGCCCGGCGAGGCCGCATCCGCCGGCACCCGTTCGAGCGCCTCGGTGATCAGCAGCTCGGTGACCTTCACACGTTCGACCGAGCCGTCCGCACGACACCACGCAACGCTCTGCCCTTTGGTGATGGTGCCGTTGTGGACGCGGCACAGCGCGAGTCGCCCGAGGTAGGGGGACGCGTCCAGGTTGGTGACGTGCGCCTGCAGCGGCGCGTTCGGGTCGAACGTTGGCGCCGGAATGGTCTCGACGATCGCGGCGAACAGAGGTTCGAGGTCTGGGTTGTCCGGTAGTCCGCCGTCATCGGGCTGATTGTTCGACGCGCGACCGTTCTTCGCCGAGGCGTACACGATGGGAAAGTCGATCTGCGACTCGTCCGCGTCCAGGTCGAGGAACAGTTCGTACGTCTCGTCGACCACCTCGGCGATTCGTGCGTCAGGTCGATCGACCTTGTTGATGACGAGAACGACGGGCAGTCGCTTCTGCAGTGCTTTGCGGAGCACGAAACGGGTCTGCGGCAGAGGGCCCTCGCTGGCGTCGACCAACAGCAGCACCCCGTCGACCATCTCGAGCCCGCGCTCGACTTCTCCGCCGAAGTCAGCGTGGCCGGGGGTGTCGATGATGTTGAGGGTGACGTGCTCGCCGTTCGGCATCGCATGCCGCACGGCGGTGTTCTTCGCGAGGATCGTGATGCCCTTCTCGCGCTCCAGGTCCATCGAGTCCATGACTCGGTCGGCGACGTCGGCATTCTCGCGAAACGCCCCGGACTGCCAGAGCATCGCATCGACCAGCGTCGTCTTGCCATGGTCGACGTGCGCAACGATCGCGACATTGCGCAGATCACTGCGTTGGGCCGATGCGGTCGAGGCGTCGGTGCTGGGAAGAGACGCCATGGGCGCGCTGACTCGCTCTCAAATGGGGAGTTACCGCCTGCCGACGGCGCCGGACAGTCTACGGTGCGACGTCCTCACGAACCCGAGGCACGGTCCTCACTGTCAACGTCGAGGCCTCCCGGTCGAGGTCGTACGCAACAGAGATCTGCTCGAACGCACCGAGATCGGCCACATGGGTGCCGCCGCACGGGAGATCAGCGCGACCCTCCGGCAGTTCACACGTCCATCGCCGGAGAGCAGTGATTCTGCGATCGCCGGCGTCCTCGATGGCTACCGGCGAGCGCGCTGCAACCCATTCGGCGAGGCGCTCTTGGACCGCATCAACGATCGCGTCGATCTCGTCGGCGAATGCAGCCGAGTCGAACCCCTTCTTGCGCAGGCTCTTACCAAGTCGGTAGACGTCGGTCGAACCGGCGACGTCCATCACCGACGTTTGCATCGCCGTTTGGTCGAGATCGGGAGCGCCCAGACTGTCCAGGCGCACAGGTTTGCGCCACAGGTGCGCGGTGGCTCTGTTCATGGCCAATGCCGCCAGGTGGCATGCGGTGTGTGCTGCCGAGAGCGCGTGGCGACGTTCGGCGTCCACCCTGAGCTCCACTCGCTGACCGACCGACGGTTCGGGTGAGCCGGGTGCCAGCCGATGGCCCACGTACCACGACCAGCTGGGTTCTCCGCGCTTCACTGGGATGTCCCCGCCCAGCCGGAGGTCACCGCTGGGGTTGGACGCGGCCATGAGCGTGTCGCCAACGACGATGTCTCCGCACCTCCCGGTGTCCCCAGGCTGG
>DASUFV010000312.1:0-11480 GCA_036274415.1 Actinomycetes bacterium
CAGACAACACCGGGAAACGCTAGAACCGGCCACAGGCGCCGAGTGGTTCGGTCGACCTGCTCAACAGTTTTAGCCACCAGCCTTGAACCTCGCCCACTCGGTACGCCACATTGCCTCGATCGCCGGAGGCTGTTCGACGCCTACCTTGCCCTTCTCAAAGTCCTCGGGAACGACGATGGCGGCGTCCAGGCTCTCGACGATGTAGCCCTTCTTCAGCGCGTACGGTACCGAAATCTTCGTGAGCGGTGGCTGGTACCCGTTCCAGTTGAAGTTCTGCTCCGCAACATCCGGGTCGAGCAGGTTGTTGATGAACAGGTGTGCCAGCACAGGTTTGGTTGCCGCAAACGGAATGGCGAACGTGTCGTTACCGATCACGCGCTGCGAGACGTCCTCCGGCGTCCAGTAGCCGACGACGCTGAACGGGGTGTCTTTCGGCAGGTACCAGCGGGCGGCAAGCATGTCACCCGACCAGCACTGGGAAACCGTGTACTCACCCTCAGGGATTGAACGGTAGCCGGTGATGCTGACCTTGAGGTTGGTGGCGTTCGCGGCTTCGATCAGGCTGTCGACGGCTGCGGCGACAACCTCTTGGTCGTCGGTGTTGATGTTGCCGCCACCGAGGTTGTTGCGCAGGATCGACATGCTGATCGCTTCGCCGTAGTCGTCCAGTACGGCGGCCTTTCCGGCGTACTGCGAGTCCCACAGCAGGTCATAGCCGGGGTCAGGAACGGTGTCGACCAGGTCGGTGCGGTAGCCGATCCCGGTCGTGTAGACCGTGTACGGCATCGTGTAGCGGGCACCGCGGTCGTACCAGGGGTCCTGATACTCGGGCCACAGGTTCGACATGTTTCCGATGTAGCTCTGGTTGAGCGGCTGGAGCAACTTGCCGTAAATCATCTTCGAGATGACCGTCGGCCCCGGGAAGACGAGGTCGTACTCGGCGCCGGACTCCTCGAGCTTGGCGATCATCTGGTCGTAGTTGTTGTACGGCGTGACCTCAACCTCGACGTCGTACTGCTCGCCGAAGTCGCGCATCACACCCGGCGCCATGTAGTCGGCATAGTTCAGGATCTTGAAGACGCCGCCGGTCTCTGGCTCAAGGCCGTCCTCGATCGGCTGGTTGTCGTCAGCGATCGGCTGCTCGACCGGGTTGTCCGGCGTCGCCAGCTGGTAGGGGAGGTCGCCTGCTGTTCCACCACCGCTGGGTGTGCTGTCGTCCGAACAGGCGGCCAGTAGCGGGGCTGCCCCAACGCCCGCGGCCAAGACTGCGCCCCCACGCAGCACGTCTCGTCGGTGCAGCTGCGGTCGCCAAAGCGGGGGCCGCTCGTCTCTGCTGGGCTCAAAGGGCATGCGTCTGCCTCCTGCAGTTTCGGTTGAGTCTCGTTCTCCGCGGTCGAAACATCTTCCTGACTGACTGGTTGGTCAGTTAGTGTGTCGGGAGCGACCCTCATAGGCAAGAGCCATCACCCGGCTTGGTCATTCTGGACCGCAACTGAGGTGCCGCGGACCATTTCGGGCAATCGGGGCCCAGATCGTGACCAGATGGTTGCGGTCGTGAGCGAGGAGGGCAGTGGCGTGGCAGATCGGTTGCCGCTGACGACCGCTGAGGCCGCCCCGTCGCGTCATGGCAGCGGTCAGATGCTTCCGGCGAAGACGTATCTCGATGCCGAGGTTTTCGCGTGGGAGATCGATCACGTGTTCGCCGATGGCTGGATGTGCCTCGGGCGCTCTGACCCGTTTGCAGCGCCCGGAGACCGGCGTGCCTACCAGCTGGGCGCCGAAGGCGTGCTGGTCGTCCGCGGTTCTGATGGACGCCTACGTGGCTTCTACAACTCCTGTCGCCACCGTGCCCACGAGCTGCTCCCTGCGGGAGCTGCCGCCAGCGGCAAGCTCATCCGATGTCCCTACCACGCCTGGGTGTACACCGCCGACGGGAATTTGCGCGGCGTCCCGCCGACGCATGAGGACGACATCGACGACCCGTCCGAGTTCTCGCTGGTGCCGGTCGCACTCGAAGAGTGGAACGGCTACGTCATGGTCAACATGTCGGGTACGACCGCACCGCTGTCGGAGTACCTGAAAGGCCTCGACGACTACCTGAGCCCCTACTCGATGTCGTCGCTGCGGGTGGGCGAGACCCACTCCTACACGCTCGACTGCAACTGGAAGCTGATCCTCGAGAACTACCACGAGTGCTTCCACTGCCCGTCCATCCACCCCGAGCTCTGCGTCGTCTCCGAGACCGAGGCCGGCTACTCGGTCTTCGGTGAGGGGTTCTACTTCGGTGGCACGAACGACTTCAAGCCCGGCATCGAGACGATGTCACTCGACGGAAGGATCGGCGGAGCCCGCATCCCCGGAATGCCGCAGAAGTTCGCGGACGCGGTGCTCTATCTGCAGGTGGGGCCGAACCTGCTCGTGAGCGGACACCCCGACTACGTGATGATCCATCGGCTGGTGCCGCTCGCCGCTGACCGCACATTCGTCGAGTGCCAGTGGCTGTTCCCCGAGGCGGCTTTTGACCTGCCCGGGTTCGATCCGTCCTACGCAGTCGACTTCTGGGACATCACGAACCGCCAAGACTGGACCGCCTGCGAGAGTGTGCAGCGTGGCGTCGCATCGCGTGGGTACCGACCCGGCCCCTTGTCGTCGTACCACGAGGTGGGCGTCCGCATCCTTGCTCGCTGGCTCGCGCGCGCGTACTCAACCGGCGACGTGTCGCCGCGAATCACCGAACTGATCCCGCAGGAAGACCTGGCCGGTCTGGGCTTCCCCATCGACTTCTGAAGATTCCACCGTGCGGAACAGAGGTTCCGCAGAGAAGAGGTAACGCACATGTCCCTGTCAGCGCCGCCGACCGCATCGAACACCGGTCCACTGCTTGACCGTATGGACCAGCTCATCGCCGAGCAGGAGAAGGTGATGCTCGCCAGGACGGAGCGGTCACAGTCGATGACCGAGGAGGGCAAGTCCGTCCTTGCCGGCGGCGTGGCCTCCAGCTGGCAGGCAGCTCCACCTTGCGCGGTCTGGATCGACAAGGGCAAGGGCTCACGCATGTGGGACGTCGACGGCTTCGAGTACTCCGACTTCCACGGTGGATTCGGCGTCGGTCTGGCCGGTCACGCACACCCGGCCGTCGTCGCCGCTGTGCAGGACCGCGTCACCAAGGGCACCCACTTCGCGCAGCCCACTGAGGACGCGATCGTCGTAGCGCGTGAGCTCAGCCGTCGGTGGGACCTTCCGTTGTGGCGCTACAACAACTCCGGCACCGAGGCGACGATGGACGCCTTCCACCTGATGCGTACCGCTACCGGACGCAACAAGGTGATCAAGGTCGAAGGCAGCTATCACGGGCACCACGACGCGGCACAGGTGTCGGTGTACCCCGACCTGTCCGCCGCCGGGCCTGCGGAGGCACCCAACTCCGTCCGCGCCAGCAACGCGATCCCCGACCCGATGGCACAGCTGACCGTCATCGTTCCGTTCGGTGACCTCGAGGCGGTCGAGCGAGCACTCTCCACTCACAAGGGCGACATCGCCGGCATGATCGTCGAGCCGGTGATGATGAACATCGGGCTCATCCCACCGCCTCCCGGCTACCTGGCCGATCTCAAGGAGCTGTTGCACAAGCACGGTGCCTACCTCGCGTTCGACGAGGTGAAGACTGGCTTCGGCCTAGCCCCAGGTGGGGCGTCGGAGCTGCTTGGCGTCACCCCCGATCTCGTCGCCATGGCCAAGGCTATGGGCGGCGGCCTGCCGTGCGGTGCCATCGGTGGCGTGCCCGAGCTGATGGGCTTGATCGCCGACGGCACCTACGAGCAGGTGGGCACGTTCAACGGCAACCCGCTGACGATGGCGGCAGTTCGCGCGACGCTGACCGAGGTGCTGACCCCCGAGAACTACAAGCACCTCGACGCACTCCGCGAGCGCCAGGTTTCCGGATGTGAGGAAGTGCTCAAGAAGTACCAGCTGCCGGGGTTCGTACGCGCATTCGGAGCCAAGGGCGCGGTGATCTTCACCGAGAACCTCAGCAACTACCGCGACTTCCTGGAGTACGACGACCAGTGGGGCAACGCTCACTGGCTCTACCAGCACAACAACCATGTCTTCCTGCCCCCGTGGGGCAAGTGCGAGCAGTGGACGATGTCCGTGCAGCACACCGAGGAGGACGTCGACCGATTCGTGGCGAACCTCGAGACGTTCGCTCGCGAGCTTCGTGAGGGAGTACCGGCATGAGCTACCACGTGACCGATCCGGCGACCGGCGAGGTCGTACAGACGTTCCCCAACGCGACCGATGCCGAGGTCGAGGCGGCACTCGCAGGCTCAGTGAACGCGTTCGCGTCCTGGAAGTCGACGCCTCTCGAAGAACGTGTGGCGATCACCCGACGCATCGCCGAGCTGTTCGAAGAGCGGGCGACCGAGCTGGGCTCCCTCATCACCAGGGAGATGGGCAAGAGCCCCTCGCAAGCTGCTGCTGAGGCGGCGTACTGCACCGACATCTTCAATTACTACGCGGACAACGGTCCTGAGCTGATCAAGGACAAGCCGCTGCCTGGCCACGAGGGTGGACGCATCGAGTACCGGCCGATCGGCACGATCCTCGGCGTCATGCCGTGGAACTACCCCTACTACCAGGTGGCGCGGTGGGCCGCACCGAACCTGATCGTCGGCAACACGATGATCCTCAAGCACGCCGAGAACTGCCCGACGTCCGCGTTGGCGATCGCGGAGGTGTTCAAGGACGCCGGTGTGCCGGACGGCGTGTACTCCAACCTGTTCGCAACGCACGACCAGGTCGAGCAGCTCGTTTCCGACCCGCGAGTGGCGGCAGTATCGCTGACCGGATCGGAACGCGCCGGGATCGCCGTCGCCGAAGCCGCCGGTCGGAACCTCAAGAAGGTCGTCCTCGAGCTCGGCGGTTCTGACCCGTACATCATCTTGGACACCGACGACGTCGACGCCGCGGCGCAGACCGCGTGGGACACCCGCATGGAGAACGTCGGTCAGTCCTGCAACTCCAACAAGCGCATGATCGTCATCGACGACTACTTCGACGAGTTCGTGGCCGGTCTGACCAAGCGAGCATCTGCGCTCTCACCGCGCGAGCCTGGCGACGACTCACCCGACAAGTACTCGCCAATGGTGTCGCGCAAGGCAGCCGAAGAGCTTCAGGCGCAGGTGCAGGACGCGGTGCAGAAGGGTGCGACGCTGCACACCGGCGGCCGGATCGTGGGGGAGAAGGGCGCCTACTTCGCTCCCGCCGTACTCACCGGGGTCACGCCTGAGATGCGCGCGTATCGCGAAGAGCTCTTCGGGCCGGTCGCCGTCGTCTACAAGGTGAGCAGCGACGAGGAGGCCGTCGAGCTCGCCAACGCAGTCGACCTCGGCCTCGGCGGCGCGGTGTGGAGCACCGACGAAGAACGCGCTATCCGAGTGGCCGAGCAGCTCGAGGTCGGCATGGCCAACGTCAACACTCCTGCCGGTGAGGGGGCCGACGTTCCCTTCGGTGGGGTGAAGCGCTCCGGCTTCGGACGCGAGCTCGGCCCGCTCGGCATCGACGAGTTCGTCAACAAGCGCCTGTTCTACGTCCAGCGCTGAGCGAGTTCCGTGTCGATCCTCCGACTCCGTAGGTAGCCGGTCGTGGCTGAACTACGCCTGCTGCAGCTCAACATCGAGTACGGCGGCACCGGTGTCGACTTCGACAAGGTTGTCGAGGCGATCGAGGTCTCCGGCGCGACTGTTGCTGCGTTGCAGGAGGGCTGCGGCAGCATGCCGCGGATCGCCGACGCGCTTGACTGGCCGTACGTCGACAACCGCACGCAGGTCGTTTCGCAGGTGCCGCTGCTCGACCCGCCTGCGGCGTCCGACGGTGTGGTCTTCGTCGAGCTCGAGCCCGGTCGGGTTCTTGCGATCGTCAACGTGCATCCGCCGTCCCGTGGGTACGGCCCCTTTCGGGTCGCGGACGAACCGGTCAAGCGGGTCGATCGTCGCGAGCGACGCGTCCGGTTGAGCCACGTGCAGCCGTCGCTGGACGCCGCACGTGCACTGATGGACGATCGCGTCCCCGTCATCCTGCTCGGCGACTTCAATGCGCCGTCGCATCGTGACTGGACTGACGCGACCGTCGGCAGCAGACCGCACGTGGTGCGGGCCTTCAAGTGGCCGACCAGCGTTGCCGCCGAAGAGACCGGTCTGGTGGACGCCTACCGCGCGGTGTATCCCGACCCAGTGACTCACCCAGGGTTGACCTGGCCGGCTGAGCGCCCATTCGTGAAGGGCTACAACCCTGCAGCGGACGGACACGCGGAGGATCGCATCGACTTCATGTATGTCAGCCCGGACATCAACGTCGAGGACATGCGTATCATGGGCGAGAGCGAGTCACCGTATTCCGACCTCTCGATCACTCCGTGGCCCACCGACCACCGTGGGCTGCTGGCCGAGCTGCGGCTGGAGCCCGCGCCCGCACCTGCGCTGGTGTCGGTCAGCCGACGCATCGTGCCGTTGGGTGACGACGTGGAGGTGCGAGTGCTCGGCGCATCCGCGGCGAGCGTTGTCGTCGTGCCGCATGACGCTGAGGCCGAGACCGTCGTCTTCGAGGTGCCTGCGCCCGACGCGGGACGCTGGCACCTGGCGACCGAGTTCGTCGGAGCGGGTCAGTTCGACGTCGTCGCGCGTGACGAGGACCGCAAAGAGGTAGCGCGCACTCGGCTCTGGGTTGCTGGCCCCGGCGACCAGCCCTCGGTGCACACCGACCGAGCCCGTTACGCGTCCGGTGAGCCGATCGGCGTCCGCTGGTCGTGGACTCCGGGCAACCGGGCTGACTGGATCGCGATCTACCCGCGCGGTGTGGACGTCGGCGGGCAACGACCGACGATGCACCTTGCGACCGCAGCCACCATCGAGGGGGCGGCGTCGTTCAGTGAGGCGTCGCATCGTCGACGGTGGCCACTCGAGCCGGGTGAGTACACGGCCCATCTGCTGATGGATGACCTTCGAGTCAGCCTGGCGTCCAGCGACTTCAGCGTGGGCTGAGGCGATTGTTTCGACTGCTCCGGCGTCAGAGGCCGGGGAGAGCGTCGCCGACCAGCTTCACGCCGAGCAGCAGCAGGATGACGGTCATGATCGCGGCGTTGTGCTCGGCCATGAAGGCGCGGACGGTCGCGAGCGGACGCGTCATGCGATCGTGTGCAACGAGCGAAGCAGCAACCAACACAATGACGCTGCTGGACGCGATGGCCACGAAGACCACGGCGGCCCACAGCTCCTGCGCGCTGTCGAGGTCGGCAAGTGCGATCGATCCTGCCGCGGCGATAGTCAACGCCAGATTCTTCGGATTGACGCCAGACAGCAGGACGCCGGCCACGAAGGACTTCGCCGGTGTGAAGGCGTCGACGGTCGCAAGCCAGGCGGGCAGCTTTGGATCTTCGCCGCGTCGCGGGCGTGTGCGCCACTGACGCACAGCAAGGGCGAGCAAGAGGACGCCGAGGGCCAACAGTCCCCATGAGACGGTCGTATCGGAGCTGTCCGAATCGGTGCCGCCGGCGAGCAGCAGGACGACGGCCATGACCACCGCCAAGCCTGCGATCCACCCGAGCGTGAACGCGGCTCCGTTGCTTCTCGCGCGCGGCGTGCCCAGCAACACCACAACCGCGACGATCGGGATCGGGCTCAGCGCAACCGCGACAGCGACGGGCAGGACGCTGCCGATGGCTTCGCTCAGCAACGCGTCCAGCCCTGGTCGGGCGACCCGACGCAGTTCACTGCGCCGTCCTCCGGATCACTGCGTCGACAGCGGTTGCGCCGTGCGCGGTTCCAATCGGCCGTGCGAAGACTGGGTTCAGCTCGATCAGCATCAGGTCTTCGTCGATCAACAGCTGGCCGACGCGAACCGCGAGGTCGGCGACCGCGGCGATGTCGACCGCCGGGCGTCCGCGTCCACCGGTCAGCAGCGACGCGCCTCGCAGGCGGCGCAGTGCCCGCTCGACGCGTGCGGCGTCCGCGGGCAGCGGGATGATCGCGGCGTCGCCGACGGCCTCGACCCACACGCCGCCAAGACCGACCACCAGTGCGGGGACGACCGAGTCACGCCGCGCGGCGATGAGGAGCTCGACGCCAGGCTGCTCCATCTGCTCGATGAGCACCGGCGAATGCGCGTGCCCGTCGATCGCGCGCAGCCGCTGGAACGCGGCATGCGCCGCCTCGACGCCCACGACGCCCAGCTCGAGTGCACCGATGTCGCTCTTGTGTTGGAGCGAGGCTGAGCTGAGCTTGAGCGCGAGTGGGCCGTCGAGCGAGCCGACCACGGCGTCCACTTCCTCCAGCGTCGTCGCGACGCCACCGCGCGGCACCGATACGCCGCCCTTGGCGAGCAGCTCCTTCGCCTCGTGCTCGGCGAGCCATGGGCCGGGGGTGCGGGCGCCGGAGATCGCGCTGATCTGGCGCAGCCGCTGCGGATCGCCGAACGGACGTCGCATGGCGTCGGCGACCTTGATGCCGGTCGTGAGGCCCCACACTGCGGGGACGCCTTGCGACAGGCACTTGTCGACCTTGTCCTCTGGCAGGAGGTCGGACATCGTCGAGGCGACCATGACGGGAGCGTCGGCGCCTTGAGCGCCGAGCAGGATGGCGTCCAGCGTGATGCTCCAGCTCTCGGTTGCGGCGGCGCCCATCTTCTGCGGGTGGTCGTAGTAGACGAGCACCTGTCCGAGCGATGGGTCGGACGCCGTGGTGCGCACGATCGACGAGATCACCGGGACGTCGCCCCAGATCTGGGCGGTGTAATCGAGCGGGTTTCCCACGGTCGCGGCGGGCGGCACGATCGGCCGCAGCGCTTCCTTGGTGCTCTCGGCGAGCGGCGGCATCGGGATGCCAAGGCGGTCGGCCTCATCGGCGCTGATGGCGGCGTCCCCACCGGAGCAGGTGATGACAGCGATGCCGTCCGCGACCTTGCGGCGTCCATGGGCCATGGCTTTCGCGGTTTCGAGGAGTTCGTGCGGGTCGTCGACCCAGGCGCCACCGGCGTCCTCGACCAGTGCGCGGAGCACCTTGGCGTCTCCTGCGACGGCTCCGGTGTGGGCGGCGGCGGCCGTGGCGCCGAGCGCGCTGCGTCCGGACTTCAGGACGACGACGCCGATCTCGCGCTCGGCGCAGAGGGCTAGTCCTTCAGCGAGTTTGGCACCGTCGCCCTCGGCCTCGAGATAGAGGGCGACGGAGCGGACGCCGTCCTGTTGCGCGAGCGCGACGAGGTAGTCGGACGTCTCGAGGACGGCTTGGTTGCCGCAGGAGATGACGGTGTGCAGGTGCAGTGCGCGCGTCGAGCCGATCGCGTTGACGGCGACGTTGCCGCTCTGCGAGACCAGGGCGACGCCGCCCGCCGGCGCCAGGTTGTAGCCATCGCCCCACAGCGGCGCGCGGCGAACGACGGACACGAGGCCATTGCCGTTCGGCCCGCAGACCGGGAGGTTGTGCCGGAGCGCGTTGTCGCGCAGCTGCTGCTGCAGCTCGCGTCCGTGCTCGACCTCGGCGAAGCCCGCGGCGATCACGACCGCGCCACCGACCCCGAGGCGTCCGGCCTCGTCGATCAGGTCAGGAACAGTTGCGGCCGGAGTAGCGATGACGATGGCGTCCGGAACCTCGGGCAAGTCGGACAGCGTGGGGAAGCAGGGAACGCCGAGCACCTCGGTCTCGCGCGGGTGCACGCCGTACACCGGTCCGTCGAACTTGGCCTCGACGAGGTTCTCGACGGCTTGGTTGCCGTAGCTCCCCGGACGCGGAGTAGCTCCGACAACGGCAACGGATCGAGGGGCCAACAGGCGATCGAGATTCACACGAACCATACTGACTGACCGCTCAATCAACAGTCAACGGACCCCCGCGGCCCCGCCTGGTACACCCCGCCGCTCTCCCGTTGCTCTACCCCCATTTGGGGGCAACGACGCGTGGGGTCCGTCTTAGGGAACTTTTGCAGACTCATGCTGGAGGCCTGCGTGTGATGACTCTGCAAAAGTTCCGTCTTTTGGAGGGAACGCGTCGTTGCACCCAAACGAGGGAGGGCGGGTCGTTATGGGTGGGGTCAGAGGTCGGAGGCAACCTTGAGGCCCTCGAGGACGGCTTCTTCGACGGTGCGGGGTGCGAGGCAGTCTCCGATGGCGTGGACCTCACCTGGATAGTCGGCGAGGGCGTCGACGAGGTCCGTCACGGCGTCATGCCCCTGCGAGAGGACGAGCGCAGCGACATCCTCGACGACAACCGGCTCGCCGGTGAGAACGTGCTGCAGGTACACCGAGTCGGCGTCCGCGCCGTAGATACGCACCAGCGGGACGATCTCGACGCCAACCTCGAGCGCCTGCTTGGTCATCTCGTCGCGCACGTACTGCTGGATGCGCTGGCCCGCCATGTATCCGTCGACGGCAAGCGTGACCTTGTGACCCTGACGAGCCAGCTGCTGCGCGACGCCGAGACCGATCCAGTCGCAACGCCAATCGGCGACAACGACGCGTCCGGACGGCACATCCGCCCCCTCGATGACGTCCCACGCGGTGAGAACGACCGGGTCGTCCATCAGCTCGAGCTCGGGCACTCGCGGGGTCGCGCCGGTCGCGATGACAACCGCGTCGGGACGCTGCTCACGGACGAACGCGGCGTCCACGCGCTGACCAGTCACCACCTTGACGCCGTGCCGATCGATCTCGCTCAGCAGGTTCGTGACGGCGCCACCGAACTCCGCGCGTCCGGGGAGCCGCTCGGCGAGCAGCACCTGTCCGCCCGGACGCCGCGCCGCCTCGTACAGCGTTACCCGGTGCCCGCGCTCGGCCGCGACCGCTGCCGCCTTCATGCCGCCGACGCCGCCTCCGACCACCATCACGTCACGCGACATGGTTGCCGGACGCCGCTCGCCGTACTGCAGCTCACGCCCGGTCTCCGGGTGCTGGATGCACGAGATCGGATAGCCGGCGTGGAAGTGCCCGATGCACGCCTGGTTGCACCCGATGCACGCGCGGATCTCGTCGACCAGCCCCTGTTGCGCCTTCGTCGGCATCAACGGATCGCAGATCATCGCGCGAGTCATCACGACCATGTCGGCCTGCCCGGACGCGATCACCTGTTCGCCCTCATGTGGCTGGTTGATCCGCCCCGCGACCATCACCGGCACGCTCACCACGCTCTTCACACGCGCGGCAAGCGGCGCAACGTACGCCGGAGCGAAGCTCATCGGCGGCGCGATGTGGTCTGAGCCGGCAATCGTCGCGGACGTCCCGGCAACGACGCTCACGTAGTCGAGCGATCCATCGGAGTCCAACAGACGTAGCGCCTCGAGGGTGTCGTCGATCGTGAGCCCGTCGTCGGTCTCCTCGGACGCCGAAACGCGCAGCCCGACGACGAAGTCACGCTCGACGCGTGACCGCACAGACGCGATGACGTTCCGCAGGAAGCGCAGACGGTTCTCCAGTGAGCCGCCGTAGTCGTCGTCACGAA
>DASUFV010000313.1:0-5744 GCA_036274415.1 Actinomycetes bacterium
CCTCGTCGGACGCCGTGCTGGCGACCCTGCGCGTCTTGTGGCGTCCGCAGACAAGATCAAACGCGAGTTGGGTTGGAGCGCACGCTACGACCTCGCCGACATGGTGAGCAGCGCCTGGCAGGCGTGGCAGGCGCATCCTCCTGCCTGACACCCGAGTCGAGCGCCCGCCTCCACGCGCCGCGAAGATCAACGACTTTGCTTCTTCGCGCGGTGGGTAGCGTCAGAATCCGTGGGTAGGACACCCGAAGGCCGCGACGGCCATCGGGAGGGATCTCTTTTGGTGAAGCATGCAGTTGTTCTGGGTGGCGCGGGCTTTCTCGGTGCTCACTTCGTGGAGCGGATGCTCGGTGAGGGACTGCGCGTCACGTGCGTCGACAACTTCGTCACGGGTGAACGTGACGGGCTCAAGCGCCTGGTGGACGATCCCCGACTTGACCTTGTTGCGGCGGACGCGACCGAGTTCCTGCACGTGCCGGGCGCCGTCGATTTCGTCGTGCATCTGGCTTCGCCCGCATCGCCAGTGGACTACCTCAGGATGCCGATCCAGACCCTGAAGGTCGGGTCGGTGGGCACCATGAATGCGCTTGGGCTTGCTCGACGAAAGGGGGCTCGGTTCTTATTGGCGTCCACCTCCGAGGTCTATGGGGATCCGCATGTTCACCCTCAACCCGAGTCCTACTGGGGAAACGTCAACCCGGTAGGGCCACGCGGCGTCTATGACGAGGCCAAACGCTTCGGCGAAGCGATGACCATGGCGTACCGACGAAGTCACGGGGTCAACACCGGCATCATGAGAATCTTCAATGTGTACGGGCCGGGAATGCGCCCGACGGACGGCCGAGTCGTGCCGACGTTCCTGCGACAGGCACTCACCGGCGACTCGCTCACCGTCAGCGGCGATGGGACGCAGACGAGATCGTTCTGCTACGTCGATGACCTGATCGAAGGAGCGGTGAGGCTGCTCTTCACTGACCTTCCGGGGCCGATCAACATCGGCAATCCCTCCGAGCAAACCATCCTCGACTTGGCTCACGATGTCATCGCCGCGACCGGCTCGACGTCCGACATCGTCTTCATTGAACGGCCGGAAGATGACACGACCGTTCGCAAGCCCGACATCTCGCTTGCGCGGCGTGAGCTGGGGTGGGAACCGCAGATCGACAGCTTCGAGGGGATGCGGCGCACGGCCGCATGGTTCCGGCATGAGTTGGGCCTCAGCGAGGCGTCGTCAATGTCGGCGGCCAGAGACTCATGAAGCCTCGCAAAGTCGCCGTCATCGGAACCGGATACGTCGGAGCGATCACGTCAACGTGCTTCGCTTGGCTCGGTCACGAAGTCGTCGGCCTGGAGTCGGACGTCACTCGACTTCGCGACCTGAGTCGCGGAGTTGTCCCGTTCTATGAACCGGGGTTGGACGAGCTGCTCGGGCAGATGGTTGCCACCGGACGCCTCGCGTTCACCGACCAGCCAGAGGCCGCACTGAGCGATGCTGACGTGATCTTCCTCTGCGTCGGTACCCCAGTGGGTCCAAGTGGCGCGCCCGATCTTGCGCAGGTCGAGTCGGCTGCAGCGACCCTGGCGCCTTTCTTGCGCAACGGAATGGTGGTGGTGAACAAATCGACGGTTCCAGTCGGCTCGGGAAACTGGGTCTCCACGCTGATCGAAGAAGAGCTACCCAAGAACGCACGACCGAACTTCTCCGTGGTGTCGAACCCGGAGTTCCTTCGTGAAGGCAGCGCCCTCCATGACTTCCTCCACCCCGATCGCGTGGTCCTCGGTGGAGAGGCCGATGCGGTCGGACTAGTGGCCGACCTGTACCAGCCGGTGCTCGACCAGTCGTTCCCCAGCGGGAACCCTGACAGTCGGCCTCGCCTCATCACCGCTGAACTCTCGTCGGCAGAGATGATCAAGTACGCGGCAAACGCCTTCTTGGCCACGAAGATCAGTTTTGCCAACGAGATCGCCAACATCTGTGAACTGGTCGGCGCGGACGCCCGCCAGGTGCTGCCCGCGATCGGCGCCGACCACCGCATCGGCGAGGCGTTCTTGGGCCCGGGTCTGGGGTGGGGAGGGAGCTGCTTCGGCAAGGATCTGTCCGCGCTCATCGCGACAGGTCTCGAATACGGCTATGGGTCCGACCTGCTGCGTTCGAGCATCCAGGTCAACGAGCTGCAGCGTTCAGCGATCATGCGCAAGCTGCAGCGTGAGCTGCGGCTCATCAAAGGGCGGCGCATCTGCCTTCTCGGGCTGGCGTTCAAGCCGGGAACCGACGACCTTCGTGATGCACCGGCCGTTGACCTTGCCAAGCGTCTGCTGGCGGCTGGTGCTGTTGTATCGGCGTTCGACCCTGTGGTCAGCAGCCTTCCCCCAGACCTGGCGGGTGTCCGCCTGTGCAGCTCGGTCTTGGAAGCCGCCGAAGCGGTGGACGCGGTCATCGTCGTCACGGAGTGGCCGGAGATCGTTCACACCGAACCGCTCGAGCTGCGCAACGTGATGAAGGGTGATCTCATCGTCGACGCGCGCAACGCCTTGGATGACGAGTCGTTCGGTGCAGCGAACTTACGACTGGTTGGCGTCGGCTGGTAGCTGCTGTTGCTCGTCCCTGCTGGGGGAACGCCGAAGACGCACGACTCGCTGCAACAAAGACAGTTCCTCGGACATCTGGCGGCGAAGAAGTGGTGCGGCCCAGGCCGCGGTCAACGCGCCAGCCAGCGTCGACCCGACGACAGCCGTAACAAGTGGGCCGAGTTCAAGCCATGTCCCCAAGACCTCCTTGGCCAGCAATCCAAGTACGCCCACTGAGATCGCTACGAGGGCGCTGGGAATCAAAGCTCTGAGATACCGAAGAGGCGTGAAGTACGCCGCTCGCCCCATCAGCACCACGGCCCAGGGCAGGAAGAGCAACGTGACCACCGTGTAGGCGGCTGCTACCGCGTTGATCCCGTGCTGTGCTGTGAAGAAGAAGCTGATCGTCAAAGTTGTCGTGATTGCGATCGTCCAATACAGCTGCGCCCGCTCGTGGCCGGTGGCGAGCATGGCCGGCGTCATCATGCTCGAAAGCGTTTGGGCGATTGCGGCGGCCGCAAGGATCTGCGTCGGTGTCACTGCGCCCAACCAGTCGCTACCGAAGAGCGTCAACACGATCTCCTCGGCGAAGACGATGACGACGACCATCAGGGGCCAAGAGATCAGGGACATGGCGCTCGTAGCCACCAAGAAGTTCCGCGACAGTCGTCGTCGGTCTTCGCGGTACGCGCTGAACAACGGGTAGAGCGCCCGGTTGACGATCATCACCAGGCTCGTGATGGGCATGCGCATGAATCGGTAGGAGACCGCGTAGAAGCCGAGAGCGGTCGGCCCCAGAAAGCGGGCGATCAAGAGGTTGTCCACGTTCCTCGCGGCAAATCCCAAGAGTTGAGTGGCCGTGACGGTCAACGCGAAGGAGTAGAGCTCGATGAGCGAGCGCCAGCTGCCTCTCCAGGGCATGTCGCGTTCGTGGTTCCACAGCAGCACGAAGAAGAGGGCATCGGTCACGAGAACCAAGACGACGTACGCCCATACCCCACCGCCGAGTGCGGCGACTGCAATGCCTACCACAGCCCCAACACCGCTCGACACCACCTCTGCGCGTGCAATGAGCTGAAACTCAACGGAGCGCATGAGGCGGGCCAACGGCAGGATCGCCAGTGCCTTGAGGCACAACCCGATCGCAAGAACATAGAGAACCGAGCGCATCTCTGGCGCGTCGAAGAAGCGAGCAAGCGTCGGCGCGAGGACGACGGTTGCGGCGCCGAGTGCGATAGCTGCGCTCTGAGAGGCAAGATTCACCGTACCGAAGTCGCGGTCTGTCGGATGCTCCATGCGCACGATCGCCAGCGACATCCCCTGCGTGAGCAGGAGCGACATGAGCATGGCGTAGACCGTTGTCAGACCGATGAGTCCGTACACCTCAGGCCCGACGAGACGCGCAAGAACGATCGCGGTCAGTGTCTGGGCGACGATCTTGGACGTCAGCCCGACGAACGACCAGCGCACGGCAGAGGCAGAATCCGTCCGCGGCCTGGCGTCACGGCTGTGTGCGCCCACGGGGTCCCCACCGTCGAGCAACGTCGCCCAGTCCTCGCCAGAAACCAGCTCCCCACGACAGATGCATCGCGAGCATGGCGGGGACGATGTAGGGGCGCGCTTCAGGGTCGACGCGCTTCCCGATCGTGATGGCCCCCGCAGCGAGGACGAGTCCATAGGGAGCGGCGATGAGCGCGCTGAGGCGCGGGCGACGCCAAGCCGTCACAGCGGCCGCAGCCAAACCCAGCACCAAGGTCGGCGGGATGATGTGCCGCGGATTGACCGACGCGGGGTGAAGCGCTGCGACCTGGACCTTGCCGCGTCCGTATCGGTAGTACTGGCGCGCTAGGTCGCGGATCGACTGGCGCGACTCCCACTGGATCGCCATGCGCGGGTCGAATCGAATGCGGTACCCAGCTTTGCGAACGCGGTAGTCGAGCTCGAAGTCCTGGTTGACTCGGAGTTGCTCGTTCCACCCTCCTAATGCACGAACCAGCGCAACCGGATATGCACCGAACGGGACGTGATCGACGTCGGTCGCCTGGTTACCGAAGTGGTACGTGGACCCACCGACGCCGAAACGAGACCCCATGACCGCGGCGATTGCTCGCCCGGCCGGTGTCACTCCTTGCCCGTTCTTACGCCCTCCGACGGCGCCGTACTCGTTCGTCGCCAGTAGTTCGCGCGCAATGCGGACGTAGTCCTTCGGAATCGATGCGTGGGCGTCCACGCGGACCAACCACCGGGAACGGGCATGAGCAAGCGCAATGTTCAGGGCGGCGGGAATGATCCCCTTGGGATTGCTGACGAGGCGCACTCGTGGATCTCTCGAGGAGATCGCGTGCACCTTCTCTCGCGTGCCGTCACTCGAGCCACCATCCACCACCAAGACCTCTAGCGACGGCCAGTCTTGATCAAGGATGGAGCGCAGACAGCCGTCAATGTGCTGTCCCTCATCGCGGGCAGGCACCACGACGCTCACGAGATCGGCGGTCACCCACCCCTAGTAACCGCTTCAGTCGCCCTCAAACGCGGTGGGTCTATTTCTGACCGGCCATTGGATGAATGAAGTGCGCAGAGGTGGGTAGCCCTGTACGGGGTGATCGTTTTGGAATGGTCGACAGCTGCTCGAGGATTTCAACGCCACTGGCTCGTCATCACGCTCTGTGTGCTCTTACTGGCAGCAGGCACGGTTGCTATTGCTTCGTTCATGAAGGAGCGATATGAGGCCACGTCAGTCATGGCAGTGGAGCCCACCTCCACCGAGGTCAGCACTCAGTTGCTCTCGTACTTGATCCCTGGGATCGAGGCTCAGACCGTCGGGGGCAATGTCGAGACGGCGGTACGCGCAGGTCTCGACGGAGGAGCCAGCGAGGCGGACTGGTCGGTGAGTACCGACGTGGAGGCGGGCGCCGGGGTGCTCAGAGTGAACGTGAGCTCTGAAGACCCGGACGTACCGGTACCGGTCGCAAACGAGTACGCGAGCTACCTGACCTCCTCAGACATCGGGACCAGCGCTCTGACGATCACGACGATCGACCCAGCGGTCATCGCTGAGCCGACACCCGAGAAGCAGATCGCCTTGATCGCTGGGGTCGGCTTGACTCTGTTGGTTCCACTGCTGCTGTGCTTCGTCCTCGGTGCGCGCGACGAGCGAGGCCGGATGCTGGCCTTTGTTC
>DASUFV010000314.1:0-4661 GCA_036274415.1 Actinomycetes bacterium
CTCACCTTGTCGAGTGCAAGGAACCAGATGCGGAGGGCGTGCATGTAGTGCTCGTCGAGCACCGACTCGAGAAACGCGTTGTGCGCCGAGTGGTAGACGAAGCGGTGAATGCGCTGGTCGATCTCGATGAGGCGACGCCCCACTGGCTTGACTGCCACGGCGTCCAGCTCGTCGAACAGGGCTTCCAGCTCGACGCGGTCACCGTCGGTGCGGCGCTGCGCCGCGAGCTGCGCGGCGAACGGCTCGAGCACGCAGCGCACCTCTGACAGGGACGCCAGGTCGCGGGCGTCCGCCGGCGCGACGAACATGCCACGGCGGGGGTAGACCTCGATCAGCTTGGCCTGCGCCAGCGCCCTGAGCGCCTCGCGCACGGGCGTCCGGCCGAGGCCCAGGCGATCCATCAGCTCGCGCTCGTCGACCAGGCTGCCGGGCGGCAGCTCGAGGGTGACGATCAGCTCGCGCAAGGCGTAGTAGGCCTGCTCGGACTGCGAGCGGCCGTCAGGTTGAAGAATCTCGACCGGAGAGGTCACAGGATGGATATATCAATTCCCTGAACCTGTGTATACCCTTCTCCACCACTGTTCCACGGCGTGGAAGCGTCACCGGCTGCGTCCCCTGGGCGGGCGTCGATCCTCATGACGCTCGGTCCATGCCGGCCACAGCCGCTGGGCCACGTTGCGGTCGAGGCGTCCACCCAGGTGCATCGACCGCCAGACGCCGCGGTACCCCGGAGGTACCCCCGCGGCGATGACGATGTGGCCCAGCAGCAACGGAATCAGGATGTACGTCGACCACTTGTGGATTCTGACCAGCCACACGAACGCTGGACCGCCGTGCAGCAGCGCCATTCCCACCCCGCTCGCGAGCACGGCCACCAAGGCGACGGCCAGCACCACATTGGCCACTCGCTGCCCTGGATCGAGCTGCCCTTCGTGCCTGGTGAAGCGACCCGTGAAGAGCGCCAAGGGCCAGCGTCGAAACCACAGCAGATCGGTCTTACGGAACCTGACAGATTCCAGGGCGAACAACGCCAGCGATCGTCCCTTCGCAACCAACCCGAGCGCCAGGACGCCGATCAACGCCCAACCCACCCACACGTGCAGACGAGCATCACTCACTCCAGTGAGCTCGCTGAGCGGCGAGGGATCGCCCTCGCGCCCGATCAGCAGCCAGGTACCCGTCGCCAACAAGGTGAGCACGGACAGGTAGACCACGGCATGCAGCCAACGGGTCGAACGGTGATAGCGCTCGACTGTTGTGGTCGCCTGCGTCTCAGTAGTCATAGCGACCGGACGAGGTGTCGCTTTCGCTAGGCGAGGGCGAAGGTGTTGAACCCGTGCCGCCTGACTTCGTCACGGTGACGTCCACCTCGTCCGAGGCGCCAGCTGACGAGTGGTCGGCGTGCTGCAGCGTGACGTCGATCGTGTGCGCGCCCGGGGTCAGTCCGGTCACGGTGAACTCGTTCCCGCCGACCACTGTGTAGTCATTGGACTCTCCATCGACGAAGACGTGGACGTGGTCGCGACCCGTGTCGGGTTCGCCGAGCTCGACGCTCGAGTCCCACGCGACGTCCACTGACGTGCCGACCTTCGAGCCAGGCGTCGGTGACGTGATGGTCAGGCTGGGACCACCGCTTCCGGAGTCACCGGAATCACCGGACGATGAGCCGCAGGCTGCCAGCAGGCCTGCTCCTGCAAGCGTGATCGCTGCGATGGTGAGGGTCTTGGCTGGTGTTGCCATGATGTGCGCTCCACATGTTCGACTTTTCCTCGTGTCTGCCGGTAATACGCCCTGGGCCGCTCGCGGGATTCACGGAATTTGATTTCGGCGGAGGAATCCCGGACGCCGTCCCGCGCGTAGTACAGGTGTGGGACAGCTGTCAGACGAGGCGCTGTTGGCCGGCATGGCCGACGGTGACCAGGAGGCTGCCTCGGTATTTGTCCGCCGGTTCCAGGCGCGCGTGTACGGCCTCGCGCTGACCGTGGTGGGCGTCCCCGCTGTGGCTGAGGACGTGGCGCAAGAGGCGTTCGTCAAGGCGTGGCGACATGCGTCCGCCTACGACCCGCGGCGTGGTCGGGTGTCGACCTGGCTGCTGATGATCACGCGCAACACAGCCGTGGATGTGTTGCGGTACCGGCGTGAATATCCGACCGACTCCGAGACACTGATCGCACTGCTCTCGCCAGGATCCGAGCCACCCGTCAGTGACGACCGCGAGACGATCCTGAGTCTTCGTGAGGCGCTCGGCGAACTACCGAGTGAACAATTGCGTCCGATCGTGCTCATGTCGTTCCTCGGTCTCACGGCGCGCGAAATCGCATTGGAGCAACAGGTGCCGGTCGGCACGGTGAAGTCCCGCGTCCGGCGTGGGCTACGTCGGCTGTCTGAGAGGTTGGGGGTGCGCGATGACTGATCCGCGGTGCCAGGAAGTCCAGGCGCTGATACCGGAGTTGGCCCTGGGGGTGGCGCCCGGCCCAGAACGCGCATCCGCGCTCACGCACATCGCAGGATGCACGAGCTGTCGTTCCGAGCTCGAACGCGTCGCTCAAACCGTGGACGAGCTGCTGTTGCTCGCGCCCGAGGTTGAGCCGCCGTCAGGATTCGAGACTCGGGTGCTGGAGTCGCTCATTGAGAAGCGAAGCCGGACTTCGCGGCGTTCGCTCGCGCTGGTGGCTGTTGCAGCCTCGTTCGCGATCGCGCTGGCAGGTGTCGCTGGTTTCGGGCTTTCGAGATGGTCCGGCTCCAGTGATCGCGTACTGGCCGACGAGTATCAGCGGACGCTGGACGTAGCCGACGGAACGGCGTTCCGCGCAGCAGACCTGACGACCACGTCAGGACCAACCGCTGGGGCGTCCGCAGGGCATGCCTTCATGTACGACGGCAGCCCGTCGTGGGTCTTCATGACGGTGAGCGGCGTTCCGTCGAACCGTTACCAGGTGCGCCTCGTCGCTGACGACGGTGCCACCTGGAACATCGGCATCTGCCGCGTGCGCGACGGTTACCAGTCGTGGGGTACCGCGGTTGACGTGCCGCTCGACCAGATCGACCACCTCGAGATGCGAAGCGGAGGCGGCGCGGCCTTCACCGCGGAGTTCTGACCGCCGTTCCGACCGCTGTGTCTAGAACTCCGCTGCAGCGGCTTCGGACGCCTGCTTCGCTCGGTGCGCCTGGATCCAGTTGGCGCCCCACTCGTCGTGCCCGAGCATGAGGTCGGCTCCCTTGACCGCGGTGACCACCTGGCTGGTGCGGGCGTCCATGATCGCCGACGTCAGGCCAGCGCGCATCGCCATCGGCAGGAAGACTGCGTTCAACGTGTGACGGTCGGGCATGCCGAACGAGACGTTCGAGGCACCCAGCGTGGTGTTCACGCCGATCTCCTCGGAGATCATCGCGATCGCTTCCATCGTGCGTGCGGCGTGCAGTGAGTCAGCGCCGATCGGCATCGCCAACGGGTCGATCACGATGTCCTCGATCGGGATCTGGTACTTGCTCGTCGCGATGTCGACGAACTTCTTGGCCAACTCGACGCGGCGCTTGGGATCTTCTGGGATCTCGGTCTCGTCGTTCGGCAAGGCGATGATCGCGGCGTTGTGCCGCTTCACCAGCGGCAGGATGGCCTCCATCCGCTCGTCCTCGACGGTCACCGAGTTGACCAGTGCCTTGCCCTCGTAGGCGGCAAGGCCCGCCTCGAGCGCCTCGACGACCGAGGAGTCGATGCAGATGGGAAGGTCGGTGAGCGACTGCACGAGCTTGACGGCCTTGGAGAGCAGCTCTGCCTCGTCGGTCAGCGGGACGCCCATGTTGACGTCGAGCACCATGGCACCGCCTTCGAGCTGAGCGTGCACGTCGGTCTCGACAGCTGACAGATCCCCAGCGCGCAGCTGCTCTTGGAACTTCTTGCGCCCGGTCGGATTGATCCGTTCGCCGATGATGCAGAACGGCTGGTCATGGCCGATGATGACCTGCTTGCTCGCCGAACTGAGGACCGTGTGCATGGTGCTCCTTGTTGCTCTTCTTGGTGCTGTGTTGGTGCGGTAGTTGTGCTGCGTTGTGTGCTTCACCGCGTCCGCGGTGACGGCGTGGGTGGCGACACTATCGACGTCGCGAGTGGAACGGTGTCTCTAGGGGTCCCTCGTACTCGACGAGTGACAACTCAGGGTCGGGGTCGGCGTCCAGCGTTTGACCGTCCCAACCGGCAGGGTGCTGACGGTCCTTGCCGGTGAGCAGGTTGGTCCAGGACGCGTCGCCCTCAAGCTGGTTATTGACCGGCGGCCGCAGGTGGTGGATGTGCTCACGCCAGTTCTTGGGAAGCAGCGGCAGAGTGCGGCTGCGCTCCTCTGCCTTCACCCACACGCAGCGCATCTCGGGGATGACTTCGCAGTGGCCGTTCTCCCGTACACCGCCGCACGGCCCGTTACGCAGGGTCTTCGGGCACGTCATGGGACACGTCATGCCGGTCGAATGCAGCACACACTGTCCGCACATGCGGCAATCCCAGATCGGTCCCTTGATCGAGTGCTCGATGAGTGGTAGCAGCTTGGGCATGAGGGTGTCCGATGGACGCGGCGGTCGCTAGGCGGTGACCAGGCGGCGTTGGTCGAGGAGTTCTTTGGCGCGGCGGACCGCGGTGGACGCGTCGGCGGCGTACCCGTCGGCGCCGA
>DASUFV010000315.1:0-6107 GCA_036274415.1 Actinomycetes bacterium
TAGGGTCGCTGCATGGAATCCGCCGAGATCCGCGGTCGCTTCCTGCGCTTTTTCGAGGAGCGCGGGCACACCATCGTGCCGTCTGCCCCTTTGCCGTTGGCGGATCCCACGCTGCTACTGGTCAACGCGGGCATGGTCCCGTTCAAGCCGTACTTCCTGGGCGAGCAGACGCCTCCGTTCCCTCGGGCGTCCACCGTGCAGAAGTGCGTTCGCACGCTCGACATCGACGAGGTCGGCAAGACCACTCGTCACGGCTCGTTCTTCCAGATGGCGGGCAACTTCTCGTTCGGCGACTACTTCAAGGAGGGGGCAATCCCACTGGCGTGGGAGCTGCTCACCGGCTCCACCACCAGCGGTGGGTTCGGCTTCGACGAGGGACGCCTCTGGGTCACCGTCTTCCAAGACGACGACGAGGCTGCCGACATCTGGCACCGCGACATCGGCCTTCCGCTCGAGCGCATCCAACGCCGAGGGCTGAACGACAACTACTGGCACATGGGCGTGCCGGGCCCTGGTGGGCCATGCAGTGAGATCTACTTCGACCGCGGGCCGGAGTACGGACGCGATGGTGGCCCGGTCGTCGACGAGGAGCGCTTTCTCGAGGTATGGAACCTCGTCTTCATGCAGGACTCGCTTGGCGAAGTGCGGCGCAAGGACGACTTTGACATCATCGGTGAGCTGCCGGCGAAGAACATCGACACCGGCATGGGTCTCGAGCGCATGGCTGCGCTGCTGCAGGGCGTCGACAACATCTACGAGATCGACACGATGCGTCCGATCATCGACCGCGCTGCGGAGCTGACCGGACGCCAATACGGCAGCAATCACGACGACGACGTCCGACTCCGGGTGGTGGCCGACCACACCCGGACTGCGCTGATGCTGATCGGTGACCAGGTGGTGCCGGGCAATGAGGGACGCGGGTACGTGCTGCGCCGAATCATGCGGCGCGTCATCCGGAGTATGCGACTGCTCGGTTCGCAGGATCCGACCATTCGCGAGCTCATCGCGTCCGCGGTTGCAGCGATGGGTCCGCAGTACCCCGAGCTCGAGATCGAACGTGCGCGCATCTACACGGTCGCCGAGGCCGAAGAGGCGACGTTCGCGAAGACGCTCCGAACCGGAACGCAGATCTTCGACACAGCAGTGTCCCAGGTGAAGTCAGCAGGCGAGACGACCCTGCATGGCGACACTGCCTTCCGATTGCATGACACATACGGGTTCCCAATCGACCTGACGCTCGAGATGGCGGCTGAGAACGGCCTGCGGGTCGACGAAGAGGGCTTCCGCCGCCTGATGTCCGAGCAACGGGAGCGGGCCAAGGCAGACGCTCGAGCGAAGAAGAGCGGTCACGTCGACGGCGCCGCCTACCGCGCTCTTGCCGACGTCGCTGGACGCTCCCAGTTCACTGGATACACCGACCTTCAGAGCGAAGGAGTGCTTAAAGGCATTCTCAGGGACGGCGCCGTCGTGCCGTCCGCGACCCAAGGCGAGGACGTCGAGGTCGTGTTGGACCGCACTCCGTTCTACGCCGAGGGCGGCGGGCAGCTCGCCGACGGCGGCACGATCGTGCTGGCCAACGGTGCCGTCTTCGAGGTCGATGACGTGCAACAGCCCGTTGACGGCGTGATCGTCCACCGTGGCCGAGTGATCGACGGCGAGCTCGAGACCGGCATCGGGGCGGTTGGTTCGGTGGACGTGGAGCGGCGCCGTGCGATCAGCCGGGCCCACACGGCAACGCACATGGTGCACAAGGCGATGCGTGAGCTGGTCGGCGACACCGCAACGCAGGCGGGCTCGGAGAACGCCCCTGGGCGATTCCGCTTCGACTTCCCCAACCCAGGCGCGGTCCCGTCGAGCGTCCTGAGCGACGTGGAGCAGAAGGTCAACGAGGTACTGATCGACGACCTTGCGGTCACGGCCGACTACCTGCCGATCGACGAGGCGAGGGCGTCCGGTGCGATGGCGTTGTTCGGCGAGAAGTATGGCGACACGGTTCGGGTCGTGAGCGTGGGTGACTGGGCACGCGAGCTGTGCGGTGGAACGCACGCACCGAGTACCGGCCAGTTGGGCGTCATCAAGCTGTTGGGGGAGTCCAGCATCGGTGCTGGCGTCCGGCGCATCGAGGCACTCGTGGGGCTGGACGCCTACCGATTCCTGGCGCGAGAGCACACCTTGGTGAACATGCTGACCGAACAGCTCAAGGTTCCCGCTGATGAGCTACCCGACCGGGTCGAGGCGTTGGTGCAGAAGCTCCGTGACGCGGAGCGAGAGATCGAAACGGCGCGCAAGGCGCAGTTGGCTAGTGAGCTGTCCGACGTCGCGACGTCGGCCGAGCGCATCGGCGACGTCGACCTCTATGCGTTCCGTGCGCCGGACGGGCTCGACCCGGGTGCGCTACGCGAGCTTGCGCTGATGACGCGTAACAAGGCGGGGCAAGCCAATCCCGCGGTCGTGCTCGCGCTCTCGGCATCCGGTGACAAGGTGGCTGCGGTCGCAGCCGTCAACGACACCGGCCAATCCACTGGTATTGCCGCACGCGACATCTTGGCTGCTGCGCTTCCTGCGATCGGCGGACGTGGTGGCGGCAAAGCCGATGTCGCGCAGGGTGGCGGCACCGACGCCAGCGGCATCGACAAGGCACTGGACGCCGCGCGGGCCGCGGTCGCCAGTCGTTGAGGCCCCAGCGCCAGTGGCGGTAGCCGGCGTCGTGATCGGGGTCGATCCCGGAGCGGTTCGCACGGGGATGGCTGCCACAGACCCGGGGCAGCTGCTGGCGAGCCCGGTGCGGACCCTGGAGGCCGGCGAAGACGTTTCCGGAGTCGTGACCGAGGTTCAGGAACGGGATGCCGTGGCAGTCGTCGTGGGCCTGCCGATCGCGCTTTCTGGGCAGGAGGGAACCGCGGCGCAGGTGGCGCGGTCGTATGCTCGACGGCTCGCGGCCGGCCTGGCCGAGCTGGCCCCGGTCTTCCTGGTCGACGAGCGGCTCACGACGGTGACGGCTCACGCGGCCCTGAAAGCGGCAGGTCACGACAGCCGCTCGGCGCGCCGAGTCGTCGATCAGGCCGCCGCAGCGGCACTGTTGCAGGGGGTCGTCGATGCGGCACAGGCGCGACAGGTGGACTGTTTGACCTTGTTGTCCGCAGGCATGGGGGAGCTCGTGACACCATCGAGCGGGCAAGCAACGGACTGATCCGTGAAGGACGCGAAGGACTGGGAGGCGGACGCCGGTGACATCACCGATGACCACCGAGTCGCAGACGGGTGGGCACGGGCGTCCACCTCGACGCAGCGGGTGGCACATCGCTCGCCCGGTCGTCGTCGTCGCGCTGCTTCTCGCGCTCCTCGTCGGCGCTGCCTGGTTCGCCGTGTCGATCCTTGGGGGATCGCTGGGGGGCATCGGCGGGGCTGAGGACTACCCCGGCCCCGGCAGCGGTGAGGCGATCGTCGAGGTGAGCGAGGGCGACACGAGCGCAGACATTGCTTCGACCCTCGCTGACGCCAATGTCGTGGCGAGCGCTGAAGCGTTCATTGACGCTGCCGCTGCTGACGACCGGGCATTGGGCATCCAACCGGGCTTCTACGCACTGCTAGAGGAGATGTCCGCGCAGGATGCTTTGGATCTGATGCTCGATCCGGCGGCGCGCGTCCAGAACGAGGTCACAGTGCCGGAGGGGCTACGGGTCGAAGACGCTGTCGACATCCTCGCGGCGGAAACCGACGTGCCCAAGTCCGATTTCGCGAAGGTGCTGGAGAACCCGAAGCCGTTGCACTTGCCCAGCTACGCCGAGGGCAGCGCCGAGGGCTTCTTGTTCCCCGCCACTTACACCTTCGACCCCGAAGCGACCGCCGAAGAGATGTTGAAGGCGATGGTCGATCGCTACAAGCAAGCCGCGCGCGACGTTGGTCTAGAAGAGCAGGCTGCTGTCATGGGGTACACGCCACGCGAGGCGATCACGGTCGCCAGCCTGGTGCAGGCCGAAGTCGCAGTTCGCGACTTCGGGAAGGCGTCCCGCGTGATCCGCAACCGGCTCGACCAGGGAATGACCCTGGGATTCGACTCGACCGTGAACTACGCGCTTGGCAGCGACGACCTCACGCTGGAAGACGACCAGCTCAATGTCGACTCGCCGTATAACACGTACGCCAACGCGGGGCTACCGCCCGGCCCCATCAACTCGCCCGGTGAGGCGGCGATGGAGGCCGCCGTCAATCCACCGGAGGGTTCGTGGCTCTACTTCGTCGCCAAGGCACCAGGCAGCGACGTGACGCGCTTCACCGACAGTTACGAAGAGTTCCTGATGTTCAAAGAAGAGTTCTACGCGCAGGTGCCGTGATGAACGTCTTTCGGCATGACTGACGCCGACGCGCGCCCAGATACCGACACCACCCAGCAGCGCGTGGCCGCGGTGCTGGGCCACCCGATCGCGCACTCACTATCACCGGTGATGCACCGCACCGCGTACGAAGAGCTGGGCCTGCCATGGACGTACCACGCGATCGACGTGCGGCCCGAGGACCTCCCGCACTTCGTCGACACGTTGGGCCCGGAGTGGGCCGGTCTGTCTTTGACGATGCCGCTCAAAGAGGCTGTGCTTCCGCTGCTGGACCGGGTTGACCTCGAGGCGAGAAGCGTACGTTCGGTCAACACGGTGGTGTTCGAGAACGGCCAGCGGATCGGTTACAACACCGACATCGATGGGCTGATCGAGGTGCTGACGATTGCGCTGGACGGGCGGTCGCTCGTCGAGGGACCGCGTGCCCTCGTCATAGGTGCCGGTGCCACGGCACGGTCGACGGTGGCGGCTCTGTCGCACTGTGCCGTTGATGAGGTATCGGTGTCTGCTCGTCGACTGGACGCCGCGGAGGAACTTGCCGATCTGGCCAGCGACCTGTCGATGTACGGGCGCGTGGCCAGCTGGCCGGCGTCCGAGGCCGATCTGTCGTGTGACGTGGTCATCAGCACCGTGCCCTACGATGTGGCGGCGGCACTGGCACCACCAGATGAGCCCGGTGCCCTCGTCGACGTGCTCTACGACCCCTGGCCAACGCCACTCGCCCAGGCTTGGGCCGAAGCAGGGGGCCAGGTGATCGGAGGGCTCGAGCTGTTGGTCCGCCAGGCGGTCAAGCAGGTTCAGCTGATGACCGGTCGACGGCCGGATATCGCCCGGATGAGGGCGGCCGGTGAGGCGGCTCTCCGGGAGCGCGCGAACTCGTAGCCGAGGCAGCCGCCAATCGCTCAAGCGGAGCAGTAACACGACCGAAGCACCCCTTAAGGCCCGGTCGGCTCAGCGGCAGCGGAGTTGTCGCCGTCGACCGGACACCCCTACGCCCTCGTCCCGGTCGCCTGGGGCAGGACGTTCGACCGCGAGAGGTGCACCATGTCAGACCCCTACGCCGCCGCCGTGAGCGGTGCCGCAGGACGATCGCTCCAGCTCGACCAGATCCTGGCCACGCTGTTGCGCCAGGCACCCGACGTCGAAGCTGCTGCAGTCGTCTCGTTCGACGGCCTGCCGATGGCTTCGGCTCTGCCGGCCGGCATGGACGAGGACCGGGTTGCTGCGATGTCGGCCGCCCTGCTGTCGCTCGGCGAACGTGCAGCTCAGGGGCTCGGACGCGGCGACCTCTCGCAGGTCTACGTCGAGGGCGACAACGGCACGGTCTTCTTGGTCAGCGCCGACGACGAGGCGGTGCTCGTGGCCGTCGGTCGCAAGGGCGCCAAGGTCGGACTGATGCTGTTCGAGGTCAAGCAGGCCGCGGACGCCGTTGGCGCCGCACTGCGGATCGAAGCGGCCCCGGTCGAGCCGCTCGTGCCGCAGGTCGCCCCACTCGCAGAGCCGGTAGCAGAGGCTCCGGTCGCCCCGGTCGAGCAGGCCGCGGAGCCGGTAGCAGAGGCTCCCGCGCAGCCAGTGGCTGAGCCCGTTGCGGAACCAGTGGCCGAACCGGTCGCAGAGCCAGTCGCAGAGCCGGTCGCAGAGCACGCGACAGCCCAGCCGGTTCCCACCGTCGTTCCAGATCCTCCGGTGAGCCACGAGCCGCACCGGCAGCCGGTTGCGGTTCCGGTGCCTCGCGAGGTGCGTGAGTCGCCGTGGGACCACCCCGCCCAG
>DASUFV010000316.1:0-13289 GCA_036274415.1 Actinomycetes bacterium
TCCAGCTGATCCGATAGCCCCACGTTGAGTGCCCTCGTACGCTAGCGGTGTGATTGTGCGTGGAGCTCTTTTGGCGTTGGCCGACAACCAGAACGTCAAGTCGTTGGTCACTTCAACTCCGCGTCTTTCTGATCTCGTGACTCGCTTCGCTGCGGGCGAGACCGACGACGACGCGATCCGCGTCTCCAGCGACCTGCGTGATTCGGGATTCTCGGTGACCCTCGACTACCTGGGCGAGGACACGCATGACCGAGAGCAGGCGGATCTGACGACCGGCGCCTACATCCGAATCCTGCACCGACTGAAGGACGCGGAGCTGACGGACAGTGCGGAGGTTTCGGTCAAGCTCTCGGCAATCGGCCAGGCGCTTCCGGGTGACGGTCAGCGAATCGCCACCGACAACGCGCGTCAGATCTGCGAGGCAGCGGACGCCGTTGGGACGACGGTCACGTTGGACATGGAAGAACACACGACTACAGACATGACGCTCGAGACGCTGCACGAGCTGCGTGCCGACTTCCCCGGCACCGGGGCGGTGCTGCAGGCGTATCTGCGTCGCACCGAGCAGGACTGCCGAGACCTCGCTGTTCCTGGTTCACGCGTCAGGCTCTGCAAGGGCGCGTACGCCGAACCCGAGAGCGTTGCATTTCAGGAGCGGACTGACATCGATCGCTCCTACGTTCGGTGCATGAAGGTGCTGCTCGCCGGGTCGGGCTACCCGATGTTCGCGACGCACGATCCGCGACTGATCTCCATCGCTGAGGCGCTGACTCGGCGGTTCGGCCGTGACGACGGGACGTACGAGTACCAGATGCTCTTCGGCGTCCGGCGGCAGGAACAACGTCGACTCCTCGAGGCGGGCGAGCGGGTCCGCATCTATGTCCCATACGGCACCGAGTGGTACGGGTACCTCGTTCGGCGCATGGCGGAGCGTCCCGCAAACCTCGCGCTCGGCATTCGTGCCATCCTTGATCACCATGAGTGAGGGAATCGCGATCCTGGGCGCCGGCAAGATGGGGGAGGCGCTGTTGTCCGGCATGCTCCGTGCTGGACGCCCCGCCTCCAGCATCGTTGTGAGCACGCGTGACGAAGCGCGAGCCAAGGCTCTTCGCGAACGTCACGGTGTGGAGGTCGCCGACAACGTCTCCGCGGTCAAGGGTGCTGCCACGGTCGTGATCACCGTCAAGCCGCAGGATATGGGCTCGCTGCTCGACGAGATCGCCCCCGCGCTGTCGTCCGACCAGCTGCTGGTCTCGGTTGCTGCCGGCATTACGACGTCCTTCATCGAGCGAGTGGTCCCCGCCAACACTCCGGTCGTGCGCGTCATGTCGAACACCCCGGTGCTGGTCGACGAGGCGATGAGCGCGATCTCCGCGGGTTCGCACGCAACCGAGGAGCACCTCGAGCACACGGAGGATCTGCTGAAGCCGGTGGGACGCACCATCCGCGTCCCGGAGTCACAGCAGGACGCCGTCACTGCTTTGTCGGGTAGCGGCCCTGCGTACTTCTTCTATCTGGTCGAGGCGATGACCGATGCGGGCATCCTGCTCGGACTGCCGCGATCGGTTGCGCACGACCTGATCGTCCAAACCGCCATCGGCAGCGCTGTGATGTTGCGTGACTCCGGTGACACTCCACAGGAGCTGCGTGAAGCAGTGATGTCACCGGCGGGCACGACGATTGCCGCCATCCGTGAGATGGAAGACCACAAAGTGCGGGCTGCCTTCCTCGCGGCACTCGAAGCGGCGCGCAACCGGAGTCGCGAGCTCGCCTCGGGGCACGAGTGACTCTGAGCTAGTCGTGGTCGCTCAGTTCGCGGGCGAACCGGTCGACGTCCGTCCTCCGACCAGCGACCGCGATCAGAGCGCCTGGCTCGATCCTGGTCTGTCGGTCTGCGTACGTGAACGTGCCGTGAGGTGGTCGGACGCCCACGACCGTGATCCCGTACTTCGCTCGAAGGCCGAGTTCGCCGAGGGATCCCGTGCTCAGTGAGTCGTTGGCGCGGAGCTTGGCGAGGGCGAACTCGTCGTCGAACTGGATGTAGTCGAGCATCGCACCGGAAACCAGGTGCGCGACTCGCTCTCCCATGTCGGCCTCGGGATAGACGACGTGGTGTGCACCGATGCGCTCGAGGATCCGGCCGTGTTCGCGTGAGATCGCTTTCGCCCAGAGCTCTTGGATGTTCATGTCGGCGAGCAGTGCGGTGGTGAGCACGCTCGACTCGATGTCTGAACCGATCGCAACGATCGCCTGAGCGAAGTCGCCTGCTCCGATCTGCCGCATGGCTTCTTCGTCGGTGGTGTCCAGCTGGATCACGTGGGTCAGTCGGTCTGCGTAGTGCTGGACGCGTTCCGGCGAAGAGTCCACAGCCATCACCTCTCGGCCACCGTCGACCAAACTCAAGGCAAGAGATGACCCGAAGCGTCCCAGACCAACGACGAGCACGGGTGAGGTGAGTTTGCGATCAACCAAGGAGAACACGTCCCTCCGGAAGGCGATACCGGGTGTCACTCTGCCGCAAGGCCAAGGCGGTCGCGAGAGTCACCGGGCCAACGCGTCCGATGAACATCAGCACAGCGAGCAGAGTTTGCGCCGGACCGTCCAACGAGCCGGTGATCCCCGTGCTGAGGCCACACGTGGAGATCGCCGAGATGACCTCGAACAGTGCCTGCTCGGTCTCGACATCCGACAGTGCGAGCAGGCCGAGCGTGCCGAGGATGGTGAGCGTCGCGAATACGAGAATCACGATCGACGCTTGCTGAGTGAGATCGGTGCTGAAGCGTCGTCCAGCCACCATCGTGTCTCGGTCGCCCCTTGACTGTGCGCGCAGGACCAGGAGCAGGACGGCCAACGTCGTGACTCGGATGCCGCCCGCCGTGCTGACCGAGCCGCCTCCGATGAACATCAAGATGTCGGTGATGAGCAGCGACTCCGGACGCATGCTGGCGTAGTCGATCGAGTTGAAACCGCTCGAGCGTGGGTTCACCGACGCGAACCAGGAGTTCAGCAGCGCGTCCCCGGTCGACATCGATCCCAACGTGCCTGGATTCGTCCACTCAGCGAGTCCCAAGGCGGCCATACCGCCGAGCAGCAGCAAGCCGGTCATCCAGAGTGTGATGCGCGAGTGCAGGGTGAGGGATCGGCGACGCTCACGTCGCGTCAGCTCGTAGAGCACGGGGACGCCGATTCCACCAAGGATGACCGCGAACGAGACCGGCAGCAGGATGCCTGGGTCGGACGCCGCGCTCACCAGACTGTCTGGAAAGAGACTGAACCCGGCGTTGTTGAAGCCCATCACCGAGTGAAAGACGCCGTACCACGTCGCCTTGCCGAACGAGTAGTTGTCGCCGAGCCACCACTGCAGCATGAGCGTGCACGCGATGACCGCCTCGACCGTGAACGTCAGAATCGCGACACCGCGGACGATCGCCCCGACTTCTCCCAGGGCAACGTGACCGGACTCGGTGGAGGTGTACAGCCGGGCGCGGAGACCCAACCGACGGAACACCACGATGGCGACGATGGCCGTGCCGGTCGATATCCCCAGTCCACCCGCTTGGACCAGCAGAAGGATTACGGCCTCCCCGAAGCCCGACCAGTAGTCGGCCGTGTCGACGGGAGTCAGCCCGGTGACCGTGACCGATGACGCGGACGTGAAGAACGCAGTCATGAAATCGGCCCCGCCCGCCCCGGCCTTCGCTATGGGGAGCAGGAGCAGAACGGTCCCCGCAGCCAACAGGGCCAGGAATGCCGAAGCCACGTACGTCGCCGGCCGCACGAGTCGTTCGACCGCTCGTCGGCGGGCAGGTGGGTTCGCGCCCTGCGCCACGCGGGCCTCCTGCCGCTCGTCTGCTGGCCTGCGGGATTCAGGGCCAAACCTACGATGATCCGGTGGCGGAGATCAGCGGACACGTGCGCGCGGTTGGCCTTGCGTCCATGGTTGCCGTCGTGGCGCTCGCCGGCTGCTCAGGAGATGACGAGCCCATCGTCGAGACCGGCGCCGTGGGTCGCGAGACCGTGGTCGAGCGGGTGGAGGCTCCTGCGACGGTCGTGGCGTCGGCGTCCGCGGTGGTGTCGGCTCCAGCGACAGGGACAGTTGCGCGCGTGGCGGTGCGTGATGGCGAGCAGGTGAACCGGGGCGACGTGCTGTTCGTGGTCGACTCCCCAGATACGGAACAGCGCCTGGCGGAAGCGCAGCAAGCGGCGTCGAACGTGCCTACCGGCGTGGATCTGCCTCAGGCGCAAACTGGGGCCAACGCCGAGCAGGCCGTGGCCGCGGCGGAACGTGCCTTCGATCAGGCACGTGATGCAGCGCGCCAGATCCAGAACCGGGACGTGAGGCAACAAGCGCTGCAGCAGATCTCGCTGGCAGAGGCACAGCTCCGCGCCGCCCAAGCTCAGGCTCAAGCGACGGTCGACCAGGTGAACACCAGCGTCTCGACGCTCGAACAGTCGCTGGAAGCGTTCACCCGCGCGCAAACCGTCCAGGCGCAGGCGGCGCTCGACGCTGCCCGACGGGACGTCAAGGCACTCACCGTCGCATCCCCCATCGACGGTCGTGTCGTCTTCGGCGCCTCCGCGAGCGCCTCAGGTGACGATCTCTCGGGAGTTCTCGACGACCTGCCGTCCGGCCTGGCCGGTCAGGCCGAGTCGCTGATCGGACAAGACAGCGAGTCAGGTGCCAGCTCGAGCGGCATCGTCAGCACCGGCAGTCCGGTGAGCTCTGGTGACCCGGTTCTCACGGTGACCGACATCTCGGAGATGAGCCTGCGAGCGCAGGTCGACGAAACCGATGTGCTGCTCGTGCATCGCGGCGTCGTCGCTGATGTGGAGCTGGACGCGGTCCCCGGTGCGCAGTACCGCGCCCGCGTGCTCAATGTCGATCTCGCGCCAACGACGTCCAGCCGAGGCGGTGTGAGCTACGTCGTGCGGATGTCCCTCGGGGGAGGGACGAGCGTTGACGGAAGCCCTGCGCCCCGCCCGCGACCGGGAATGTCCGCCGTCGCGTCGCTGCGCGTCCTGACCTCGCGAGACACGGTGGCCGTACCCGTGGCGTCGGTATTTCGCGACGGAGAGCGCGATGCCGTCTGGGTAGTAGAGGACGATCGTCCGACCAAGCGATACGTCACGCTCGGAGCGCAGGGTGAGGACTACCTCGAAGTGACAGATGGGCTGGAAGAGGGCGAAACCATCGTCACTCGCGGCGCTGACCAGGTGAGCGAGGGCGAACCGTTGCCGTGACGACTCCGGCGATCGAGGCCCTCGATGTATCACGCACCTATTCCCTAGGCGGCGTAGACGTCCACGCGCTCAGCGGGATCACCCTCCGCATCGCGCCGGGGGAGTACGCCTCGATCGTCGGCCCGAGCGGGTCGGGGAAGTCGACGCTCATGCATCTGCTTGGACTGCTGGATCGACCCAGCAGCGGAGCGATCCTCGTGGGTGGACGCGACGCTACGTCCTTGACCGATTCCGAGCTCGCCGCACTCCGCAACAGGACGATCGGCTTCGTCTTCCAGGCGTTCCAACTGCTTCCGCGCACGACAGCGCTCGAGAACGTTGCTCTGCCGTTGTTGTACCGCGGTGTGGGACGTGGCGAGCGCCGCCGACGCGCTGCGGACGCCTTGGCGGCGGTTGGGCTGAGCGCCCGTCTTGCCCATAAGCCGTCCGAGCTGTCCGGTGGCGAGCAGCAGCGCGTTGCCATAGCGCGCGCCTTGGTCGGCGAACCCGCCCTGCTGTTGGCGGACGAACCGACGGGCAACCTCGACACCCGAACCGGGCACGAGGTCATGGAGACGCTCGAGCGGCTGAACGGCGAACGGGACGTTGCCGTGGTGATCGTCACCCACGATCGCGAGATCGCGAGCCGCGCTCAACGGCAGATCCGCATCCGAGACGGGCGGATCGAGTCCGACAACCCCGATGACGCGGCCACGGCAACCGCATGAGGTGGGCCGAGGCATTGCGCGTAGCCGTGGACGCCCTGCGTGCGAATCGCCTCCGCAGCCTGCTCACGATGCTCGGCGTGATCATCGGTGTGGCCGCTGTGGTCGTTCTCGTGGCGATCGGTAGCGGTGCGAAGCAAGAAGTCGAGTCCCAAGTTGAAGGCCTCGGGTCGAACATCATCTTCGTCTTCCCCGGTTCGGTCGAATTCGGCGCGGCACCGTCGATCAGCCGGTTGCAGCTGGACGACGTCGAGTACGTCGGCCGTGTCATCGGGAACCCCGACGCGGTGGCCACCACGGTTTCCAGCGGTGAGACGGTCACCGTCGGGTCGACCGAGGTGTTCAGCACCATCGCCGGAACGAACGAGAACGTGCCCAATGTCTTCGACCGAGAGGTCGCGCGCGGGGAGTACCTCACCGAGACCGACGTCGACACCCGACGTCGAGTGGCGGTGCTCGGCAGCGCGGTCGCGGATGACCTTTTCGGAGATATCGAGCCGCTCGGACGTCAGGTCACGATCGCGGGCGTGCGGTTCCGAGTTCTCGGAGTCTTTGAGGAGGTGGGTTCTGCATTCGGTGTGAGCCGTGACGATGAAGTGCACATCCCGGTCACCACCGCGCAGCAGCTCTTCGGCGTCGATCGCATCGACGCGCTCGCCGTCAAGGCTCCGACCATCGATGACGTCGAGCCCACCCGAAAGGACGTTCTTGCCGCGCTCAGGGAGCGGTACCCGGACGAGGAGTTCTCGGGTGTGACGCAGAGCCAGATCCTGGGCACTCTCGGCGACATCCTCGGCCTGCTCACGCTCGTGCTGGCCGCGATCGCCGCGATATCGTTGCTGGTGGGCGGCGTCGGCGTCAGCAACATCATGCTCGTGTCGGTGCGCGAGCGGACGCGTGAGATCGGCCTGCGCAAGGCCCTCGGCGCCAGAAGGCGAGACATCACCACGCAGTTCCTCATCGAGGCCGTGCTGCTGACGACGATTGGCGGCGTGATCGGCATGGCACTGGGAATCGGGGCAGCCCTCCTGGCCAACGCGCTGACCCCACTACCGGCGCTCATCGCATGGTGGTCACCGGTGCTGGCGTTCTCGGTCTCGGTGGGGGTCGGCGTGTTCTTCGGTGTCTTCCCTGCCCGTCGTGCTGGCCGCCTTGAACCGGTTGAGGCGCTGCGTACTGAATGAGGTCGATTGCGGTCGAATGAGGTTGATCCAGGTAGGTAACGTGAACGCGTGAGTAGTCGTGCGCAGGTGTTCTGGAGCGACGAGCTGACGCGCTACGACTTCGGCCCATCGCATCCCATGAATCCGGTAAGGCTCGACCTCACCATGCGGCTTGCCCGTGACCTCGGAGTGCTCGATCACGTCGATCTCCGCAAACCCTCGCCGGCCACGCTCGACGAGTTGTGTCGTGTGCACAGCAAGGACATGGTCGAGGCGGTGAGCCGATGCAGCTCAGTGGACGCCGAGGGCGACCTCGCGCATGGGTTGGGCACACCGGACGTGCCAACGTTCACCGCGATGCACGACGTGACGTCTCTTGTTGTGGGTGCGACGTTGGGAGCCACGCGCACGGTGTGGCGCGGAGAAGCAAACCACGCGTTCAGTCCGGCAGGTGGACTCCATCACGCAATGCCGCACGCGGCCGCAGGGTTCTGTGTGTACAACGACGTTGCGGTCGCGATCTCGGACTTGCTGGACGACGGAGTCGAGCGCATCGCCTATGTCGACGTCGACGTCCATCACGGTGACGGCGTTCAAGAGGTGTTCTACGACGATCCACGGGTGCTCACGATCTCGCTGCATCAGCATCCGCGGACGCTTTACCCCGGCACTGGTATGCCAGAGGAAGTCGGTGAGGGACTCGGCGAGGGGTACGCCGTGAACGTCGCGCTGCCGCCTGGAATCGTCGATGACGCATGGCTTCGAGCGCTGCAGTCCGTCGTACCGCACTTGCTCGAGGCGTTTGCTCCGCAGGTGCTGGTCTCACAACACGGCTGCGACAGTCACGCACTCGACCCACTGGCGAACATGGCACTGACGGTCGACGCACAGCGCGTCGCCGCGGAGTGCCTGCACGAGTGGGCGCACGACTACGCCGATGGTCGTTGGATCGCAACTGGCGGCGGTGGCTACGCAATCGTCGATGTCGTGCCGCGCACCTGGACGCATGTGATGGCAGAGATGTCGGGTTCCCCAGTCGACCCGAATTCGCGCGTTCCGGAGGACTGGCGCGCGTACGTCGCCGCGCGGTTGGGGGCCGTCGCTCCGCTCAGAATGACCGACGGCGCGTCACCCAAACTCACCGATTGGTCCTCCGGCTACGACCCAGCCGACTCCGTCGACCGCAGCATCATGGCCACGCGTAAAGCGGTGTTCCCGCTGCACGGGCTCGATCCGGAACGGGATTAATCGGGCGGCTCGCCCGCGTACTCGTCGCGGTCGAGGCCGAACGAGTGACCACCTGACGGGTGATGAGACCGTCACGGGAGTTTCCTCGCGTCACATCCGTCACTACTCTGGCGAGACGCGCGGGTCGCCGTGGCGCCGGAGGGGAAGCCGGCGCCCGGCCCGTGCGGTGAGGGAGCGACAGATGGAGAAGGGGCAGGGTGGCGACCGGGGGGACACGGGTCAGCCAGCCGAGGGAGCAACCGACCCGGGGTCATTGACCGGGGCGTTCCTGACGGTGGCCGAAGTGGCATCCCTCATGCGCGTCTCGAAGATGACGGTCTACCGACTGGTGCACGCAGGCGACCTTCCGGCGGTTCGCGTCGGCCGATCGTTCCGGGTGCCGGAGGAAGCGGTGCGCCGCTACTTGCGCGACTCGTTCGTCGAGGCGGGCTGACCGCGTCCGGTAGCCGTCGCAAGGGGCCGGTTTTGTCGCTCTTTCTGGTGCACCGGTAGGCTGGGACGCCGGTGCGCGGCGCTCGTGCTGCGCCGGTTTCACCCTCCGGAAAGAGAGCACTGTGGGTTCTGTCGTCAAGAAGCGCCGCAAGCGGATGGCCAAGAAGAAGCACCGCAAGCTGCTGCGCAAGACGCGGGTTCAGCGTCGCAACAAGAAGTAGCAACCCACAGCACACCCCACCAACTCGTGGGAGGACACATCCATGGCGCGCGTAGTGCTCGTCACTGGAGTCTCTCGCTACCTCGGCGGTCGCCTAGCCCGCCAGCTCGGTGAGCACCCCGACGTCGACCGGGTGGTCGGTGTCGACGTCATCCCCCCGGCCAGCGACATCGGCAACGCAGAGTTCGTGCGCGCCGACATCCGCAACCCGGTGATCGCCAAGGTCATCAAGGCAGCGGCGGTTGACACCGTCGTGCACATGAACGTCATCGCAACCCCCGTCCACGCTGGGGGGCGCTCGGCGATGAAAGAGATCAACGTCATCGGAACGATGCAACTGCTGGCCGCGTGTCAGCGCGCGGCATCAGTCGAACGACTCGTCGTCAAGTCGTCGGCGTCGGTCTACGGCGTCTCGCCCAAAGACCCGGCCATGTTCACCGAAGACATGGAAGCTGTCAGATTGCCTCGTTCCGGCTTCGCGAAGGACTCAGTTGAAGTCGAGGGTTACGTCCGTGGGTTCGCGCGACGACGTCCTGATGTGGCCGTGACGATGCTGCGGTTCGCCAACATCATGGGGCCGGGGATCGACACCCCGATGACTCGCTACTTCTCATTGCCCGTCGTGCCCACGGTGCTCGGCTTCGACGGTCGGCTGCAGTTCACCCACGAAGACGACGCGCTGCGCGCTATGGAGACAGCGACGTGGGGCCAAGCACCCGGTACTTACAACGTGGGTGGTGACGGAGTCCTGATGCTGTCGCAAGCGATCGCGATGTCGGGCCGGGTCAACCTGCCGCTGCCCCGAGCCCTGGCGTCCGTCGCCCGTGACCTGGTTCGGCGCATGGGCTACATCGACTTCACGTCCGAGCAGATCGAGCACCTGATGTATGGACGGGGTATCGACACGACCAGGATCCGCGAGCGACTGGGGTTCGAGGCCCAGTTCTCCACACTTGAGACGTTCGAGAGCTTCCTGCAGGCTCATCCCATGGGACGTGTCTTGCCGTGGGACCCACCTGAGCCAGGACACACGTCCGCCGTGACCGACATCGGTAAGGCGTCGACATGAGTGACGCACAGGTCATCCCCCTCAACCCGGACCGCGAGCCACCCCGCGATGGTGCGTCCAGCTCGTCCTTTCCTGGTGAGCAGCACGTGGCCGCCGCCCTTCGCTTCTTGCGCCGTCGCCTGGAGGGCAGCTACCAGGTCGACGACTTCGGCTTCGACCGCGAGCTGACCCGCGACTTGCTCGTGCCGGCACTCCGGCCGCTGTACCAGAAGTGGTTTCGGGTGGAGGTGCATGGAATCGAGAACGTTCCCGCGGAGGGTGGTGCGCTCATCGTCGCCAACCACTCAGGAACCATCGCACTCGACTCTTTGATGACGCAGGTTGCCCTCGCCGACGAGCATCCCGCGCATCGCGAGCTGCGCATGCTCGGTGCCGATCTCGTCTTCGCACTTCCTTTCGTTGGCACGCTCGCCCGCCGAGCCGGTCACACCCTGGCCTGCAACCCGGACGCCGAACGGCTGCTGGCGGCCGGAGAGCTGGTCGGCGTCTGGCCGGAAGGCTTCAAGGGAATCGGCAAGCCGTACACCGAGCGCTACCGCCTGCAGCGGTTCGGCCGCGGCGGGTTCGTGTCCGCAGCCCTACGCACGGGCGCACCGATCATCCCGACGTCGATCGTCGGTGCGGAGGAGATCTACCCGATCGTGGCGGACGCGAAGCTGCTCGCCCGTCTGCTCGGTCTGCCGTATTTCCCGATCACGCCGACCTTCCCGTGGTTAGGGCCCCTTGGCATGGTCCCGCTGCCGAGCAAGTGGCACATCGAGTTCGGTGAGCCGATCGCGACTGACGTGTTCACCGAGGGCGCTGCTGACGACCCGATGTTGATGTTCAACCTCACGGACCAGGTGCGCGAGACCATCCAGCACACGTTGTACAAGCTGCTGATGCAGAGGCGCAGCGTCTTCTTCTGAGGCTAAGGCGCCTACGCGTTTCTCCGCTTGCGACCCGTGACCACTCCCGCCGCCACCCCCGCGGCCGCTCCAGCGATCAGCGCGGATGGCACGCCGATCTTGGCCGCCTTGCGGCCGGTGCGGTAGTCGTTGATGTACCAGCCCATCGCGCGGGCATGCCGGCGCAGCTTGGCGTCCGGGTTGATCGCCACCGGCTGACCGACCAACGACAACATCGGGATGTCGTTCGATGAGTCTGAGTAGGCGGCACACAGACCGAGATCGAGATCCTCGCGCTCAGCGAGGGCGCGCACTGCTTCTGCCTTCGCCGGGCCGTGAAGGGGCGCCCCCGCCAGTCGCCCGGTGTAGACGCCATCGACGACCTCAGACACTGTTCCCAGCGCGCCGGTCAGGTCGAGCTTCCTGGCGATCAGCGAAGCGAGCTCGACCGGAGCAGCCGACACGAGCCAAACGCGTTGTCCCGATCGCAGGTGTGCTCGGGCCAGCTCGATCGTCTGCTCGTAGAGCCGGTCCTGAATCCGCTCGTCGAAGATCTCGTCACCCAGCGACACGACTTCCTCGACGGTGTGACCCGCAACAAAGCTGAGGGCGGCATCGATCGCCGACGCCATGTCCTCGGTGTCTTCGCGTCCAGCGACGCGGTACTTCGTCTGCTTCCAGGCAAACCGTGAAACGTCTCCGACGGTGAAGAACTTGCGCTTGGCGAGCCCCCGCGCGAGGTGAAAGAGCGATGCTCCTCGCACGATGGTGTTGTCGATGTCGAAGAATGCGCCGGCACGAGGGTCGAGCACGATCTCTTGGGTGGTCTCGGCATGGCTGGCCGCAGCCTCACCGGCGACGACGGCAGGTGGGCGCTTTCCTCGCGCAGCTCCGGGGGAGTCGTCCACAACGCAACCCTAGGCGTCCGGTCAGCCGCTGAGGGTCTCCATCACGGTGGAGTAGTCGAGTGCAGAAACGATCGGGTCGTCGGAGTGGCGTGCCTTGCTGCGCGCCGCGACCTTCTCGCGTGCGTCCCTGATGCTTTGACGCAACAGCTGCTCGGCAGTCAGTGCGGGCGGAGCGGTCGAAGGAACGTAGGTGCTCGTTGTTCCGGTACGTGTGGAGGTTGTCTCGGACGTGGCCCCGCCTCCGCCACTGGTCGACGGGGTCGAAGCGCCCGAAGGCGTCCGGAACACCTCGGCCACCCAGAACGTCCCGTTCTTGTCGACCGCGGTTCCAACGCCCATCTGCGTGTATCCGGAATCGAGAATCTGTGCGCGGTGTTCCGCACTGTTCATGAGCACGTCATGCGCACTACGCCAGTCACCGGCATACGCGACGTTCTCACCGATACGCGACCAGCCGCCGACCTCGTTCCCGAGGTTCGGGTTGTGGTAGAGCTCACCGGACGCCGCCATGCGCTCAGCCTGTCCGCGTGCTGCGGCGGCGAGGTCGCTGGCGTAGGAGTAAGCAGGTAACCCCGCATTGGCGCGTGTCGCATTGACCGCAGAGAACATGTCACCTTCGTTGGGACCAGCGAATGCTGTCCCGGGGAGTGCAACGACCACGACACTCGTTGTGATCAAACCGGTCAGGGTCGTTGCCAGAGCTGCGCGCCAGGAACGCACCGGGAACACGGAGAACCACCACTTTTCATCGGGGCACTCATATGTGTCTCGGGGCCTGTGCGCCGGGCTTAAGTGGTTGGGGCCGCCCAGCACGCTGTGTCACAAATCGGTGTTCCGGATCTGCATCGGGCTCTGTGCCACACTCACTCGCTGTGACCACCGCGCGTCCTGAGCACCTGGGCGAGTACCTCACCCGCGCCGCGGCCGGACGCCCCGACCACCCAGCCTTCGTGGTGGGAGCCACGCATTTGACCTGGGCTGAAGTCGATCATCAGGCGCATGCGTGCGCAGCCGGCTTGCGCCGAGCGGGAGTGCGCGAGGGTGACCGGGTCGGACTGTTCCTCGGCAATCGACCCGAGCTCGTGATCGCCTACTACGGAGCGCTCCGCGCGGGTGCGGCGGCCGTACCCATCAACCCTGGTCTCACGCCCGCGGAGGTCTCGGCGATCACCGACGACGTTGACTTGTCTCTCGTGATCGTGGATCGCACCACGCACGACGTCGCCGAACACGCCGCCCCGAACATTCCGAGGTATCTCGCCGGAGTCCGGTCGGGCCCGGATTCGTTTCAAGCGCTCACCGTCGAGGGCCCAGACGGGGTGGGTGAACTCTCCGGCGGTGAAGGACTCGCGCTAGTGATCTTCACGTCAGGAACGTCCGGCCGCCCCAAAGGTGCAATGCTCACGCACCGGGCGCT
>DASUFV010000317.1:0-9727 GCA_036274415.1 Actinomycetes bacterium
GTACGAGAAGGTCGCAGAAGAGAGCGGCCAGAGTGCTGGGCTGCACCTGACCGGCGGGCTGGAGCTTGCCGGCACCCCAGAGCGTGCCGAGTGGCTCAAGGCCGAGCTGGCGTGGCACCGCTACATGGGCAACGACGGCGCGTACCTGCTCCCGCCTGAGCAAGCCGCAGAGATGGTGCCCATCATCGATCCGGCCGGGTTGACCGGTGCGCTCTTCGACCCGCACGAGGGCAACCTCGACCCGCACGGCGCCACCCACGCGTACGCGGGAGCTGCACGCAAACGAGGGGCGGAGGTGATCCAACACAACCGCGTGCTGTCAATGCACAGGCGTCCTGACGGATCGTGGAGCCTCGAGACCGAGCAAGGAACGATCGTCGCCGAGCACGTCGTCAACGCTGGCGGTCTGTGGGCCCGCCAGGTGGGACAGATGGTCGGTATCGACCTGCCGCTCATCCCGATGCAGCACCACTACCTCGTCACCGAGGACGTCCCTGAGGTCATGGCGATCGAGGGTCCGATGCCTGCGGTCACTGACCTCGAGGGGTTCACCTACCTGCAGCGCGAGCGCAACGGCGTCCTGCTCGGTGTGTACGAGACGAACCCGAAGCACTGGCTGGCCGACGGGCCCGAGTGGAACTACGGGATGGAGCTCATCCCCGAGGAGGTCGAGCGGATCGCCCCTGAGCTGTCGATCGGCTTCGAGCGGTTCCCCGCACTGCAGCGCGTTGGCATCAAACGCTGGGTGAACGGTGGCATCACGTTCACGCCCGATGGGAACCCGCTCGTCGGTCCGGTGCCGGGACGCCGCAACTACTGGGCGGCGTGCGGCGTCATGGCCGGCTTCTCACAGGGGGCCGGAATCGGGCTGGCGCTCGCGAACTGGATCGCCGACGGAGATCCGGGCGACGACGTCTTCGGCATGGACATCACGCGCTTCGGTCCATTCGCCACCGACGACTCGTACCTGCGCGCGACAACAGCTCAGTTCTACGCGCGGCGGTTCCTCATCGCGTACCCGAACGAAGAGCTGCCAGCGGGGCGTCCGCTCAAGACCTCACCGGTCTATCCGGACCTGCAGGACGCGGGAGCGCACTTCGGTGTCGTCTACGGCCTTGAGGTTGCGCAGTACTTCGCACCGGACCCGACGTTCGAAGAGACGCTCACCTGGCGGCGCTCCAACGCGCACGCCATCGTTGCGCAAGAAGTAGCAGCAACACGCGAGGCGGCCGGTCTCTACGAGACCACCGCGTACGCCCGCTACGAGGTCACCGGTGAGGGCGCCGCGGCGTGGATCGACCACCTGATGGCGTCCGCATTGCCGTCGGTCGGCCGCATCAAGCTGGCGCCGATGCTCAATCACCGCGGTCACCTCATGGGCGACCTGACCGTGAGCCGACTCGCAGACGACCGGTTCTGGATCACCGGGTCGTACTACCTGCAGGAGTGGCACCAGCGCTGGTTCAACGACAACCTGCCGAACGATGGCTCGGTACGCATCACCAACCTCTGCGACGACTGGTGCGGCTTCTCGCTGTCAGGTCCGGCGTCCCGCGAGATCATGCAGAAGCTAGTGGACCTCGATCTCAGCAACGACTCGATGCCGTTCCTGTCAGTGCGGACGAGCAGCGTCGCCGGCATCCCGGACGCCGTGCTCGGTCGCATCTCGCTGACCGGAGAGCTCGGGTACGAGGTGACGGTGCCGGCTCGGCATCAGCGAGCGCTCCTCCGCGCACTTCGCGATGTCGGTGAGCCGCTGGGTATGCGCCTGATCGGTGACCGCGCCATCGACAGCCTCCGCCTGGAGAAGGCCTACGGCATCTGGTCGACCGAGTTCACTCAGGCCTACACACCGGCGATGTCGGGGCTCGACCGGTTCGTCGACTACGGCAAAGCGGACTTCATCGGACGCGAAGCGGTGTTGCAGGCGAAGGAGAGCACACCAGCGCGCCGGCTCGCCCTGCTCGACATCGACGCGACGGACGCCGACGCCGCCGGCGACGAAGGTGTCTGGCTCAACGGCGAACTGGTGGGCTTCACGACGTCCGGCGCCTATGGCCATCACGTGGGCAAGAGTCTGGCGCTCGCCTACGTCGACACAGCTCAGGTGGACGATGCCGACCTCGGTCGCGGGCCCGAACTGATCGTCGATGTCGTCGGCGAACCGCGTCCAGCGCGAATCCTCGCCGAAGCGCCCTACGACCCCCGAGGCACCAACCTCCGCAGTTGATCTCCCTCAAGGTCCGCCTGCATCCCGCCGAAGCGTCTTGGGTCGCCCTTGAATGGGTGCAACGACGCGTTCCCTCCAAATGACGGAACTTCTGCAGACTCATCATCCCAACGGGGGTTCATGTGGACGACGGCTCTGCTGCAGTGTTCGGACTCCGACTCGTCGTGGTCTGCGTCCTGTTCTGCATTGGCTACTTCGGGACGCGACAGATCGAGACGCGCTACGGCCAAGGCTCGGCCCAGCTACCACCCGCTGTTTGGGGCGTCCTCTTTGCCTTCTGCTTCCTTCCATCCCTCATCGCTGCTGCGATTGTCAGCTCCCGAGCCAAGAAGCGCTTCAACAGCGCGCCGGCCTGGCCACCGGCCATCACCTATCCCCCGGCCGCGCGGCAGCAGCACCCGCCGATGGTTTCACCTCCCCAGCCATCACCTGGCTCCTCAGGCGGAGGTGGTGGCTCGTCACCTGGTCAGACGATCCTGCCCGGCCAGTAGCCATCGAGAGGAGTTGAAGGGACCGGAATCGGTCTGATTCGCGGAGAATTCTGTCCCTTCGCCTCCTCTCGGGAACACCTCGGCGCACACGCGTCCGCTTGTTCACCACAATGGCGCCATGCGCGCAGTCATCGTCGAGCAGTTCGGCGACCCCGGGGTCCTCTCGTTCACCGAAGTACCGACGCCAGAACCTCGGCCGGGCGAAGTGCGTATCGACGTTGTGGCTGCTGGCGTCAACCCGGTCGACACCTACAACGTCAAAGACCCGACGTGGGCCGGCGTCGAGCTCGGCTGCATACCCGGCTACGACGTAGCAGGCACGATCGACGCCGTCGGCGACGGTGTGGATCCCGCGCTGGTCGGACGCCCGGCCATGGCGATGACAGCGTTCCCACGCGGCCAGGGTGGCTACGCAGAGCAGGTAGTCGTCGACGCCGACCTGGTCGCGGTGCTTGGTTCGGACGTTGACCTCGTCGCCGCGGCGTCCGTGCCCCTTGCTGCTGGTACCGCCCTGGATGTGGTGGAAAAGCTCAAGGACGCCGGCGCCTCCGTGCTCGTCGTCGGCGGAAGCGGTGGAGTCGGACTCTTCTTCTGCCAACTCGCGGCTGCCGCAGGCCTTCGGCCCATCGCCCTCGGACGCGCCAGCAGACATGCGGCGATGATGGAGAACGGCGCGGTGCACTGCATCGATTACACCGATCCGGACGCCGCGTCGCGGGCGGCGGACCTCGCGGGCGGGCAATTCGACAGCATTGCCGATCTCGCCGGTGGTTCGATGGCACTTGCGGCGCAGCCGTTCCTGCGCGATGACGGTCGGATCTGCGCGATCGCGACACCGGAACTCGACATTGACGGTCTGATTGACCACAACCAGTCGTTTCACGGGCTATTGATTCGTGACAACGGTGATCGCGTCCGCAGACTTGCGAGTCTGCTGGACGCCGGACAGCTACGCACCCACGTCCGGCACGTACTACCGCTTGAGGCGGCAGCTGAAGCGTTTCAGCTCCAGGATTCCGGCGAGGCAGGCGGCAAGATCGTTCTCGTCACCCAGCGCCCCTGAAAGCGACCCTGAGAACACGTCTGACCGGCCCATGAAGGGACCCATGACGGAGAAGGCCGAAGGAAGGTCCGGTTTCTAACGTCCTCCGCATTGAGAGTCCGACCGACGGACGCGAGAGGAAGACATGTCGAACAGCAGCATCCTCGTCCTTGGCGCACGGCCCACGCTGGGACATCCGCTGATCGAGCACACCGTTCACCCCTACCGAGCCATTGGGCACGCGCGGTCGTGGCGGAGACACCGACGCCGCGAGCTCGCCCAACGTTGGCTCCGGCTCATGAGCTGACGAGAGCGGATTTGCAGCGGTCGGCGTCCAACGGTTGTCCGGACGACTCGAAGATGCCGGCTGCCTCGCCGAACAGCCGACGCGCCTCCTCGTTGCGTCCTTGGCTCAGCGCGAGGTGTCCTTTAATCTCGACGACACCGGCGTGCCAGGCGGTGCCCTGCCATCGGTCGGCTGACACCTCAGCACTGGCGAGGTAAGCCCGGGCGCGATCGTGGTCGCCAACGTCAGCAGAGGCTCGAGCGGCTGGCAGGTCGAGCATGATCGTGCACAACATGCAGTCGTCCTCGTTGGCCAAGGTTGACTCCGCGCGCTCAACGACGCTGAACGCCGATTCCGCGTCGCGCGCGGCCAAGATCATCGTGCCGTAGATGCGCTGCAGCAGATGCGACGCGATGGGCGACCAGCGCGCCAACGGCAAGGCGCGATTCAGCAGCGACTCGGCCCCCTCCTTGTCGCCACGGGCGAGATGAACCTCTGCGAGCCGCTGCAACGAATGAGCCTCACCCGCCGTGGACTCGAGGTCGTGGTGCAACTCGACCGCATCGATCAGCTCGTGTTCGGCAAGGTCCAAATCGCCCTTCAGCAACGCCGCTTCCCCGCGCAGCGCAGTGGCAAAAGCGACTGCCCTTAGGACGCCGGCGTCCTTGGCCGACGCCCGCAGTTGCTCGGCCAGCATCAGGACCTCGTCGTAGGGAGTCGGCCCGTACAGCAGGTACTCGGCGACGCACAGGTGTGAGTCGAAGATGCCGACCGCCACCTCGGGTCGCTCCACGGAGTTGCGCAGCTCGACCCTCAGACGCTGGAACCACTCCCCTCTGAGGTGCGCCAGTAGCCCCTGAAGGGCGATCAGGTCGAACAGCTGCCAGCGCTCACCAGAGACACTGATACGACGCCGAGCCTCGGCGGCTGCGGCGTCCGCTGCGTCGTAGTCCTGCAGGGCGTACGCCAGGTTGCCCCGTGCGAGCAACAGCTCAGGGTCGTTGTCCGACCCGTCAAGCTCTACTTCCTCCAGCGCCAGCTCAGCCGTTGAGAGGTCGCCGTTGCTGATCGCTGCCCTGGCCAGTCGGGTCAGCAGACGCGGCCGCGCTTCGACCTCTGCGTCTGCGATCGCCTCGCGGTAGGCGTCGACTGCTCCCAGGTCTCCGCACGCGTTGAGCAAGTCCGCTCGCATCGCCAGGAGCCGGGAGCGGTCTGCACCACGGGCGACCGGGGCGATGCGCTCGAGCGCCGCCAGCGCATCTCGGTAGGCGCCGTGCGCTGCCTCGGTCTCGGCGGCACTGAGCAGGGACGAGACGGCGGCCTCGGAGTCCCCGGCCTCTACGAGGTGATGCCCGATCCGCGCCGCGGACCCGCCAAGGTCGGCGATGGCCTGGGCCGCGGATCGGTGGGCGTCGGCGAACGCCCTGTCATCGAGACGCTCCAACAGAGCGTCCCTGATCAGCGGGTGACGGAAACTGTGCGTTGCCCGCTCCCGCACCAGTACCCGGTGCGCCACACCCTCATCGAGGACCCGGTAGGCAACCTCGTCGGTGATCCCACACGCCGCACACATCTCGTCCGTGTCGAACGTCATGCCGAGTACGGCGCAGCGCGAGAGCACTTCGGTGGTCTCATCGGTTAGCCCTGGTGGCAACCACCTCGGCGGTGCATCGGCCGTCGGATCCTGCGCCCACGAACGAGCGAGTTCGAGGACGCCGAACGCCAGCCCGCCCGACTGCTCGAAGACCCGACCGAAGGCCGAACCCGAGATCGACGAGGCAACGGTGCGCGCGAGCGCAAGTGCATCCTCTCGTTGGAGAGGGCCAACGTCCATCGAAAGGACGCGCGAACGGGAGACACCGCTACGGAAGTCGGCCAGCGCACGATCGACCTCTCCACGATGCGCGACGACGATCAGAGCTGGCAGCTCGGTGATACTCCGAGCCACATACCTGAGCAGGGCGAGACTGGCCAAGTCGGCTTGCTGGGCTCGGTCGATGATGAGGACTACCCCGGTATTGGACGCCGCGGCGCGTACCAGTTCGGCCACGGCGACGAATAACCGCTGATGCGCCCCCTGACCGTCCCATCGCGTCGCTCGCCCGGACAGCGCCTCGTCGATCTCTGCTCGTAGACGAACCGAAAGCTGGTCGAGCAGCTCCGGATGGCGTCGACAGAGATCTGCGAGAGCCTCAAGCACGGGCGCATACGGCCAGTCACCCTCGACTCGAGCGGCGACTCCAACTCCCACCGCGAGGTCCCGCTCGGTCGCCTGTTCCTCCAGCCACTGCAACAGCATGGTCTTCCCGGATCCGGCCGGACCTGACAGGAAAAGGACACTGCCGTTACGTTGGCGACTGCTCGGCAGCGCCTCGACAAGGGCAGCACACTCCTTGTCGCGTCCGACGAGCACCGAACGCGACACTCCGATCCCGTCGGAATGCCGCTGCTCGACGTCGTCGCCCAATTGAGTACGCAACTGCAGAGCCTCGCGGCTCGGCGCAACACCCAACTCGTGCTTGAGCTCATTCTCCAGGCGCTCAAGCTGCCGAAGGGCGGCGCGGCGATCCCCTGCATCGGCTAGCGCCTTGGCGATAGCCACGTGCGCCTCTTCGTCGGCAGGGTCGAGTTCGACGACCTCCATCCATCGCTCGGCGAGACGAAGCAGGTCGATCTGTAGGTGACGCAGCCGTTCGCGGATGCGCTCGACCCAGGGTTCGTAAGGGTCGTCCGGCAACAAGTCCCCGCCGTACGTATCAGCCACTCGGCCGGCGTCCGCAGCGTCACGAGTTTCAAGCGCATGTTCGGCACGCTGCTGGAAAGTGACTGCGTCGACAGTTACCTCGACGTCAGGAAAGAGCGCAACCCGGTCACCGTCGAGCACCACCGATGACGCCTTGCCCAAGGCCCTGCGTGCGAAGTGGGCGGCCTTATGCAGCCGCGGCGCCGCTGTCTCGACGTCGAGTCCCGGCCAGATGACGTCCAACAGCCGTTCACGATGCATGGACCGAGCAGGCTCCAACGCCAGGACCTTGACGATCGCCGCGGCTTGACGTCTGCGCCATTCGGCTGAGTCGACCTGCTGGCCATCCACTTCGACCGCGAAGCCTCCGAGCAGGGTGATGCTGACCGTCGGACCGGTCACCGAGCCTCCGATCGTGGAAGTGCGGGGGGCGCCAAACGTGGCCTAGAAGGATCTTCCCGGCCCGTCCCACACGGCGCAATGACTTCGTCAAAGCCCGTCCCGTGACGGGGAAGGGCCGGGGAAGGTCGGCTTTCTAGCGTGCCAGCCATGAACCGACAGCTGCATGGAGCACGGCTCTTTCACCCATCCTCGGCTCGCCGCACGATCCTCGGAGTCTGGGCCCACCCGGACGACGAAGCCTTCCTCTCCGGTGGCTTCATGGCCCAAGCCGTCAGGGCTGGCCACCGCGTGGTGGTCGCCACGGCCACTCGTGGCGAAGGCGGCACACCCGACCCGGAAGAGTTTCCGCCTGATGTCCTCGCCCGCATCCGCGAAGCCGAGTTGGCGAACAGTCTCGAGGTGATTGGGGTTGCCGAACACATCTGGCTGGACGGCGACCTCAAGGACGGGTCACTCGACCAGGTGCCGCTGAGCGTTGGCGCAGGTGCAGTCTCAGACGTGATGGATCGGGTGCAACCCGATCTCGTCGTGACATTCGGGCCGGACGGACTGACCGGCCACTCGGATCATCAGGCCGTGTCGCAATGGGTTACCGCTGCCTCCGAAGGGAGGGAACGTACCCACGACGTCTGGCACGCGGCGCTGACGCAGGACTTTCTCGACCGCTGGGGAGATCTCTGTGACCAGCAGGGAGTGTGGATGTCGAACACTCCTCCGCGACCGCGTGACAAGGCTGCGCTGGTGCATGTTCAACGGTGCGACAACGACATCGCCAAGAGGAAGTTCGCGGCACTGCGCGCACACACCAGCCAAACCGCTGGACTGATCGAGCGCGTCGGCGCCAAGACCTTCGAGAATTGGTGGGGCGAAGAGGCTTTCGCGGCTGCGATCTGACCTCCGATCAGTCCTCAGACTCCGGTGTTGCGCGATGGGGATCTTCTCGCTCGTCCCGCTCAGCCCATTCGAGCAACGGTTCGAAGCTGAACACCGCGTTGTCGATGCCTGCGTGTAGATCACCCTTCGCGGCATATCGTTCGGGGACTGTCTCGATGGTGAAGTCGTCCGGGACGATGTCGTCGACTTCATCCCACTCGACTGGAGTGGACACAGTCGCGCGCGCATTGCCACGAACGCTGTAAGCGCTAGCAATGGTGTGGTCACGCGCGTTCTGGTTGTAATCGACGAAGAGGGCATCGGGTTCGCGGTCCTTTCGCCACCAGGCGGTCGTGACGTCACCACCGGATCGTCGCTCGACTTCCTTGGCGAACGCCAACGCCCCACGTCGCACATCCTGGAACCCCCACCGCGGCGGAATGCGCACATAGATGTGCATCCCTCTGCCGCCGCTGGTCTTGGGCCATCCGACCGCACCGAGTTCGTCCAAGACCTCATGCGCGACATGTGCGACGCGACGCACCGTGGCGAAGTCGCAGTGCGGCATCGGGTCGAGGTCGATGCGCCACTCGTCCGGCTTCTCCGTGTCGAACCGCCGGCTGTTCCAGGGGTGGAATTCGACTGTCGACATCTGCACCGCCCAGATGACACTTGCTAGCTCCGTGACACACAACTCGTTCGCGGTGCGTTTGAAGCGCGGGAAGAACAGCTCGACTGTCTCCACCCATGGCGGCGCTCCAGAAGGAAGCCTCTTCTGGTGCACCTTCTCCCCTTCGACGCCCTTCGGGAAGCGGTGCAGCATGCAGGGGCGATCGCGCAGCGCGTTGACGATCCCGTCGCCAACGCTGATGTAGTAGTGGACGAGATCGAGCTTCGTTGCCCCGAGCTGCGGAAAATACACGCGATCAGGGTTGGTGATTCGCACATCGCGGTCGCCGACTTCGATCTCGATGGCGGGAGCCTTGCTCGACCCTGTGGGCATTAACCAACTCTAGAAGGCCTCGCGTGCCGGACAGCCACACGCGGCGGAGACCATAAGGCACTATGTCGATCACCTCGTCCACCGATTCCCCGCAGCGCGTGAGGAAGTGAAGGATCCATATGCAATCCGAGCCGCGCGTGCGACTTGTCCCGGCAACGACGGAACTACTGAACACCCTGAAGGACGACCGCTCGAAGTTCTCGGAGTTGATCGGCTCCCCAGTGCCCGATGGATGGCCGGAGTTCCCAGAGGCCATCGACTTCACCCTTGCTCATCTCCAGGAAACCCCTGAAGGCGACCGTTCGTGGTCCATGCATTTCTTCGTCGACGACGCGATTGGCCGTCTCGTTGGCTCAGGGGGCTATGCCGCTCCGCCCGCCAACCGCACCGTGGAGATCGGCTACGAAGTCGCTCCGGAGTTCCGGGGACAGCGATTCGGTGTCGCAGCTGCCCGGGCGTTGATCGAAGAGGCCGCGGCCAGCGGCGAAGTCGACCACGTCATCGCACATACGCTCCCCGGCCCAAACCCCTCTACCGGAGTACTCGTCTCACTCGGTTTTGAACACACCAATGATCAGGAAGATCCTGAAGCAGGCACCATCTGGGAATGGCGATGGACGCGGTAGGTCAGAGCGCCTTGATCGGTCGAAGCGGGTG
>DASUFV010000318.1:0-11582 GCA_036274415.1 Actinomycetes bacterium
GCTACGCCGAAGCCTGGTTCTTGCCAGACGCCGGGGATATTCCCGGTGGCTATGCGACCGAAGGAACGTGGTACGAGTTCTTCGCACAAAAGGCCAAAGCTCTGCATGGAGTCGAATGGGCGCCCGGCACTGCCACCTTTCAATATCCGAACACGCAGCGCGCCGCCACTCTGTGGTTCCACGATCACACGCTCGGGATGACGCGCCTCAATGTGTACGCCGGCCCAGCTGGGTTCTACATCCTCCGTGGTGGGCCAGCAGATGCCGTGTTTGACTCTCGCACAGGGCGCAAAGCCATACTTCCTGGACCCGCGCCCGCTCTCGCCGACAGCCCAGACGCGAAGTACTACGAGATTCCAATGGCAATCCAAGATCGCGCTTTCACACGGAACGGGCAATTGTTCTATCCAGACACTCGCGCGTACTTCGACGAGTACGCCGGGCCGTATGTCCCAGACTCAGATGTCTCACCGATCTGGAACCCCGAGTTCTTCGGAAACACCTTGATCGTGAATGGCAGGACGTGGCCATTCCTCGACGTTGAGCAGCGCCGGTACCGATTCCGCGTCCTCAACGGGTGCAACTCGCGTTTCCTCATCCTCGACTTCGCGAGCATCCCTGGTGTACGCGTTTGGCAGATCGGGTCCGACGGTGGCTTCTTGCCGCGACCCGTCAACCTTCAAGCGAAACAACAGCGCCTCCTTCTCGCACCAGCAGAGCGCGCCGACCTGATCGTCGACTTCACCACCGTTTCAGAGGGCCGCTTTATCCTTCGAAACGTCGGCCCTGACGAGCCCTTCGGTGGTGGCGAGCCCCAGGACGACTTCGACGTCGCGGACCCGCGATCGACCGGCCGAGTCATGCAGTTTCGGGTACACCGAGCACGAGCAGCGGACCCGACGACACCACCCGAGTACTTGCAGTTGCCGCCCGTGGTCCGGCCTTCGGGAGGAACTAGGCGGCGACTAGCTCTTATCGAGCTGATGTCTGACTTCACCGATGGGCCAAGCGAGGCCCACCTCGGCAACGTCATGGGAAATCCTGCGCTAGGTCCGGCGACATACCACGACCGGGAGTGGGCAAGCCCGGTCAGCGAGAATCCTTCGCCAGGGACCGTAGAGACTTGGGAGTTCTACAACACAACTGCAGACGCACATCCGATGCACATACACGAGGTGCAGTTCGCCGTCGTGAACCGCCAGCCAATCGAGTCTGAGCCCGACGACAACGAAGGCATGACGGACAACACCTCAGCACACATGGCCTCGATGCGAATGTCGAGTGGGACGGTCCGCGCAGTCGGGACGCCACACCCGCCTGAACCGAACGAACTCGGCTTCAAAGACACAGTCATCGCGTATCCCGACGAAGTGACGCGAGTGCGCATGCGCTTCACGAGTGCAGGCCAATTCGTCTGGCACTGCCACATCGTCGAACACGAAGACAACGAGATGATGCGGCCGTACCGAATCGGGGAGGTGCAACCCGGTCAGCCGACCGAGATGGATGCCCGTCACGGAGGGTGATGGGCGGTCCGGCTGTCTGCGGTACCGGTCTTCTGCTGACGCTCGATCGCGGCGTTCGTGATCCATGCAGCCGCGACTGCGAGTACTGCAGCAGGCAGGGCGTCCTGGCCAGCTGATCCGACCAACATCATGCTCAGCATCAAGGCGCTGAACACGAGACCGGTTCCGGCTGTCATGCCAGCTGCCGCTCCGACCGCCAACGCCCACGTAACCGACGTGTCGAAGAACAAGCAAGCAAACGTGGCGATGCCAACTCCGATGAACACGGCAGGGAAGACGGGTCCTCCTCGAAATCCGCATCCCAACGAGATCCCGTAGGCGATCGCCTTAGCTACGACAAGGATCAGAAGAACCTTGACGGTTGAGGTCGCCAACTCCTGCGGGATAGCGGACTGCCCCGAGAAGAGCACGTCCTGCGAGTCGGCACCGAGCCAATCGGCTACTAATGCCACTAAGCCAACGACGAGCCCGCCGAGCAACAGGACGCCGTACTTGCGTCGAGGGCTTGCGCTCGCCATCCGTTCGACTCGCCGGCCGGCGTCCTTCACCTGTGTGATGACGAGGCTTGCCACGACACCGACGACGATCGCCAACAGCAGGTCTGCGACGTAAGTTCCGTCGTACGTGGGTAATCCGGGCACCGCGAGACCTGCTTCGCTTATACCGCCCCAGTCGCCCAACCCGACGAAGATGACGTAGCCGACAGCCGCAGCGACAAGCCCCGGCAACAGCGCCACTGTGAGACTTGCTCCTGCTGCGAGGCCAGCCTCGAGTAGCAGGATGCCGGCGACCAGCGGGCCACCGAACAACGCCGACACCGCCGAGAAGGAACCGGCCGTTGACAAGACCTGCTCGCCCTGGCGTCCGGCGTTCACGAGCGGCACGACCGTCATACCCACGACCGATCCCAGTGCGATGAGCGGCGCCTCTGGCCCCAGCACCGCGCCGAACGCCAGCGTTCCTAACGCTGCGAGGGCGACCCCGGGTGCGTACTTGAGCGGCGTTGGGGCCCCGCCGAGACCGACGAGCGGCGAGTGTCCTCCGTCACCAGGCAGGAACCGGCGCGCGAAAGCAACAACGAGCGCTCCAACCACGGGAAGGCCGACCACGAGGTACCAGGGCGGAGAGCTGGCCCCTAAGGCATCAGGCAGGTCAGTCCACAGCAGGTCCTCGCACCAGTGCACAAGCGCGAGGAAGACAGAGGCAAGAAGGGCGGACGGTATGCCGATCGCCGCACCCAGCCCGATCAGGGCCAAATACCCTTTTGCCGCATTACGGTCTGCCGTCACCGGCGGTGTCTCTTGTTGCCCCGGTGCGGTCGAGCCCATCCCAACCTCCTCGCAGAAGCCGTGGGATGGAAGGTAGTGGGTCGAGTCGCAGCCCGGCCGCTACGCCCTGTGCACGGGCATTCACGGAGTGCCGATGTTCCCGGAATCCCTTGTTCCACAAGGCGAATCGGCCCGTGTGACTCATCTCTCAGATCACTCGCAAAGTCCCAGGACACCGCCCGAATTGAGCATTTGAGCCCTGTGGAAGCAGGTCGCGCGGATTGGCGACCCGCCGGACGCCGTGATTAGTGTCGATTCCCGTTGTCCCGGTCCCTTTGAGACCACTGCGCTGGGATTCCCCACCGGCGCTGTACAGCCGGGGTGGAGCCCTAAACCCAGCGCAACTCAGCGTTGTGCTGCGCTCCTGCCCGGACCAACGAGGTCTGGAGTTGCATGTTCGTCTCGCGTACGGCTGGACGCCTCACGTCCCCGCACACGATCAGCAAGGTCGCCAGAGTCGGTTCGGTTGGCATCGCCACCGCAGCACTCACCGCAGGATTCATCACCACGGCCACGCCCGCATCAGCGGAAACGGCAACAGTGAAGCTCAACCTCAAGGGCGTCACGTCATCGGTGAGCACCTCTGCGGACACGGTCAGACAACTCCTCACCGAAGAGTCAGTGTCGTTCGACAAGACAGACCTCGTGAGTCCGTCGCTCAGTAGCGACGTTGTCAACGGCATGACGGTCTCCTGGACGCCCGCGCGACGCATCGTCGTTAAGCGCGACGGCGACAAGACCCGTCACCGGGTCGTGGGCTCGACCGTCCAGGAAGTGCGACAGGAGCTCAGCCTCCCGACCGCGACCACCCGTCGTTACGCACGGTTCGAGACGCGTCGTTACACGGCAACTCGTTTCTACTCTGCCAATGGACGACGTCTCCACGCCGACGACATCGTGCGCGACGACGCTGTAGCACGTGTCTATGACGTGCGTGTGGCATTCGCCGACGGTCACAAGCGCATCAAGCCCAAGGTCGTCAAGGACCGGTCGAAGTTGGTGCGCTCCGGATCACGCCGCGTTTACAAGCAGGGTCGCGCCGGCAAGGCGCGCGTGGTGTTCCGCAAGGTGTTCCTCGACGGTGAGTTGGACAGCAAGCGCGTCGTGGAGTCACGCACCGTGCGTGACCCCAAGCGCAAGGTCGTTCGCATCGGAACCGGACCCAACTGGGTTGGTCTCGCACGCTGCGAATCCGGTCGCAACCCCAACGCAGTGAACCCCGCTGGCTTCTACGGCCTGTACCAGTTCTCGTTATCGACGTGGCACGCAGTCGGCGGCAAGGGAAACCCGACCGATTACGGTTACTGGGAACAGACCAAGCGCGCTTGGATTCTGTTCAAGGGATCCGGTCGCTCACCGTGGCCGGTCTGCGGGCGTTACCTGTAAAGGCGCGATAGCCATCACCCAGGAGGTGAGCGCGCGTGAAGGCACTGCTCACCACTGGCGAAGGTGGCCCAGGCCTCAAGCTCGGCGAGGTTCCAGAACCCACTGCTGCGTCGAACGAGGCACTCGTCGCAGTGACGGCGACTTCGCTCAACCGCGGCGAGGTTCGCCACCTGCGAGAAGAAGAGCAAGGCGTCGTGCTCGGCTGGGACGTCGTCGGCACGGTCAGCCAACGCGCTCGCGATGGTTCAGGACCGGACGTCGGTACCCGAGTCGTAGGCCTCGTCGACGAGGGCGCCTGGGCAGAGCAGGTCGCCATTCCCACTCACGCCCTCGCGCAAATACCTGACGGCGTCACCGACGCTGCTGCGTCTGTGCTGCCGATCGCTGGCTTGACAGCGTGGCGCGCTCTCGAGTTGGGCGGACCGCTCCTCGGGTCGCGAGTGCTGATCACGGGCGCGTCCGGCGGGGTCGGCCGGCTCGCGGTTCAGCTGGCCGCGAGAGCTGGCGCGCACGTGACGGCGGTCGTGGGGCGTCCTGAGCGGGCCCACGGGCTTGCTGAGCTGGGGGCTGAAGACGTCGTGGTGGGCATCGAAAGCGCCCAGGGGCCATTCGACGTGGTACTCGAGTCGGTCGGCGGTCAGTCGATGCGCACCGCGTCCCATGAGCTCGCGCCAGAGGGGGTGCTCGTGAGCTACGGGCGGTCCTCCGGTGAGGACGCATCACTCGACCCGTACTGGTTCGGCAGTCACTCCGGAGCCCGCATCGAGGGCCTCTTGGTGTTCACCGAGGTCGCCCGACACCGCCTCGGCACACCACAGCTGGACCGCCTCCTGGCCCTGATGGACGCCGGGAAGCTCGATCCTCAGGTCAGTCGCGTGGGGTCGTGGACAGATCCAATGCCGCTGGTTCAGGCGCTGCTCGACCGCGAGGTCGAGGGCAAGGCCGTGCTCCTGGTCGACTAGCCGTACCCGAGCTCGTGCAAGCGGTCGTCGTCGATCCCGAAGTGGTGAGCGATCTCGTGGACCACGGTGACCCGCACTTCGTGCACGGCTTCGTCCCAGTCGTGGACCATTCGCAGCGTAGGACCGCGGAAGATCGTGATGCGGTCGGGCAGGACGCCGGAGTAGCCGCCGTCGCGGTCGGTGAGCGGGATGCCCTCGTAGAGGCCCAGCAGCTCGCGTTCCTCGCCAGGCGGCGGTTCTTCAGCCGTCAGGACGACCACGTTCTGCATCAGAGCCATGAGTTCGGGCGGGACGCCGTCCAGTGCCTCGGCCACCAGTTCTTCGAACCGAGCGGCGTCCATCGATAGCACCTGCCCAGCATATGGGGCGGTCCCAGTACCCTCGTCGTGGAACGTACGTCCGTAATGGCTCAGTCACGACACTCGGAGACCTCCCATGAACCGCCTGACCCAGCTGCTCGGCACTCAGCCCGCTGGCGAAGGCACTCCTGTCGTCTTCGACGGCGGTATGGGGACCCTGCTGCAGGAGCGTGGGCTCGAGGGCGGGGGGGCCGGCGAACTCTGGAACGTCGAGCACCCGGACGCCATCCGCAAGATTCACACCGAGTACGCAGAAGCCGGGGCTCGCGTCCTCACGACGAACACGTTCGGTGGCACCGAGCCGCGCCTGGCCATGCACGGTCTGGGCGACCGCCTGTACGAGATCAACAAGGCCGCCGCAGAGATCGCCCACGAAGTGGCCAGCCAGCACGATGCCTTCGTTGCGGGTGACCTCGGGCCTACCGGCGAGCTGATGTTCCCCATGGGCACGATGGACGATGAGCAGGCATCGGCGCTCTTCGAAGCGCAGCTCAGGGGTCTGGTCGACGGTGGCATCGACTTGGTCGTGATCGAGACCATGAGCGATCTCGCAGAGGTGCGCGCCGCTCTCGCTGCAGTCCAGAAGGTCGCACCTGATCTGCCAGTCGTCGCGACGATGAGCTTCGACACCAACCTGCACACCATGATGGGAGTGGCTCCGGCGCAGGCCGTCACTGAGCTCGCCGATTCCGGTGTCGACGCCGTCGGCGCGAACTGCGGTCGCGGGCTCGAAGAGCTCGAAACCATCGTCAGCGCGATGGTCGACGTCCGCCCGGAGGGACTCCTGCTCATCGGACAGTCCAACGCTGGGCTTCCCCATCTTGTTGGTGACCGCTTCGTGTACGACGCCACGGTGGACGACGTTGCCGAGCACGCAGTGCGGCTGCGCGACCTCGGGGTCGATCTGATCGGGTCGTGCTGCGGTTCGACACCGGCGTTCACCAGGGCGATCAAGGACGCGGTCTCGTCATGATCGGCGGTCAGTACGATGAACCTGCCCGCTTTGGTGCCTGATCTTGCATCCCCTATGCTGGTCGGGCTTCCGGCGGAGCTAGCCCTCATCGTCTAGCGGCCTAGGACGCCGCCCTTTCACGGCGGTAGCGCGGGTTCGAATCCCGCTGGGGGTACCACCTCCGCCAGGGGGTGAGACCTCGCATGAGGTCCCGTGGAGCAGTTCGGAGTGCTCGTCGCCCTGTCAAGGCGAAGGTCGCGGGTTCAAATCCCGTCGGGACCGCTCGACCCTGTCTCTGTCTCGTGTCACCATCGCAGGACCACGACAGACCACGACACAGTGCAGGACTGGGGCAGGTAGCTCAGTTGGTACGAGCGTCCGCCTGAAAAGCGGAAGGTCGGCGGTTCGACCCCGCCCCTGCCCACCATTTAGTGCCTCATGTCACAGGCGGGTTTGCCACGCGTCACGTCGGGTAGTTCCGCATCCGTACGCAACAACCGCCGTACCAGTCACGACGATCAACACGACTGGACCAATCCCTAGGAGGCGCGATGGAGCACACCGCGCGCACGCTCGTAGATCGTCCGGTGTCGACCGTCTACAACCAGTGGACTCAGTTCGAGACCTTTCCGGAGTTCATGGGAGGCGTGAACCGCGTCGAGCAGCTCGACGAGCAGACGACCCGATGGGACGTCGAGATCGCTGGTGTCAAACGATCATTCATCGCTGACATCGTCGAGCAAGAGCCCGACCAACGGATTCGCTGGGTCTCTCGCGACGAACCGGCCCACGAGGGCGAGGTGTCGTTCCGACCGAACGGCGCTGAGACCGAGGTCGCCTTGCGGATGAGATTCGAACCCGAAGGCTTCGTCGAGAAGGCTGGCGACAGTTTGGGCTTTGTCCAGCACCGGGTTGAAGACGATCTCGACCGCTTCAAGGCGTTCATCGAGGAACGTCCGAACGCCACCGGCAGCTGGCGCGGCACCGTCTAACAGCACGCGACCAGCCTCAACGCTTAGAAGGGAACGTTTCAATGAGACTCCTCTGGATTGCCGCAGGAGCAGGCATCGGCTACCTCGCCGGTAACGCGTCAGCTCGGCGCAAGACCATGGAAGCCATCGGCAAGGTTAAGTCGTCACCGCAGATGCAGGCCGTTGAGCAGCGTCTGGGTGACAAGGTCACCAACATCGCTAGCAAGGGTGACCGTGAGATTGATCTTTCGGATACGTCAAGTTCATATGGCACGTCCGCCACGCCGGACATCAACTCGACGTATGCGGCCGAAGAAGCGGACAGCGGCACCTACAGCAGCATGAATCCGCGCTAGAGCCGCACACCAGCTGCCAGCAGCGGCCAGCCTCGACGTCCTCTGCTTCAGGGGGACAAGCACCCTCACCCCGCCCCTCCGGCGAGACCCAAACCCGGGTGAGAGTGGACGGAGAGGTTGCCGTTGCTGGCTCTTCTCTGTCTGGCTTGCGGCAGACTCAGGCCGTGCTGAGCGAGGTGTTCTTCGTTTCGACTGGTGATCGAGATGTCGTACTGGACATCACCGATCACTGCTCCCGCTTTGCGAGGGACGCGGCAGACCGCGGGAACGGCCTCCTTCACGTGTTCATTCCGCACGCCACCGCAGGCATAGCCATTCTCGAGACCGGAGCCGGAAGCGACCGCGACCTGCTCGCGGCTCTGCAGGAACTGCTGCCCGGTGACAACCGTTGGCTACATCGTCATGGCAGCCCCGGGCACGGCCGATCGCACGTCATGCCCGCGTTCATCCCGCCGTATGCCACTGTTCCAGTCATTGACGGCAGCATGGCGCTGGGCACGTGGCAGAGCATCTGCCTGGTCGACCTGAACGTCGACAACGGGGAACGGCAGGTGCGTCTGAGTTTCGTGCCCAGCGCCAGCTGACTCCCGTGTGGCTGGGTCCCACAGGCTCGACGAGTCGGGCCTAACCAGCCGGTGGGATGTTCTGGTTGCTGTGGAAGAAGTTCGTCGGGTCGTACTTCTGCTTGACGGCCTGCAACCGATCGAAGTTGCCGCCATACGACGCGCGCACGCGTCCCTGCCCTTCATCCATGAGGAAGTTGATGTACGCGCCTTGCAGGGCCGTGGGATGCAGCTCTTCCTGGTACGCGATGGTCCAATCGCGCAGAGCAGGAACGGACTCCGGTTCGGGGTCCACGCCCACGATGACTGCAGCCCATCCGGCTGAGCGGTACGCGAACGCCGTGTCGGACTCCGCAACGTCGTGAACGGCCCCGTCGATCGGGTACAGGTGCATGGTCGAGTGCCCGGTCGGAAGCAGCTCCGCGTACTTCTCGTGCACGCGAATCGCGTCGTCGCTGATCTCACCGACGAAGTCAGCCCGCCAGTACCACTGGAGCCCGGCCGGGTAGAGCTCGTCGAACGCGGTGTTGAGCGCCGACATCGGCATCTCCATGAGGCCGTCGATCAGCGGCTCGCCGAAGCTGCGCAACGGCGCCATCGCGTCCTCGGCAGCCTTGCCCTGAAGAGTCGTGGCCCAGACGATTCCGCACGCCTTCACGCCCCACAGCTCCTCGGGGAACGGCGGTGCCGGCGGAATGGTGAGGACGCCGAACCACCCGTTGATGTTTCGGGGCAGCGAAGGCTGGGTCTCGCGGTACCAGCGCAAGACGTCACCGGTTGCGCTGATTGGGTACAGCACCGGGCCTGCGAAGACGCTCGGCACTTCTTGCGCGCGGAAGCGGAAGGTGCTGACGACGCCGAAGTTCCCGCCACCGCCACGGATCGCCCAGAACAGATCGGGATTCTCCGAAGTGCTCGCGGTTACCTGGCTGCCGTCGGCGAGCACCAGGTCGGCCGAGATCAGGTTGTCGATCGTCAGACCGGCTTGCCGCGCGAGATAGCCGATCCCGCCGCCCAGCGAGAGGCCACCAACCCCGGTCGAGCCGATGATCCCGCAGGGAACCGAGAGTCCGAACTCGCCCGCAGCGGCGTCCACTTCTCTCCAGGTGGTTCCGCCACCAACCGTCACGGTCTTGGCGGCGGCGTCTACCTGCACTGAGTTCATCGGCGAAAGATCGATGACCAGCGCATCATCGGCAACACCCAAGCCACCTGCATTGTGGCCACCGCCGCGGACCGAGACCGGAAGTCCTTCGGTTCGGGCGAACTGGATGCACGTCTGGATGTCTGCCTCATCAGCGCAACGAGCGATCGCCGCCGGGTGACGGTCGATCATCCCGTTGTAGACCGCACGAGCCTCGTCGTAGCCGGCGTCCGACGGAGTGATCAGGTCTCCGCGGAGGCCCTTCTGCAGGGGCTCGAAGTTGGTTCGCGAAACGGTCATTGGTCCTCCTCAGGGACGGAGTCACGGGACGATGCCCAGGTCGTGCGGAGAACGTACGGACCGCACCGTTCGGCGGGCGTTCGGTCGAGTCGGACATCACCAGTCCCCATCAGCGCTGACCGAACGCTGCGAGGTCAGCCTGCGCGCGCCGTGCGAGGGTCACGCTGCCCTGCGCCTCCGCTACCGCACAGGCCTCCTGCAACAGGTCCTTGGCGACCTGCTCGGGCTCAAGAAGCGCCCGGCGACGAAGCACCTCGGGCAACCACCAGAGGTCGGACTTCTCGATCGCGAGCTCATGCGCCTGACGCAGCGTGCGTCGCGCCGCGTCCTCCATCCCTTCGCTCAGCTCCAGATCGGCCCGCAGGGTCAGGTAGTACGAGCGGCGGATGTACGCCCGCTGCGAGTTCAGGCCGGCCAGCCCGTCCTGGATGGTCGCGAGACCGATCCGACCACCGCTCGCCCAGCCAGCCAGAATGTGAGCCCAGTCGCCGTAGTAGCGGAACCCGTGCTTGGCACACAGCTCGGACGTCAGCCCCGCCAGCTCAACGACCCGCTCTTGGTCCTCTTCGAACTGCGCATGCATCGCTGCGTAGGCGAGCGCCACGGCCAGGCTGAACACGTGGTCGAGCTCCTCGGCCCGCTCTCGCGCCCATTGCAGACGCTCACGGGCCTCTTCGCCTCTGCCTACGAGCCAGAGGGTGTGCCCTTGCCAGGCGGCGGAGTGCACCTCGGGGCGCGTGCCCACAACGGCCGCCGGGCGATCCATTGCCAGCTGTGGCACCAGGTCGAACTGCTCGATTCCCTCGTCCAACCTGCCGAGCATCATCGCCGATCCACCCACGGCGAAATGCACCTGACCGAGGACCTCTGGCTGGCCGTCACTCGCGGCCAGAGCGCGACGAGCGACTTCGTACGCCTCCACGACCCGCCCCTGCACAACGAACGATGAGAAGAGACCAACCAGACTGACCACTTCGAGACGTCTGTCGTGCAAGCGTTCGGCAAGTTCCAGCCCTCGTTCGACCTCGTCCTGAAGCTCACGCGAGGCAAACCCGTACCGAGCGTTCAAAGGCGCAGAAACCAGATGTCGAAGTCGCAACTCGTGACGGTCTCGCTCCTCCCCCGGGGGCAACGAACCCAACAGGCGACATGCAGCGTGGAAGTGATCGATCGCCGCGTCGTGTGCGAATCGCTCCACCGCGAGGCTCGCTGCCTGCTCGTGGAAGGGAAGTGCGCGTTCGCTGAGGCCGGCCTGCTCGTAGTGGTCGGCAATCCGGCCCGCACGCGTTCCCGCGTCCACACCGGTGTCCTGCAGAGCCTCAGCAACACGGCGATGTAGTGACGCGAGACGCGGCGGCGGCACGCGCCGAAGGCTCGCGTCACGAAGCAGCTCGTGGGAGAACCCATACGTGCCGCGCCGGTGATGCACGATGATGCGGCGTCGCCATAGTTCGTCCAGGCCGTCAACCACCCGGTCGGCGGGGAGGTCACTCGCGCGTTCCAGCAGGTCCGGTGTGAACTCCTGTCCGATGACGGCCGCCAGCCCGGCGATGCTGGACGCCTCCTGACCGAGCTGATCGAGTCGTCCGTCGAGCACCGCTTGGACGCGCGGCGATCCTTCCAGCACGGCAGTCAACGACTCGTTTCTGCCGACCTCGGCGCGGGCAGACTCGATGACGTAGAGCGGCAGCCCCTGCGTGACCTCGAAGAGTGACTTGTCGTCTGGCGCCGTCGA
>DASUFV010000319.1:0-9041 GCA_036274415.1 Actinomycetes bacterium
CGATCGCGCCTACGACCCACGAGTCGATTCCTTCACGCGGGTTGTCGCGTTCGACCCACCAACCCTCGTCGTCCTTGCGAACCGCTCGCTTCACCGAGAGTCCCGAACGTCCCGGTAGCCGAACCACCACGAGCGCCGACGGTTTCGGTTCAACGCCAGCTCTGACCAAGAGCACGTCACCGTCGTGCAGCGTTGGTTGCATGGACGCCCCGCGCACTCTCACGAGCGCGCGTCCACCCACGATGTGAACCAGGCCTGAGGCGGCTCTGCGCTGGTTCCGCATGAGGGGTAGTGTCGCCGACATCTGAGACCTGCGTCGAAAGGATCGCCCCATGACTCTCGGGCTCATCACCGAGGTTCGCGCTCACTGCGACCTGCCGTGCGGTGTGTACGACCCCGCACAGGCCCGCATCGAGGCACAGTCAGTGAAGGCGTGCATGGAGAAGTACCACGGAAGCGACGACGCCGAGTTCAAGGCCCGCGCGATCTCCATCAAGGAGGAGCGCTCCAACTTGGTGAAGGAACACCTCTGGGTGCTCTGGACCGACTACTTCAAGCCACCACACTTCGAGAAGTACCCGCAGCTGCACGATCTCTTCAACGAGGCGACCAAGCTGGCGGGAGCAGCCGGTACCAAGGGCACGACTGACGTTGCCGTCGCTGATCAGCTGCTGGGGAAGATCGACGAGATCGCTGACATCTTCTGGGAGACCAAGAAGGCCTGAACGTTCACGAATGAGCTGACCGCCACATCTGCGCCCCTCGATCGTCCGACAGGCGTAGAGCAGTGGCGGTCACTTCATTCGAAGAAGTACAGGCGCTGCTCCCCCAGGCACTTGAGGCCAATCGTCCGGGTAGCGCGGTTGACCACGTCGTCGTAGCGCTCCCGTCCTACAGCCTCGGCGAGTCGCTGCTGTCGCACTACGCCGACCGCATTCCTGCGCTGGAGCACCGCTACCTGGTCTCGCAGCTCGTGCTGCACCGCTTGCCGCGGTGTCACGTCGTTTTCGTCTCGTCGCGGCTTCCCGATGCCGAGGTGGTCGACTACTACGCCTCGCTGCGGACCAACGGTGACACGAAGAGCAGGTTTCACGCGCTGGAGACGGGCGGCGATACGAGTCGCCCAGTCGCCGCAGTGTTGCTCGAACAACCCGAGATGCTCCAACGCATCCGCGACCTCATCGGGAACCGTCCGGCGCTCATCGAACCGTGGAACGTGACCGAGGCCGAGGTGGAGGTCGCACTTGCACTAGGCGTCCCCATCAACGGCACCGATCCGGCTTTGCGAAACCTGGGCTTCAAGAGCGAGGGACGCCGTCTGTTCAGAAGCGCGGGCGTTCCCATACCCGTCGGGGTCGAGGACGTCCGGTCGGCGTCCGACGTGCTCTCCGCTATCGCACGAATTCGGCGTATCCAGCCAGGTACCAACGCCGTGATCGTCAAGCACGACGACAGCGGCTCCGGCGACGGGAACGTGACACTCGATTTGCGCGAACCCGACATCGCCGAGCGTCTGCGCGCCCTCCCGGACTGGTACACGCGCGACCTCGAGTCCGGCGGAGTCGTAGAGGAGCGCGTGACAGGGACGCAGTTCACCAGTCCGAGCGCCCAAATCGACATCGTCCCGGGAGGCAACGTCGTCGTCCTCTCGACGCACGATCAGGTGCTCGGCGGCCCAGACAATCAGGTGTACATGGGGTGCCGCTTCCCGGCTGATCCGGCGTACGCCGCCGACCTGGCGCGGTATGCAACCGCAGTTGGTCATCAGCTCGCCGAGCGCGGGGTCATCGGACGCGTGGCCGTCGACTTTGCCGCCACTCGCGACTGGTCGGGTCGATGGTCGCTGTACGCGCTCGAGGTCAACCTACGGAAGGGCGGAACGACCCACCCGTATACGACCCTGCGCAGCCTCCTGCCCGGCCGATACGACGCGGAGGCAGCCCGCTGGGTCGTGCATGAAGGGGACATGACCCGGGTGTACAGCGCCACCGACAACCTTGTGGACGCCGCATGGACCGGCCTTCCTCCAGCTGAGGCCATTCGCGCGGTCGCGGACGCCGGCCTCCAGTTCGACGAACGGACTGGCACCGGGGTGGTGCTGCACATGCTGCCTGGCCTCGCCATCGACGGCCGGCTGGGGCTGACGGCGATCGGCCGCGACCCTGCCCATGCTGACGAGCTGCACCGAGCCACCGAACGCGCGATCGACGCGGCCGCCAAACACTCCACATCTCGTCCGGAGGGTCAATACGGTGAGCGGTGACATTCGCACCCGCGGGGTGACAAGGGACACGGCTGCATGACGAGTCACCGCATTCGCAACTCCAGACCGGATGACGTCCCGGAGATCTTCGCCATGGTGTGCGAGCTCGCCGAGTACGAGAAGGCCCGCCACGAGGTGCAGTCGAACGAGCAGCTCTTCACCGAGGCGCTGTTCTGCGAGGAACCAGCGGTCTGGTGCTCGATCCTGGAGCATCACGCGAGCGACAACGCCTCCGACTCCGACGATGGCTGGCTGGTCGCCGGCATGGCGATCTGGTTCCGCAACTTCTTCACGTGGACCGCGAAGCACTCGATCTACCTCGACGACCTGTACGTCCGTGAGCAGTACCGCGGGCTCGGATACGGCAAGGCATTGCTCCAACACCTTGCGCAGATCTGCGTCGAACGTGGCTATCCCAGGCTCGACTGGTGGGTCCTGGATTGGAATGAACCCGCCATCGGGTTCTACCGCCGAATCGGCGCCATCGGCATGGACGAGTGGACCGTCCAGCGGTTGACCGGTCGGGCCCTCGAACGCCTCGCCGCAGGCGACTTCAACGACGCAGGTGATCCCGAGATCGTGTAGATCCGGCCGGTCGCATGTCTTGGATTCGCGGACGCCCTTGCACCCCCACGGTGCACAGGCGTCCGCAGACCCCCGCCGACTCGGAGTCCAACACCTAGGCGTTGTCGTAGACCAGGTGCTCACGAACAGGTCGGCTGAACAGCAAGCGGAGCACAACGATCGCGTAGACGAGCACAACGCCCCAGATGACCCGTGCCAGTGGCTCCGCCGCACCGAAGAACGACACAGCAGCCACTCCGAACAGCACCTGGGTCAGCAGAGTGGGGGTGAATGACCACCGGCTGCCGCTCAGGACTCCGCGCGATACCGCCACCAAGCCCGCGGCCCACGAGCCCATGACGACGAGCACGAACCACACCGCGCCCCATTCGGCATCGGCCGCTCGCAGTGCAGAGACCACGTCGAGGACTACGAACAACACCATGGCGATCGCTTCGACGAGAACGAGCACGGAAAGCAGGCGTACCTGGACGCCCAAAGCCTCCTTGCCCTCGGCGCCAGACGTCGTCACGGGCGGGAGCGTATCTGCAGGCGTAGGGTGACGCTCATGCAGCGGGCTCGCCTCATCGTCAATCCGGAGGCGACGTCCACCAGTCCCCGCGCCAGAGACGTCCTCGTGCAGGCACTGGCCTCGCAGGTAGACCTTGAGCTCGCCGAGACCAAGGCGCGCGGCCACGCTGCCGAGCTGGCTTTCGACGCCGCCGAGGGCAACTACGACATCGTCTTCGTGCTGGGAGGGGACGGCACAGCCAACGAAGTCGTCAACGGCCTGCTTGCCGACGGTGTCTCGTCCACTGCACCGCTGCTCGGGGTGGTCCCCGGAGGCAGCACCAACGTCTTCGCGCGCGCCCTTGGCATGCCCGACGACCTGGTCGAGGCGACCGGCTACTTGCTGGAGCTGCTGCGTGAAGGCCGGGAGCGGAGCATCGGCCTGGGCAGGGCCGACCAGCGCTGGTTCACGTTCACAGCGGGGCTGGGCCTGGACGCCGACGTGGTCGCCCGGGTCGAGCAGAAGCGCGCTGGCGGGCGCCGCTCGAGCCACTCCCTCTACGTGCGCACAGCGCTCCGCTCGATGACCGCTCGCACCGGCGTCCCACTGACCCTCAGCGAGCTCGACGAGCCGGTCGAGGACCCGGTGGGCATGGTGCTGGTCGCCAACACCTCACCGTGGACCTACCTCGGACGACTGCCGGTCGACCCCTTGCCTGGCGCGTCGTTCGATCTAGGGCTCGACCTGCTGGCGCTACGCCAGCTGGGCCTCTCGCGCACGCTGCGGGTGGCTTGGCAGGCCCTGGGACGCGGACAGCGGACCCCTCGGGGCCACAACGTGGTGCACCGACACGACATCACCGGGTTCACCGTCGAGGCGGACGAGCCGGTGGCGTTCCAGGTCGACGGCGACTACCTGGGCCGCCAAGAGGCCGTGCGCTTCCAGGCGGTACCCAAGGCGCTCCGCGTCCTGGCCTGAGCTGGGCACCCCCTGACCTGCGAGAATGTGACGCATCTGACATAACGCAGCGTGGATCAGCGATGCATTCGCCTTGTGGTCCCCTCACCCATCTGAAAGGCTGGTTCTGGTCGCTCGCCCCGCCAGAGGAGCGAGCGCCCTGGTGCGACGCCCTGGCACGCTCGAGGCGGACGCCCGGGTGATCTGCAAGGAGAGTGCATCCGCATGGACTGGCGCCACCGTGCCGCCTGCCGTGACGAAGACCCTGAACTCTTCTTCCCGATCGGCAACACCGGACCGGCGTTGCTCCAGGTGGAAGAGGCCAAGGCGGTCTGTCGTCGCTGCCCGGTCATTGAGCCCTGCCTGGCGTGGGCGCTCGAGACCGGCCAGGACGCCGGCGTCTGGGGCGGCTTGTCCGAGGACGAGCGACGCGCCCTCAAGCGCCGCAACCGGATGCGTCAGAACGCCTGACTCAGCTCGCCTCGCTGCGGAACGTCCTGCGATAGGCCTGTGGCGTGGTGCTGCGCTGCTTGACGAAGTGGTGACGCAGCAGCGTCGCCGATCCGAAACCACTTAGCTCAGCGACCCGCTCGATCGGCTCGTCAGTCTGCTCGAGCAGGCGCTCGGCGTGTTGGACGCGCAGACGAGTCATCCAGGCGTGCGGCGTCGTGCCCGTCTCGGCCTTGAACCTGCGGGCGAACGTCCGCGGTGACATGTGCGCGCGTGCCGCGAGGTCGTCGACCGACAGGTCGGTGTGCAGGTTCTCGGTCATCCAGTCGAGCAACGGGCCGAGGGTCTCGCACACGTTCTCAGGCACCGGTCGCTCGATGTACTGAGCCTGCCCACCGTCCCTGTGCGGCGGCACGACCATGCGACGAGCGATGCCGTTGGCCGCCTCGGCCCCGAGCTCCTTCCGCACGAGGTGGAGGGCAGCGTCGATGCCGGCGGCGGTACCGGCGCTGGTGATCACCGGGTCGTCGTCGACGTAGAGCACGTCAGGGACGACATGAGCCAACGGGAACCGCCGGTGCAGCTCGTCCACGTAGAACCAGTGCGTCGTGCATGGCCGGCCGTCGAGCAACCCGGCAGCGCCGAGCACGAAAGCGCCGCTGCACACCGACATCACCTTCGCCCCCCGCTCGATGGTCGCCTGCAGCACCTCGATCACCGCCGGGCTCACTTCACGGTCGGTCTGGGACGCCGGGACGCACACGAGGTCAGCCTCAGCAGCCCGCGAGAGGTCGTGCGCGACCGAGATCGTGAAGCCGATCGAGGTCTGAATCGGGCGGGCCTCCTCGGTCACCAGCGCGAAGTCGAAGGACGGCAGCCCAACGTCGCTGCGGTCGATCCCGAAGACCTCGCAGATGACGCCCAGCTCGAACGGGGCAAGGCCAGGGAGCCCGAGGGCAACGACGTTCTTCATCACGAGGACAGTATGGCAGTAACTTTGCGAACCATGTCAATAGTGCCACTGGTGGCAGTTCCTGGATGAAGACAAACTATCTGCCATGTACCAGTTCAGCCCCAGCCCCGTGGCCCTGGCCCTGCTCGCCGAGTCCACGGCGCATGAGACCCGTAACCGAAGGAACCCACCGGTGACCCGGAGAGTGCCCGGACGAGTCACCCGACGAGTGACGACGACCCTTGCTGTGACGAGAGGATGATCATGGACGCGAACGTGATGTGGATGGCAGCCCTGGTAGTGATCTTTGGTGCGCTGGTTGTGGCGATGGTGCGCGCCGTGCGCGAAGACCGCCCAGTGACACCACCCGGAGAGAGCTGGGACTGGCGCGACGATGCCGTGTCCTGGAACCGCCTGGGTATCCGTTAGGACCCTGCGTATTTGTGAGGAATCTGCCTCCCCCTACTCAAGACCGCTGGCCCCGCTCGGAGGTCAGCGGTCTTGTTTGTCCTGAGTGAACCTCGCGCGGTCGACGAGTACTCGCGTGAACGCCCCCTTCGCGATCGTGCGGTCGGCGTCGTCGGTGGCCGCGACCTCGAAGTGCAGAGTCCGCTTGTGGATCGACGTCAGCCGCGCGCTCACCCTGACGACCTCGCCGACGCTGACAGCGGCCACGTGGTCGAGCTCGACGCGCGTCCCGACTGTGGTGCTGGACGCGGCCAGATCTGCATCGCCGAGCGCTGCGACGCACGCTGCTTCGGCCAGTGCGACCAAGCGAGGGGTCGCCAGCACGGGGACGTCTCCGCTGCCGACGGCTATCGCGGTGTCGTCCTGGGTGACCTCATGAACGAGTGCAGCCTGCAAACCGGTCTCGAGCGCCACGCAGCAAGCCTAGTGAGACAGGGACGCCGGTCGGCCCGACGACGGCGATGTGCGTCAGGCCACCAGGCCGAGACGGCGCAGCTCGACGGTGAGGTCGTGTGGGCTCGTGGACGCGAGCATCGCGGCCTCGAGGGTGATGACGCCGTCTCGAAGCAGCGACACCAGGTGCTGGTCGAAGGTCTGCATCCCGTAGTACGAGCCCTCGCTGATCAGCTGGGTGATCGTGCCGGTCTTGTCAGGATCGGCGATCGCATCCGCGATGCGTCCGGTGTTGACCAAGACCTCCATGGTCACGCAGCGCCCGTACCCGTCGGCGCGGGGCACCAAGCGTTGGCAGAGGATGCCGCGCAGCGACTCCGAGAGAGTCATGCGGATCTGCTTCTGCTCGTGAGGTGGGAAGAAGTCGATGATGCGGTTGACCGTCTCGGCGGCGTCTGTCGTGTGGAGGGTCGACATGACGAAGTGGCCAGTCTCGGCGGCAGCGAGAGCGGCCTTGACCGTCGGGACGTCACGCATCTCACCGACCAGGATCACGTCCGGGTCCTGCCGCATGGCGGCGCGAAGCGCAGTCGCGAAGTCGACGGTGTCGAGCTTCACCTCACGCTGGTTGATCATCGACAGCTTGTCGTAGTGCAAGACCTCGATCGGGTCCTCGATCGTGACGACGTGGACTTCGCGGTTGTTGTTGACGTGGTCGATCATTCCCGCGAGCGTCGTCGTCTTACCGGAACCGGTCGGGCCGGTCACGAGCACCAGACCGCGCGGCTCCATCGCCAAGGCCGAGACCACCTGTGGAAGGCCGAGGTCCTCCAGGCCGATCGCACCGACGGACACGCGCCGGAAGACCAAGCCGGCTGAACCGCGCGCGCGGAACGCGTTGACACGGAATCGTCCGACGCCCGGCATCGAGTAGGCGAAGTCCGCCTCGTTCGTGGTGGCGAACTCGTGTTGCAGATCGGGGCGATCCCGCAGTACCTCGGCGACCATGTATTCGGTGTCCGGCGAGTTCAGCGTCGGCGCCTGCAGCTTGCGCAGACGTCCGTCGATCCGGACGCGGGGCGGTGACCCGGTCTTGCAGTGCAGGTCGGACCCGCCGATCTCGACCAACGCCTTGAGGTAGGGCTCCACCGACTGCGGGCCTGAGGGGATCGACGGAGCAGCGGCGATCGCCGATGCTGCGACGGGGTCCTCAGCTTCTGGCGCGGGGTTGTACTGATCCGCGCTGAACTGGTCAGGGTCGAACGCGTCGGAGCCGCCAGGCAGCTCAGAAGGGGCGTCCTCGAGGTCAGTGGTCTCCACGAGGGAGGCTTCGACCTCCAGAGGGTTCACCTTTAGGCCGGGCGGGCTAGTCCTTTGGGGCCACGAGCCGCTCTGGCGCTGGCCTGCAGCCTTCAGCCCAGTTCGACCATGACATCGCCCTCTTGAACGACATCACCCTCGGCGACCGAGACGGCGGTCACGGTGCCACCCCGCTCGGCCAGCACCGGGATCTCCATCTTCATGGACTCCATGATCACCACGGGCTGACCAGCCGAGACAGCGTCGCCGGCGGACACCAGCACCGACAGGACGTTGGCGACCAACTCAGCGCGGATCTGCTCGGCCACGGGCTCATCCAACCATGCAGCCAGCGCTGAGACGCCGAACTCAGACGTCGACCAGCATCGTGCGTTCGACCACGCGGCTCACGATGTCCACGACCTGAGGGTCGTACTCCTCGGCCGAGCCCTCTCGGAGTCTGGTCAGGGCCCGCAGCCTCTGCTGGCTCTCCATCGATCCGCCCGCGAAGTCGTCATAGGCATTGGCGACCCGGATGATGCGGCTTGCGACGGGGATGTTCGCGTCGAACGGCTGCCCGGGACGCCGGAACGGCTCGGTCTGCTGCTCGACGATGTGCGCGACGCGTTCCATCCCACTCTGTCGGATGACTTCAGCGCCGTACTCGGCGATCCGGCGCTGCTCGTCTCGGGCGATCAGCGATGTGGCGCCACCTGAAATCGGGTCGGTCAGCGAGAGCTGGCCGATGTCATGCATCAGCGCGCCGTACCTCAGGTCCTTGATGTCGTCCTCTGACAGCCCCATCTCGCGGCCCACCGCCACTGAAAGCTGCGCCACCCGTTGCGCATGCCCGGTCTCGGTGTACCCACCGACCTCAGTGACCCGGGAGAGCGCTTGGATCGTCTGGTCGTAGGTGGCGCGGATGCTCGCATAGCGTCGGAAAGAGAACTGTGCGACCAGGAGGGGTAGCGCGAACAGCGGAAGCGCCCAGTACCCCATGACCTGAGCGGCGAGAGCGATCAGAACTCCAGTCGCGCCGATCGCAGAGCCGATTCCCAGCAGAGCCCGGAACTCATCACGGGCCGCAGACGCGAACGGCGTCCCCTCGCGGCCAGATCGCGCAAGCGCAGCCAGCAGGGCGTCCGCGATGCCACAGAGCAGCACGATCGACAGCATCAGCGCAG
>DASUFV010000320.1:0-7999 GCA_036274415.1 Actinomycetes bacterium
GCACCGAGCGTTTGTTCGGGTTCCGGTATCGCATCGAGATCTACGTGCCTGCCGAGCAGCGGGTGTTCGGCTACTACGTGTTCCCGTTCCTCCTGGACGGTGCCCTGGTGGGTCGGGTCGACCTCAAGGCCGACCGCAAGAACAAGGTGCTGCTGGTGCAGAGTGCGTGGCGGGAAGACACCGCACCACCTGAGACCGCCGAACGGCTGGCGGGTGAGCTGCACGCCATGGCCGACTGGCTCGAGCTCGATCACGGAGTGATCGTGCGTCCCGCAGGCAACCTTGCTTTCGACCTGGGTGAAGCGATCACCGGTCAGTAATGAGCAGACCGTGCACGTGCAGGTCGCGGCGCGCACCCGCGCGCGAGAACGCTCCTCGTTCAGTGCCTTCGGCGAGGTAGCCACGCGACAAGGCGAGCGCACACGACGCGTGGTTCTCAGGTTCATGCTTGATGACCAGCCTCATGAGACCCAGAGCGCTGAATGCATGTTGCTCGACTGCAGCTACCGCGGTGGTCGCCACTCTCGCTCGACGCCGCTCGGGGATCACCCAGTACCCGATCTCGCCGACGCTGTCCTCGGTGTTGATGTGCGCAACGCTGACCCGTCCAATCGGGGCACCTGCGTGTTCGATCACCCAGTCAAGCCGGTCGTGTACCGCGCGCTTGCGGATCCACTCTCGCCCCGCTTCCGGCGTAACCGATACCCCGACCGATGAGAACCGGGCGATCTCCGGGTCGCGCGCTGCTGCAAGCACGAAGTCGAGGTCACTTGCCGTCCAGGCACGCAGCAGGAAGTCGCCCGCGGACAACGGCACCTGTTCCATGAGCGAACGCTACTGAGGGCCGCGGCTCAGGGCTGGGGCTCACTCGAGGTACGGCGGTTCGACGTACTGCCATGGTTCGGACTGATACTCGCGCCCCGATGGCGTCGTCCAGGTCATGGTGTTGTCGGGGGACATCTCGACGCGCCACGTGGTGGAGTGTTTGAGGCGGTGATGTCGGCGGCAGAGCACTGCGAGATTCGCTGCGCTTGTTTCGCCTCTCGGCCACGGAACCGTGTGATCGAGATCGGTGCCCGATGCGCTCTCGGAGGCCGCCCGCCGACAACCGGGGAAGCGGCAGGTGACGTCGCGGGCTCGGACGATCGCTTGCAACGTGCGCGAGGGCCGGTAGCGGTGTTCGGAGAGACCCGACAGCACTCCGGACTCAGCATCGGCCAGCAAGACCTGAACTGACTGCACGATGCCGGCGCGCTCACCCATGAGTTCGTGTGCCTGGTCAGCTGTGATGGGACCCCATCCGGGAATCCAGGCAGGCTCACGGGAGCCGCCGCTGAGCGTGTCTGCGGGAACGATCACGCTGACATTGACCGGAACTGATTCCTGCTTGCCCAGAAGGAGGTCGGTCAAGACGTCCGTGCGTCGTTGGTCCATGGTGCGCGGATCGCCCGCTCCCAGGTCGCGAGCCATCTGCGTCAACGTCAACTGGATCTGTCGACCCTCAACGGCCGGAAGCAGCGCCCACAACTCCGCCATGCCGTCTGCGGTCGGGGTGATGACCACACGGCGTTGTTGGCTGGCCTCCAGACGCCGCCGCTCCGCCGCATCAGGATCGGCGGCAACAACCCGCCTGCGCAGCCACTCGCGTGTCTGGGTGGGAGTGTGCGTGGTCGCGTAGTCGACGGCGCTTGCCGCGACCTCAGCTGCCGGCGCGGAATCGAGCGGCTGCAACAGCTCGGCAATGGCCGACACTTTGCGCGCATCGATGAGTCCGCTGCTCCAGGACTCCACAAGAGCAGGGTGCTGGATCGCATCCCACGCAGTGCCGTACCGGACGGCCGCCATCGGTTTGGTGCAGGCCAACAACACTGCGATCTCGTCGGGGACGAACTCCTCATGGCTTCGAATGGCGAGGTCGGAGTCACCGCGTTCGGCAGCGTCCAGCGCCAATGCCTCTTTGCCCATGCTGACCATGGCCTGTGCTTGTGTGGCTTCGGCGGCGTTCTTCACGCGTTCGAGGCCGGTCAGCACCGTGCGCAGCCGGTCGTCGTTGATGGGGTCGGCGGCTCGTGGCTGACACGCTTTCACCAGAACGTCGTCCAGCAGCTCGCGAACAGCCAACAGCTGCTCGATGAGGTGCCCGACGTCATCTTTCATGTCGCCGACGATGCCAGGAGGGTCTGACAAGCGTCGGGCGTCAATCCCCAACTCGTCATCGAGGAACTCAACAAGACAGGAACTCAACCAACACGACCACTCGTTCCGTCAGGAGGGAACCGGAACCGGGTCATCCCGCAATCGTGCATGCAGATGCTCGTCGTGCAGTTCGCCATCGCCGAACCGGTACGACTGTCGCGTCGCTCCTTCGATCGCGTAGCCCGCGGCGAGGGCAACCCCACACGACGCCGAGTTCTCGATGGCGTGCATGAGCATGATCCGCTGCAGTGATGTCGTGCTGAACGCCCAGTCCGACACCATCCTCAGCGCCTCGGACGCGTAACCTCGGCCGCGGGCGTCCGGCATGAGCCCGTAACCGACCGTGGCATGCAACGACTTGCGCGCGACGTCGAACAGCTGGATGCCACCGAGGATCTGCGTGTCCTCCGGGTCGACGATGACCCACACCGCGCCGTTGCCACCCGACCAGTCCGCGCGCCGTCTGGCCCGCTCCTTGGCCGCCTCGAAATCGGGTGTGTCTTCCGGGTCCCAGATCGAGGCGACGGGGTCGTGCGCATACGACAGCAGTGCTGGGGCGTCCGACTCACGCGACGTGCGCAACAGCAGCCGCTCAGATCGCAGCTCGACGGGCGTCGTCGGCCACCCGGTGAGGAAGTCGTTCGGCCGCTTCGTGCCTTGCCGGACGCGGTCGAGGTCGGCGGGCAGCAGTGAGCCCACCCAGGCGTCGACGCGCTCACCTCGAAGGACGAGCCCCTCACGCGCGATGCCCTCGATCACAAAGCCAGCGGACTCGGCCACTCGCCGGCTGGGCAGGTTGCCGACCGCTGCGTGCCACGAGACCCGCGGAAGACCAAGGTCGAACAGCCACCCAGCAACGAGCTTCGTCGCTGTCGTGGCGACCCCTCGACCACGCGCGGACGCCGAGACCCAGTACCCGACCTCGGCGCCTCCGTCCTCGGAGACCTCCACAACCCCGAACGACCCGATCAGCCGACCGGTGTCCGCCTCGACGACAGCGAACGAAGGCTGGCCGGCTTTCCAACGGTCGGGGTTGGCGAGGACGAACTCCTCGGCGTCCGACCGGCGATAGGGGCTGGGGACCCTCGTCCACCGCTGGATCTCTTCGTCCTGGCACTCGCGGAAGACCGCGTCCACGTCGTCCGGAGTCCAGGGACGCAGCAGTAGGTCACCGTCGCGCAGCTCGACCGGTTGAACAGGTTCCATGGGGCCAGCCTGCCGCGAACCGACCCTCGATAACCATTCGATTACGATGACCGCGACGGCCACAGCGGTCGTTGCGGTGGACGGGGGTCTGCAAGTCCCGCCTCCGCGCCCTCGACGACGGAGATCGTGTGCCTGCCATCCTCGACAAGCTGATGCGTGCCGGCGAAGGCAAGACGCTCAAACGCCTGGCCAGGATCGCCGACCAGGTGAACGCCATCGAAGAGGACTTCGTCACGCTCACGGACGCTGAGCTGCGCGAAGAGACCGACGTGTTCAAGGCGCGGCTCGCCGACGGTGAGTCGCTGGATGATTTGCTGCCCGAGGCGTTCGCCGCCGTCCGCGAAGCGGCCAAGCGCACGCTCGGACAACGGCACTACGACGTCCAGATCATGGGTGGCGCAGCCCTGCACCTCGGCAACATCGCCGAGATGAAGACCGGTGAAGGAAAGACGCTGGTCTCCACCTTGCCCGCCTACCTGAACGCGCTTGCCGGCAAGGGCGTCCATGTGGTCACCGTGAACGACTACCTCGCCGAACGCGACGCGGAATGGATGGGACGCGTTCACCGGTTCCTCGGCCTCGAGACCGGCGTGATCCTCTCGCGGATGCGCCCGGCGGAGCGCCGCGTCCAGTACGGCTGCGACATCACGTACGGCACGAACAACGAGTTCGGCTTCGACTACCTGCGCGACAACATGGCCTGGAGCAAGGACGACCTCGTTCAGCGCGGCCACTTCTACGCCATTGTCGACGAGGTCGACTCGATCCTGATCGACGAGGCACGTACGCCGCTCATCATCAGCGGGCCGGCCGACCAGAGCTCGAAGTGGTACGTCGACTTCGCGCAGCTGGTCAAGCGGCTCAACCCCGATGAGCACTACGAGGTCGACGAGAAGAAGCGGACGATAGGCGTCCTCGAGGCGGGTGTCGAGAAAGTCGAGGACTACCTCGGGATCGACAACCTGTACGAGTCGGTCAACACGCCGCTGATCGGTTACCTCAACAACGCAATTCGAGCCAAGGAGCTGTTCAAGCGCGACAAGGACTACGTCGTCATGAACGGCGAGGTGCTCATCGTCGACGAGCACACCGGACGCCTGCTCGCTGGCCGCCGGTACAACGAGGGTCTGCACCAGGCGATCGAGGCCAAAGAGGGTGTCGAGGTCAAGGCCGAGAACCAGACGCTGGCAACCATCACGCTGCAGAACTACTTCCGCATGTACGAGAAGCTCAGCGGAATGACCGGTACGGCGCTGACCGAGGCCAACGAGTTCCACCAGATCTACAAGCTGGGCGTCGTCCCGATCCCCACGAACCGACCGATGATCCGGGCGGACGAGCCCGACCTCGTGTATCGCACCGAAGAGGCGAAGTTCAACGCCGTCATCGAAGACCTCGTCGAGCGGCACGAGAAGGGGCAACCGGTTCTCGTCGGCACGACTAGCGTCGAGAAGTCCGAGTTGCTCTCGGGCCAGCTCCGGCGCCGTGGCGTCCCGCACGAGGTGCTGAACGCCAAGAACCACGAGCGAGAGGCGCAGATCGTCGCGCAGGCCGGTCGCAAGGGCGCGGTGACCGTTGCCACGAACATGGCCGGTCGCGGTACCGACATCATGCTGGGCGGAAACCCCGAGTACATGGCGACCGCTGAGCTGGCACAGCGTGGCCTGTCGCCCACCGAAGATCCGGAGGCCTATGAGGCCGCGTGGCCGGACGCTCTGGAGAAGGCGACGAAGTCAGTCGCAGCCGAACACGAAGAAGTCGTCGGAGTGGGCGGGCTGTACGTCCTCGGAACCGAGCGACACGAGTCGCGACGCATCGACAACCAGCTCCGCGGTCGCTCCGGTCGCCAGGGTGACCCGGGCGAGACGCGCTTTTATCTGTCGCTCCAGGACGACCTGATGCGGCTGTTCAAGGGCAACGTCGTTGACTCGTTCCTCACGCGCTTCAACATTCCCGACGACGTCCCGATCGAAGCCAAGATGGTCACGAACGCCATCAAGAGTGCGCAGGGACAAGTCGAGGCGCAGAACTTCGAAACGCGTAAGAACGTCCTCAAGTACGACGACGTCCTCAACCGCCAACGCCAGGTCATCTACGCCGAGCGGCGCCGCGTCCTCGAGGGTGAAGACGTTCACGACCAGATCGAGCACATGTTGATGGACACGGTCGAGGGCTATGTGCGCGCTGCGACCGCTGAGGGCTATCCCGAGGAATGGGACCTCGAGCAGCTCTGGACGGCGTTGAAGACGCTGTATCCGATCGGTGTCACGATCGAAGAGCTCGAAGAAGCCTCTGGTGGTGACCGGGCCGGCTTGTCCTCCGACTTCTTGGTCTCGGAGATCCTCGAGGACGCGCGCGCGGCACTTGACCGTCGCGAGCAGGAGCTCGGACACGACGCCATGCGCGAGCTCGAGCGTCGCGTCGTCTTGTCGGTGCTCGACCGGAAGTGGCGCGAACACCTCTACGAGATGGACTACCTGCGCGAAGGAATCGGCCTCCGAGCCATGGCACAGCGCGATCCTCTGGTCGAGTACCAGCGCGAGGGCTTCGACTTGTTCGCCGCGATGATGGACGGCATCAAAGAGGAGTCGGTCGGCTTCATCTTCAACCTCGAAGTCGAAGTCGAGGAGGCGCCCGCAGCGGACGCCGTCTCGCCGGACGACTCGATGCCGTTCGCGGTTGCACCCGAGATTCATGCGAAGGGCCTCGACGAAGATCACCACGATCGCGGGCTGCAGTACTCGGCGCCGACCCTCGACGGCGGCGCTGGCGCAGCGGGAGGCACGGCGACCGAGGTCAAGAGTGAAGCGACTGCCACCCGCGGCGGTGAGTACGCCGGCACTCCGCGGAACGCGCCGTGCCCGTGCGGATCAGGCAAGAAGTACAAGAAGTGTCACGGCGCTCCCGGCCGCACCTGATCGCGCCGCAGCTGACCGCAGGATCGTGAACGAGCGGTCAGGAAATCGTCACGCGCTGTAATCGCGGTACCCCCATTTAGTCCATGTGGGTGATCGCATTGATCACAGAGCGCTACCAAGATGGTGGAACCTCGTTCCGAGAGATTCCAAGGGGGATCCATGAGATTGAAGAAGTTGGCCGCGCTTGGCGCGGCTGTCGCGTTGGGCTCGAGTGTGCTGCTGGCAGTACCGGCGAGCGCAAACCAAGGCGGCAACGGTGAAGGCTGCACGCCAGGCTTCTGGAAGAACCACCTCGACTGGAAGTCATACGACGACGGCACCGGGCCGACCGCGGACGACTTCCTGCCAAGCACCGACGTCGAGGACGCGTTGCGCATCGATGTCCCGGCCGCCTACAGCAATGGCGTGGACTTCGAGTCGATGACCGCCCTGCAGGCGCTCAAGGGCAAGGGTGGCACCGGTCTGAGCGGTGCTACGCAGGTTCTGCTGCGTGCGGCTGTCGCTTCGTACCTGAACGCGGATGCGGCGCTGGACTTCCCGCTTCGTCGATTCACTACGGGCTTCAACGGCGAGCCGTCGATGCAGTCCGAGATTCAGCGAGTGCTCGACAGCGGCAAGCGCAGTCAGATCATCGACTACGCGAACTACCTTGACGGGCTCAACAACCAGATGTGCCCGCTGAGCTAGCCCAGCGAACAAACAGCGGCCCGGCATCGGTTGGTGCCGGGCCGCTGTGGGTCTTGTGTGTCGTGGGAGCCTTGGGTCCGAGCGTCAAGCCCAGTCAAGCTCAGTACAGATCCATCGACCCCTGCGACGTTCCAGCCGGAGCGCGAGCGCTCGACAACGATCGTGCGAGCCCACGGTCACCACCGAGACCTCTGCGACCTCGGGCACGGGGTGACATACATGAACGGACCTCACGAGCTCGGCGCTGCGCTCCTTCGGTCGACCCGGCATCAACTGACGAGCACTGACTTGCTGGCGGCGATCGAGCCTGCGATAGATCTCCGGTAGCACCCACGTGGTGAGCTGCGTGACCGGTCGTTCGGCAGCCACGACCTCGAGGACAGCCTGCGCAAGTCGCGCCACCCACGGAACGATGCTCGGCTGGCTCCCTTCTCGGAGTCGCTGCGGGATCTGAGGCGTTGCCGAAAGACCGTTGGGCAGGCAGTACTCGAGGGGCAGCTGCATCGGAGTAACGGTGGGCTCGGCCGAAGCGCCGGGATCGATCGATGTGGGCCACACGGGCGGGGGGACCAACTGGGGCGACGACCCCGTCGGGGCGGGAGCGGGCGAGACAGCTACGGCAGTGGCGGACTCCATGGACACCTCACTTGCCTTCGTTAACATGTGTTTGCTTGTATTTGCCTGTGTTTCCCGCGAGAGCAAACCACTTCTTGCAGTTCAGCGCCAGACTCTCCAGCCATCTGGGGAAGGGCTAGCGTTCGGCCGTGGGCGGAGGGGGCGGTGGCTTCGAGCGGGCCGATCCGAGCGATGACGACCTCATCGCGCAGGCCGACTGGCGCGTCAGCGACGACGACGCGACCGCGGAGCGGCTTCTGGTCGAGCAGGCGACCACGCCCTGGTCGTCCCTTCTGCGGGGCGCGACCGCACCGGTCGACCTCACGCTCGACGACGGCACGAACGTGGTGGGCGAGGTCCAAGAGCTTGGCCGGACG
>DASUFV010000321.1:0-5238 GCA_036274415.1 Actinomycetes bacterium
GAGGGTCCCGATGACCGACGACAGTGTGCCGCCGAGGATGTCGGCGAGCACGGCGAGCGCCGGGATCAGCGGCTCGATGGCCTGCAACGCCTGGTTGAGAAGCTCGACCAGGTTGCCGAGCAAGTTGACTCGCCCGATGACGTCCAGCACTTCGGCCAGGACCGGCACGAGCTCGGAGAGCGAGTCCAGGAGCGCGACCGTGCGCTCCACCGCCTCGGGCGAGGCGAGCGTGTCCAGCGCTTCGCCGACCGCACCGAGCAGGGTGCTCAGCGAGCCGAACACGGACTGCGCGTTGCCGATCCACTCGTCGAAGCCAGGTCCCTGGGTGAACCGGTCGAACTTGTCGGCGAGGGTGTCCAGCCAGCCGATCAGGTCCTCGACCAGCGGGTTGGCCTCGTTGAAGGCGCGCACGAGCGCGACGCCGAACTTGCCGACCACGCTCATGAGCGGGCCGAAGTTGTCCGACGAGTGCTGAATGAGCTCCTGGAACTCTTCGAACGCCTTGGTCCCCGGGCGCGTGTTCCGGGCGAAGTCGGCGAACACCTCGCCGACGGTGGTGCCGAGCTCTTCGAAGTCCGGGCCGAGCTCACCGACCGTGGCGGACAGCGTGTCGAACACGCCGTCCATCTCCCTGAACGCCGCCGCGCTGATGATGTCGCGCGTGGCCTTGAGCGCATCGGTGAAGCCCGTGAACTCCTGCTTCACATCGCGCAGGGACGGTGGCAGTTCGTCGAGGTCCTTCGCCAGCGTGCTGAACACCGCCACCACGCCGCCGAGCCCGGCCACAGCCTGCGCCGCCGCCGAGCCGACGCCGATCAGTCCCGCACCCAGCGCCGAGCCGAGCACCGCGGCCTGATCGCCTGCCCCGACGATGCTGGCGATGACAAGCTTGACGGTGCCGTCCATGCGCCGCCAGGACGAGCGCATCGTCTTGCCGATCTTGTCGAGCTTCTTGCTGACGTTGTCGTGCTCGACGCCGACCTCGCGGACGCGCTCGTTGTACCCGTCCAGTCGTTCGGCGGCGGTGTCGACAGTCGACTTCGTGCGTTCCAGCCGATCCTGGAATGTCTCAATCTCGGAGCTCGACTTACCCAGCGCCGTGCCGAGGTCGTCGATCTGCACCCGCAACCGGCGGAACGCCTCGTCGGACCCGCCGACCTGATCGGCGAACTTCTTGAAGGCGTCGGTGTCGCCGACCAACCGGCCGAGCCGGGTGTAGTCGCCCTCGATGACCTCCAACCGGCGGTGATGCTCGGCCTCGACCTCTGCCGCCTGCCGCGTCGCCTCCTGCTCCCGCGTCAGCGTGTCCGCGTACTGGCTGATGGTCTTTTCGAGCTTGGCCGCTTCCTCCTTGGTGAGCACCAGGCGACGCACGTAGCGCGTGTAGGTCGTGTCGCCGCGCTGGACCTCTTCGGCCATCTTGACTTGCTCGGTGCGCAGTTGCGCGATGTGCTCGCGCAGGCGGTCAGCCGCCTGGCTGGGCTCGTCGAACTGCGCGGCGAACCGGCGGAACGCCTCTTCGTTGATCAGCGCGTCGGCGAGCTCGCCCTGGATGCCCGCGAACGACGACTTGATCCGGCGCTGGAAGGTGTCGCTGAACCGCTCGCCCGCGAGCGTGCCCTCGCGGCTCATCCGGTTCGAGAGCTCACCAGCCAGGCCATCGAGCCGGGCGGAGAACGACTTCTCGAAGTTGACGCCGAAGTTGTCACCGGCGTCCTTGCCCGCCGCCGCGATCTGGGACGCCAGCCGCCGCGCCTGTGCGGGGAGTCCTTTGCCATCGAGCCCGACGAGGAACTCGACCCGCCCGATAGTTGTCGCCATCATGCACCCCCGATGGTAGTGTCACTTGCATGACACGGTGGGCATGGGTTCGCGGCTTCGAGGGGAAGTACGAAGTCAGTGACGACGGTCGAGTTCGCAGTCACGGCTACCGGAGCGAGCCCTTCGAGATGAAGCCCCAGGTGAGCTCGCGTGGCTACCTTCGCGTCATGTTCAGGATCGACGGACATGTTGCGCCGCGCTCGATACATCGACTGGTCGCTGAGGCGTTCGTCCCCAACCCGGACAGCCTGCCCCTTGTCCGGCACTGGAACGACGTGCAGACCGACAACCGTGCTGACAACCTGCGATGGGGGACGGCGCGCGACAACTCGCGCGACATCCTCCGCAATGGCAATCACGCCAGTCAGCGCCAGACGCACTGCGCCTCGGGCCAGCATGAACGAGTTCCAGAGAACCTCGTTGAGCGACGCAAGCCCGACGGCAGGACGACCATGACCTGCCTGCCCTGCGAACGTCAGCGCACCCGCCGGAACCGCCAGCCCTGAGAGCGTCGTTGCGATGATGCACCCCCTAGGCGTGACGAGGCAGGGCGCATCGGCCCTGGTGGCTCACATTCTGCCGCACGACCCGCGACTAGCGCACCTGTGCCGCCAGCGCGCCGAACGCCGCCATCTCATCGTCGATGACGGACTGGTCCACCCTGTCCGGGTTCCGCCGTCCAGGCGGCGGCATGTTCAGGTTGAACAGCCACTGCTCGACGTCGTCGCCGGATAGATGCCGGAGCGCCCAGACGTAGACGAGGTTCAGGAAGCGGTCGACAGGGAGGTCGAGGGGACTGACGTTGCGCCACGCACTCTCCCCGTCGACCTCTTGCCACCGGACGCGGGCGATGGCGAAGAGCCGTTCGACGACGTAGTAGGGCGACCGGAGCGGAGCTCGATGAGGTAGTCCAGGATGCCCGTGTCGTTGAGCTCATCACCCCCGTACAGCATCCCGATCCCGATGACGTTGTCGTTGAGCAGGCCGACCAGTCGACTGTAGCCGTCGTCGAGCATGAGCTTGCGGAGCAGGTTGTGGATGTCCCGGAGGTTCTGGCCGAGCCCCTGGGATGCGATCAGCACGCTGATCTGACCGGTGGAAGGAAGGTAGGCGCGGAACTCCTGGCCTGCGAGGGTGAACTCGCCGACGGGCTCGTCGGCGTTCTCTCCCTCAGCCTCGGTGCGTGCCGCGGCGACGGCGAACTCTTTCATGAGCCACAGAATAGCTCAGCGCAGGGACCGTGCCCACTTCGCCTGCGCCGCCCGCCACTCGCGGAACGCGATGGGGAAGGTGAGCTCGATCCAGGGTTGCGCCATCTGTCCGTCCACTGTTGCCCGAAGCCAGGGCACCGGGTACCAGGAATGCGGTGCCGGGCGCACCTTCATCAGCCCATAGGTGGATCGGCCGCGGCTGACCCACAGGTGATGCGGGAAGCCTTTGCGCGGGAAGAACTTGTTGCGGATGGAGTACTTGTCCGCGTGGATGGGGCCGGTCGTGCCGTTGTGCACGTAGTCCGCGTAGAAGGCGCGCGCCGTCAGCGTGTACTGGCACCGGTACGCCCGGTTGGGCTGGACGCTGACGTCATGGCTGTCGCGCAGGTTGCCGGTGCGGCGCGGTGCCCAGATGCGCGCGTGCCGGTAGTGCGTCGCGCCCATGTCGCGGGTCTGCTTGAACACGTCGCCGCCGGGCAGGAAGAACCGGGCCAGTTGGCCGTCGTCGATGGTGATGCGGACACTGCCGGGGGTAATCGCCATCAGTCACCGACCTCCCAGACCTGCACCGTCCAGACGCCGCCCTCGCACCCACCCTCCACCGTGAGCGGCGCGTAGCCGCCGAGCAGGTAGCTGTTCGTGCCGTCGGCGAAACAGCACGCGATGGCCCGGCGCATCGCCGCCATGTCGGCCATCTGCAAGCGGACTGCCGCCAGGTAGGCGTCGATGGTCGGCGGCGTGAAGCCGCGCACCGGGCTGTTCGTCCCCATCGGCGCGCACCGGGCGATCCCGACTTCGAGCGTCCACATCAGCGGCGACGCGCACGTGGAGAGCTCGGCGTCCGGCGCGGGGAAGTCCTTCGACTGCACCGCGTCCATCAGGCGGACCCACGCCTGACCGCCGCACTTGCCGTCCGCGCACGACGAGCACGATTCCAGCACGGCGATGGGGCCGGGCACGACGCCGCACGAGCAAGGCGTCGGCAGACCCGACGCCTCAATCTCCGTGCACAGGCACGCGGCCAGTCGGATCATCGAGGGGTAGACCAGGAAGTCCTCGCGGAACTCGACCACTCAGCGCCCCCATGTCGTCAGTCGACTGCGGCGGCTGTCCGGGGAAGCGACGACCGGCGCGGCCCTCAGTCCGTTCGGGTTGTACAGCGCGATGACGGTGTCGACCTCCGGGATGCCGGTGAAGCCGTTCACGAACAGCCCGGTCTGGACCTCCATCGTGATGCCCTGCCGGGTGATGTTCGTGACGCCGGACGGGAGGCGGCAGTCCTTCCCGGTGCAGGCCAGGTAGAACTCCGCGGCCAGCACGCCGACGGCCCACAGCGTCATGACGTTCGGAGCCGCGCCCCGGTAGTAGCGCACGCTGAACGCATCGTCGCCGTGCGCGTCCTGGCTCATGTCCTGGCACGACGGCCAGCACCCTCCGTCGGTGCGCACCAACCGGTTTCCGTTGTCGACCCGATACGAGGTAGCGGAGAGCACTGCGCCGTCGAGCCAGACCTCCAAGACGGAGCCGACCGGCCCCGGCAGGATGGCCTCGCACAGCGATGTGCACGAGCAGTCGTTCGGCGCACACCCGCAGGCGTTGATCCATGCGCCGGACGACGACACCTGCGGCGCGAGCGTCTGGTACGCGCCCGGCCAGACTCCGGCGAAGTGGCCCTGGCTGATCACCGGGGCGGTCATGTAGGTGCCGCCGGACGAGCATCCGGCGCGGCATGGGCGCACCGTGATCGGGCACACGCCGACCTGGTACGCGGTGAGCGCGGCCAGCGTCATCCAGGCCAGGACCTCGGCGCGCTCCTTCACGATGGGATCGAGCGCGGCGATTTCCTCCGGCGTTCCGAAGCATGACCAGTCGGCTCCCGGCGGGTAACAGACAGGCACGGTCATCGGGGTCCTCCTACCGAACAGTGTCGCAGGAGCGGCCCCCCGAAAGGGGCCACCCCGCGACTAGTGGTTCAGGGACCGGTCACCGTCACGGAGGTCGATACCCACGTCCCGTTCGTCGTTGCCTTCACCGTGTAGGTGCCTGCGGCGGCATAGGTGTGCGACGCCGCACCCGGAGCCGCGACGTAGTCCCACGTGCCGTCGCCGAAGTCGTACCACACCGGGTCCGACGCCGCGGGCGTCACGGTGAAGTCGACGTCCAGCCCGGTCGGCGTAGCCGTGATGGACGTGATGGCGGTCGCGCC
>DASUFV010000322.1:0-2339 GCA_036274415.1 Actinomycetes bacterium
CTCACACCCGACTGCTGCCCGTCACCTCCGCGGAAGAAGCACGATGCGCGTCCGAGGTGCGTCTCGATCTTCCAATAGCCACCGACTGTTCCGGACTGCCCCTTCTGGACGACGTTGACGCCTCCTGATCGGGTCCTAAACGCGATCACGATGCGGTAGATACCGTCCTCGGGATCGAGCAGCGGGTTGTCCGGGACCAGGATCAGCCGTTCGTGGTTGGGCGGACCCCAGGCGCCAGTGGACGGGAAGTTCACGTACGTGCGGTTCTTGAAGGTCAGGCCGGTGTTGACGTCAGAGCCGATGGTGGCGTCCAGCCCCATACCGCTGCTGTCGATCGCCGTGGTTGCCTCGGGGGGCTCGTTGAGTTTCCAGTTGCCTACCGGCGTCCATTGGGCCGCATTTGCCTCCAAGACTTGGCCGGTCAACGCGAGTGTCGCTGCCGCGGTGAGGGCAACGACGCCCATCCGTACTGTCCGCACGCACACCCCCAGGTACCAGTGCTCGGTCCCGTCAGGGCTACCCCAACATGCCAGGCGGTATGCAGCCCTGCGCCGCATCCTTCCGCTGACACGAGTCGCTGGCTAGCCGCCTCGCGCAGGGTTCCTAGTCTTGAGACAGCAGTCCGGGGAATGAGATGCCGAGCTCGGTCGCGAGGTCGCGCGCTACTGAGACGTCGTCCTCGGTGAACGCCGGCTCGCTGGCCCGGCGGGTGGCGAATACCTCACCGCGCACCTCACCGGCCGCCACGATGGGCACACCCATGAAGCCGCTGACTCGATCAGGCGGCACGATCTGAAGATGCTCCTGGACGACTTCTTTGCCATCGGAGCCACTCACGTACGCCTGATGCGCGAGCAGACGCGCGGTCGCCTGCGGGTAGTCCGACGCCGGGAACCGCTCGTCGGGGTCGACCGCTTCCTCTGGCGCGTAGTCACCGACCTTCACGAGGTCGCGGTAGTAGTCGTCCTGCAGGAGCGTCACGGTGACGGTCTTGGCCGCGAGCTCTTCGCGAATGACGGAGGCCGCGGCTTCGACCACGGTGAGCAGGTCGGACTTGTCGTCGATGGCGTCGCGCAGCCGACTGCGTGCCCTCATGCGGGCGCTGGGCCCCCAGGCCAACCGGTGCGTGTACCGGGCCTCGGGGTGGCCGCCTTCCTCGGTCACGATGAGCCTCCGACCCCGAGCCTGCGTCCCCCGCGGACGGCACGATAGCGGCAAATATGCACGAAGCGGGTCAGGCCGGGATTCCTCCCGGACGCCGTGTCACCCATGTGGGTGAACGGTCGCACCGTCGGTCGGACGGACTTCGCGGGTCGTCCGATCAGACGATCGAAACTGGCAAATAGATGGTAGATGCTCGAAAGGTACACAGCGGACCTATCGGAAGGCAGTGCCGTGGAGCCAGGCAAGGACCGCTAGGAGCGGACTTCCCCTCGTTGCCTCACCGCGCATTCGCGGTGCTTTTGCTACCTCTGCGGTAGAAGAGTCGCCGCGAATGGGCTTGCCCCGTGGACGCCGCCGTCGCGCGTCTGGCAGGGTCAGCGCGTTGTCAGCGCTGTCGTTGGCGCCATCGTTGGGGCAGCCGGTGGAGAAGGAGCAGTGAGGTCATGGTCCGCATCGTTCCTCGCCAGCTGCAGCGGGCCGGGATGACCGGGTCGGTGCCCTATTACGGCGGTCGACTCTCCCCGGCGCAGGCCTACGCGGTTTCGCACCAAGCGCGTCCAAGCGCCCAGGGCTCGGGCTCACAGGCCGGGAGCGCGTCCGCCGCTTCTCGACCTCCTGGTGACCTGACAGCACAGCTGACCGCGCTGCAGGAGCTGCTCGACGACGGCGTTCTCACCGAGGACGAGTTCCGCACCCTGCGCGAGCGGGTCCTGCAGTGAGCGCTCCGGTTCAGCTGATCACCATCGGTGTGGATCGGCCCGAAGTCCCTGACTCCGTTCTCGCCGAGTTCACTCGCCTCTCGGACAGCGGACTGGTCAAAGTGTTGGACGTGATCTTCGTGCAGCACAACGAGGACGGTTATGTCGACAGCGTCGACCGGCTGGACGCCGACCGCATGCAGTTCGACGGCTCCCTGATCTCAGAGCTGCTCACGACGCCGGACGCCGAGGACGCGTCCGACGCGACGCCCGTGTGGTCGGTGCATGATGCCGTCCCTCAGGGTCAGATGGCTGCACTCGTCCTGGTCGAGCACACCTGGGCAGGGCCGTTGGTGTCGGCGATGCTCGACTCGGGCGGACGCATGTTCGACGAGCTCTGGCTCAGCGCGGAGGATCGGCAGCTGCTCGCGTCGTTGCTCGCTGCGCGGGGGTGACGGGCGAGTGCCCTTCGAGGTC
>DASUFV010000323.1:0-2566 GCA_036274415.1 Actinomycetes bacterium
GCAGAACAGCCGCTGCTTGCGGTGCTCGGTCCTGAGGTTGCCGAGGTCTTCGCCCAGTTGCACCGCGACAAGGGCGTTGATCTGCGCACGAGGACTGGCGTCAAAGAGTTCGTCGGTAGCGGTGGACGCGTGGAGCGCGTAGCACTCGACAACGGGGAGCAGGTGGACGCCGATCTCGTCATCGTTGGCATTGGCGCCGCGCCGAACACCGCTCTCGCTGAAAACGCTGGGCTCGACGTGAGCAACGGCGTGCTCACCGATGAGTACCTGCGCACGAGCGCTCCTGACGTGTATGCGGCGGGCGACATCGCGAACGCGTACCACCCACTCTTCGGAGAACGCGTCCGCGTCGAGCACTGGGCGAATGCGCGGAAACAGGGGCGGGCGGCGGCCGAGTCAATGATGGGCATCGGAAAACCGTTCGACGCCATTCCGTACTTCTTTACTGATCAGTACGACCTCGGAATGGAGTACACGGGGTACGTGAACTCGCAGGGTTATGACGAGGTCGTGTTCCGTGGTGATCGATCATCCGGAGAGTTCATGGTCTTTTGGCTCCGGGGGCGTGCCGTGTTGGCCGGCATGGGCGTCAACGTCTGGGATCAGATGCCGGCCGTGGCGGAGTTGATCAGGCAGGGCGCTGCGATCTCGACGGATGCGTTGGCCGATCCTTCAGTTCCTCTCACGGACATTCGTCCCGGCGGATGATCCCCGCCTGACGGGGTATGCACCCACAGCTAGCACTACCCAGAGAGAAGTACAGGGGCATGCACCGGAAGGAGTGGGAATGGATCAGCAACGTTTGACTGGCAAGAAGGTGGCCTTTCTGGTCGCACCCGAAGGAGCCGAACAGATCGAGCTCACCGAACCGTGGAAGGCGGTGGAGCGGGCTGGGGGAACGCCCCGGCTGCTTTCCACCAAGGAAGGTCAGGTGCAGGCGTTCAACCACCTCGATCGAGGCGACACGTTCGATGTCAACGAGGTGGTGCGCGAGGACGCGGCGTCCGAGTTCGATGCGCTGGTGTTGCCAGGCGGAGTCGCAAACCCGGACTACCTGCGTACGCAGGATGCTGCAGTCGGTTTCGTGAAGCGCATGTTCGAGTCTGGGAAGCCGGTCGGTGTCATCTGTCACGGTCCGTGGACGTTGGTCGAAGCGGACGTCGTGCGCGGCCGCACCATCACCAGCTACCCGAGCTTGCAGACCGACCTGCGCAACGCGGGGGCCACGTGGGTGGACGAAGAGGTGAGCATCTGCAACGCGGCGCCTAGCACGTTGGTCAGCAGTCGCAACCCGGATGACCTGAAGGCATTCAACCAGGCGATCGTCGAGGCCTTCGCCGCGGCATAAGGCGCCAGACAGTCGACCGCCCCGGACCTGGAGGATCCGGGGCGCTCGGCCTTGCGTCTGCTCCCTACATGGCGTCTGCTACATGGTTGTGCGGCGCAGGTCGATCGTGCGCTCGTGGTCACGTCCAGGCCACATCTTTGCTGCGATCGCGCCACCGATCGCCGCTGCCGCCAGGGTCAAAGCGAGTGCAAGCAGTGCAGCTGCTGCGGCAGTCTGTGCGTCATTGATCGCTGACGTGTCGGCGTCAGGCAAAGTCGGCGACGTAGCGAGCAAGTCTCCGACCACACCGAATCCGATCCCCGCGCCTGCTGCAGAGAGCACTATGAGCGCGACAACGGACAGGGCCCACACGGTGATCCCGTGCAGCACGCCGTCACCGACGCCCCGGGACGGGATGGAGGCCCCCGCTACCAGACCGCCCACAAAGAACGCGATCACTGCCGCCAGCCCGGACCACCACCACGTGGAGTTGTCGGCGTCCGGCACTACCTGGGCAGCCAGTGCCCCCAAGTCGAGGGCGAACAGCGCGAGCTCGAGCATGATCCACGTCGCGAAGCCGATCAGGAATCCGGCAACGACGGGTACCCCACGAATCCGACTGCCGTAGGGAGAAACCATCGTGCGTTCGCGGAGCTCGTGCTCTGCGAAGACCCTGGTTTCTCCGGTCCGCTCGCGGTCCTGGTAGCCCGTGTGGCGTCCACCGACCGGCATGTCTGACGACGTCTGGCCCTGGGCAGGCCGACTCGTCGATTGCGGTTGCTGAGTCATCCTTTCCCCCAATCTGGAGGTTGCTTTCAGCGGTAGGAATGCCCGTTCTGACCAGTTCGGAAACCCTTCTCGGGCTGTCGCTAGCGACCCGATCAGACCGTGACTGCCAGCGATACCTGCGGAATCCTTATGCCATGGCTGATGCGGACGACGTCTGCCGGCTAGCGCTGGCACTGCCGGGAGTCGTCGAGATCGAAAGCGAAGGGTTCGACTTTCGCGTCGGCAACAGGGGCTTCGTCTGGTCGTATCCCGAGCGGAAGCCTGGGCAGCGGCGCAAGATCAGGATCGACGTCGCCGTCCTGTACGTCGGGGACGAAGGTGAGAAGCAAGCGCTCGTGCTGGGGGAGCCTCGACGCTTCTTCACGACACCTGAATACGACGGCCTGCCTCTGGTCATGGTGCGACTGGAGAGGGTCAGTACTGAGCGGCTCGCCGAGTTGATCACGGACG
>DASUFV010000324.1:0-6485 GCA_036274415.1 Actinomycetes bacterium
AGTGACCCGGGCGACCGAGGTGCTGGTCATGCTCGATCACGTGGTGTCGGCGACCGGCGTCGGACGCTCAGCACCGGCGAGCTCTCTGGAACCGGGCGTCGGAATGGTCTTCCGTCGATGGGCGGGACAGTGGAACTCGATCGTCATCCATCGAGTGGATGGTCAGCGATCGCGCGGCCGCATCGGAGCCGTACTGGCGGACGCGGTTCTCCTCCTGTCGGACACCGAGATTCCACAGCAGGTCGTCATACCGACGTCGGCGATCGTGTGGGCGACGACTGCCGCGTCGAGCCATTCCGACGACTGAGTCGTGGCGACAGTCAGTCGTGGCGATAGTCAGTCGTGGCGATAGTCAGTCGTGGCGACAGTCAGTCGCGGGAGCTCCCTGCGGCCTCTTCTCCTGTTTCGGTGAAGGGGTGCTCGCTCACGTATCGCTCGGTCTCTTCGTACGCCTCGGCGATGTACCGCTCGAGCTCAGCCTCCTCGACCCGCCACTGGCCGCGTCCACCGATCTTGATGCCGCGGAGCTGGCCGCTGCGCACGAGGGCGTAGACCTGCGAAGCGGACACGTTCAACGACTCGGCGACGTCGGCGAGCGTGAGGAAGCGACGGGTCACCGGTGCAGTGTGTCATCTCGTCGCGCTCGGTGACCGATGGTGGCCGTCGGTGTTGACAACTGCTCCGGTCGGGGGTGGTTCTGTGGACGACGACGAAGGAGAAACCGCGGCTCAGGCATCATCGGTCGCCGTGACTGTGGAGGCGGGGACCAGCGATCGAGCCAGCCGTTCGGCAAGGGCAGTAGTGCCACCGCCGAGCCCACCGGGTGCAACCCTCGAACGCCGCCGTTGGAGCGACCCGCGTCTGTGGGTCGGCGTCGTGCTGATCGTCGCCTCGGGCCTCGGCATCGTGTGGGCGATCGAAGCCGCGGACGAGCGGGTCTCTGTGTGGGCCCTCCGAAGCGATGTGCCAGCGGGAAGCCCGATCACCGCTGACCATCTCACGACCGTGGACGTCCAGGTTCCTGTCCTGGCGTCGTACTGGCCGGCGTCCGAACCTGTTGCCGACGGGCTGTCCGCGACACGTGACTTCGCCGCGGGGGAGTTGCTCACCAGGACGGGTGTCGACTCCGAGCGTGACGGTGACATCCGCATCGTCACGTTGCCGGTTCTGCGCAACCAGATGCCGGCCGACCTGGCGGTGGGCGGACGGGTCGATGTGTACGTCGTCGAGCGCGGTGCGTCCGGCGAACCGGCAGGTGAGCCGCAGCTCGTGCTGCGCAACGCCATCGTTGCGGGCGTCGACGGAGACTCTGGAACATTCGGGGGAACGAGCTTGGAGGTCGGAGTTTCGCTGTCGCTCCCCGACGACCAGGTGAGCGAGGTCCTCGATGCGCAGGCGCGCGGAACGCTGACGCTCGTTGACGTTCCGGTGACGTCACCGTGAAGTTGCGGGTCGCAACGGCGTTGGCGGACGCCGAGCTGGAGTCCCGCGTGGTGCAGGTCGTGACCTCCACGCGTGACGTCGTGCTCGTGCGCAGGTGCCGCGACGTCGTCGAGCTTCGAGCCGTCATCCACTCCAGTCAGGTGGACGCCGTTGTGGTCGATGGTCGGCTCCGCGGCATCGATCGCGACGTGATGAACACCTTCCTGACGATGGGCGTCCTCGTTGTGGTCGTGAGCGACTCTCCCGATGACTGGATTGCGATCGGCGCACAGGAAGTCGTGGGGCGCGACCTTGGTGGGCTAGCCGAGAGCCTGCGGCACCGAGAAGTGGTGCCGGAGCCGGTTCCGACGCAGGCCCGTAGCCCGGAGCCGTCCGGCGCGATAATCGCCGTCTGGGGGCCACCAGGTGCCCCCGGTCGCTCGACTCTTGCGATCGAGATGGCGGCGAGCATCACGCGCCGCAACAACGACGTCCTGCTGGTCGACCTCGACACTCTCGGCCCATCCATTGCGCAGCAGCTCGGTTTGATCGACGACACGTCCGGGCTGGCCGCTGCGGTGCGCACCGCGTCCCAGGGTGTGCTCGAGCCGGACGCGCTCGCGGGTCTGGCGGTGACCGTCCCTTGCGGGCCGCGGGTGCTCGTCGGGTTGCCCTCGACCGACCGGTGGACCGAGCTTCGTCGGGCGTCGACCGAGGCGGTGATGCAGTGCGCGCGGGCCATGGTCCCATGGACGGTCGTCGACGTCGGCTCGGCGATCGAGGGTGAAGACCTCGAGTGGCTCGACCCGGGCTCGCCACACCGGTTCGGTGCGGCGCGCGCCACGCTCGCCAACGCTGATGCAGTGATCTGCGTCGGCCGACCCGACCCCATCGGACTGACCCGCCTGCTCAGGGAGATACCGAAGGTCCAGGCGATCGCACCAACGGCCTACCTGCGAGTGGCTCTGAACCGCGTGCGTGCTCGCCGCGAGGGTCGGGAAAGTGCGGCTTTGATCTCCGACGTCCTCGGCCTCGACCCCGTGCTGCTGCCCGACGACCCCAGCAACGTGGACGCCGCGGTGCGGAGAGGCCGAGCGGTGTCTGAGGTTTCAAGCCGCTCACCGCTGGTGGCCGCCATCGACGAGCTGGTTGCCGATCTCGCCGGCGTCTTGGGTTCGTACGATCGTGCAGGTGAGCAACCTGCGCGGGCTGATCGTCGACTTCTACGGGGTTCTCACCGACGGAATTGACAGCGCGATGCGTGCGTGGTCGGAGCTCGATGACATCGACTACACGCATTTCCAGGACGCGATGGCCGGATGGTTCGGCGACTTCGGCGGATTCGAAGCCCGGTTCAACCCGGTGCACGCCCTCGAGCGCGGCGAGATGGAGATCCCGGACTTCGAGAAGGAACTTGCTTCCCGTCTCATGCGGCGTGACGGGACGCCGGTCCAGCCAGACGGACTGGTCGAGCGAATGTTCAGCCGCTTCGAACACGCACACGACATGGCGGGCTTGGTCCGGCGCGCCAAGGCGTCCGGCGTCAGGACCGCGTTGCTGTCGAACTCCTGGGGCGATCAGTATCTGCGAGACGGTTGGCACAACATGTTCGATGAGGTGGTGATCTCAGGTGAGGTCGGCATGCGCAAGCCGGAGCGTCGCATCTTTGAACACACCCTCGCCGAGCTGGGACTGCCAGCCAAAGAGTGCGTATTCGTTGACGACCATGTCGCGAACATCCGGGCGGCCGCCGAGCTCGGAATCGTCGGTGTCTGGCACCGGGGATACGACGAGACCGCGCGCGAGCTGGAGGCGCTCTTTGCTCGCAACCTTGCGTGAGACGATCAGCCGATGGTCGACCGCCTGACGCCACTCGACGCGTCCTTCCTCTACTTGGAAGACGATGCGACGCCGATGCACGTCGGCGGCGTTGCCGTGTTCGCGTCCCCCGAGTCGCCCATCGACACCTCGCGGCTCAGTGAGCTCGTTGAGGGCCGGCTCAACCTCGTTCCGCGGTACCGACAACGCGTGCGGCAGCTGCCAGGCGGACTCTCGACTCCGGTGTGGGTGGATGACGAGAACTTCGACCTGTCGTATCACGTGCGGAGGACCGCGCTGCCGAAGCCCGGCAGTGATGCGCAGCTGCACGAACTCGTGGCCCGAGTGTTGAGTCGTCCGCTGGATCGCAGTCGACCGCTGTGGGAGATGTACCTCGTCGAAGGTCTGGCCGGCGACCGGATCGCCTTGATCACCAAGACCCATCAAGCACTCGTCGACGGAATAGCGGCGATCGAGATCGGAGAGGTGCTGTTCGACGACGAACCGAACCCCGATGACGGCGACGCGTCGGGCAGAGAGGTGTGGCGACCGTCTCGCGGGCCGTCGACGATCGAGTTGTTGGGCGGTGCCGTCGGCGAGGTGATCCACCGACCCAATGCGCTGTTCGAGATGGCGCGCCACGGGTTGGCAGATGTGAGTCGGAGCCTTGGCAGGCTCGGATCGGCTGCCGGAAGCGCGCTGCACATGGCGAGTGCGGTGGCCAGGACCGCACCGAGCTCACCCTTGAACGTCGACATCGGTCAGGCGAGACGCTTTGCGACGACGGTGGCTCCGCTCGAGGACTTCCGGCGGATTCGGGCGCATTACGACGCGAACGTTCATGACGTCGTGCTGGCGACGGTCACCGGTGGTCTGCGGTCGTGGCTGCAGATGCGCGGGGAAGCGGTCACCGGCAGGTCGTCCGTGCGGGCGCTGGTGCCGATGAGCGTCGACGACCACGACGTGACCTCGAGCGTCGCGTCCGTGATCGTCGAGCTGCCGGTCGGCGAACCCTCACCGGCCATGCGGCTGCACCAGGTCACGTACGCGATGCGTGCTGCTCTCGCGGACCGTCGGACCGTCCGGGCTCAACGGCTGGCCGGTCTTGCCGGTTTCGCGCCGGCCACGTTGCACGCAGCGGGTGCTCGCCTTGCCGCCGGGCTGTCGCACCGCATGTTCAACTTGCTCGTGACCAACGCCCCAGGGCCGCAGTCCGCCCGATTCCTGTCGGGGGCCCGGCTCCTCGAGGCATACCCAGTGGCCCCGCTGTCCAAGGGGCAGGCGCTCAGCGTCGGCATCACGTCCTACGACGGGAAGGTGTTCTTCGGCCTGTTCGGTGACCGTGATGCCATGCCCGATCTGGACGTGCTCGGTCAGTGCCTGCAGGAGGCGCTGGAAGAGCTGATGGAGACCGTCGACCTCTGAGCAGCCGCGTGTCACGATGCGTGTAACGATGGCTGGAGCACCAGTCCCGATCGTGAGAGGTCGTCACATGGACGCCGTGTCGCAGGTTCCGCCGCCACGCAACGAGCCCGTCCGCACCTACCTTCCCGGCAGCGCCGAGCGGTCCGCGATCGAGGCGGCGCTCAGAGATCTTTCGAGCTCGGAGCGGGAGCTGACTCAGGTGATCGGCGGTCAGGCCGTGATGGGTGGCGGGGACGAGGTGCCGGTTGTGCAGCCTCACAACCGGCATCACGTTCTGGGGCGTCTGCGCGATGCCACCGTCGACGACGCTCGTCGCGCCGTACAGGCGGCGAAGGACGCCGCGCCGATGTGGCGCTCGCTGTCATTCGACGATCGCGCTGCGGTGCTTCTGCGTGCAGCTGACCTTCTCTCCGGGCCGTGGCGCGACCGGCTGAACGCGGCCACCATGCTGGGGCAGTCGAAGACGGTGTTCCAGGCCGAGATCGACGCCGCTTGTGAGCTGATCGACTTCTGGCGGTTCAACGTGGCCTTCGGTCGCCAGGTCATCGCCGAACAACCGATCTCGTCGCCTGGTGTGTGGAATCGCCTCGACCATCGACCGCTCGAAGGCTTTGTCTACGCGGTGACGCCGTTCAACTTCACCGCGATCGCGGGCAATCTGCCGACGGCGCCAGCGCTCATGGGCAACACCGTGGTCTGGAAGCCTGCGTCCAGCCAGCAGTTCGCGGCGTCCCTTCTCATGGACTTGTTGATCGAGGCTGGACTTCCCCCTGGCGTCATCAACATGGTGACTGGGCACGGCGCCAACGTGAGCGACGTGGTATTCGCCGATCGTGACTTCGCCGGCGTCCACTTCACCGGCTCGACACCGGTGTTCCAGTCGTTCTGGCGGCGGGTCGGCGACAACCTGCCCTCCTACCGCTCCTATCCCAGGCTGGTGGGCGAGACAGGCGGCAAGGACTTCGTCGTGGCGCATCAGTCGGCCGACCTCGACGTGCTGCGTACGGCGTTGGTGCGCGGGGCGTTCGAGTACCAGGGTCAGAAGTGCTCGGCCGCATCGCGCGCCTACGTACCCAGAAGTCTGTGGCCTGAGCTTCGGGACGCGATGGTCTCCGACGTCGAAGGTCTCTCGATGGGTGATGTCACTGATCTGTCGAACTTCATGGGAGCTGTGATCGATGATCGGGCATTTGCCAAGCATGACGACCTGCTCAAGCGTGCGGCGTCCGACGATGATCTGGAAGTGCTCGTAGGCGGAACGGCCGATGACAGCCAGGGGTGGTTCGTGCGGCCCACCGTCCTGGTCAGCGCCAACCCCGAGCACGACGTCTTCCGCACCGAGTACTTCGGTCCGATCCTGTCCGTCTACGTGTACGAGGACGACACGTTCGATCAGATGCTCGACCAGATGGAAGGCATCGCGGACTACGCCTTGACCGGTTCGATCGTTGCTCGCGACCGCTCGGTGATTGCGGCGGCGAGTGAGAAGCTGCGGTACGCCGCAGGCAACTTCTACGTGAACGACAAGCCGACCGGCGCGGTCGTTGGCCAGCAGCCGTTCGGCGGCGCCAGGGCCAGTGGCACCAACGACAAGGCCGGAAGCGCTCTCAACCTCGTGCGGTGGGTCAGCCCGAGGGCGATCAAAGAGACCCAGGTTCCGCCGAAGGTCTCCGACGGCGAGTACTTCGGATATGGCAGCCGGGACAGCCAGACCGGGAAGTACGTGTGACGCGCGACGGGTAGGCTGAGGTCCCGGCCGACCCACGGAACGGGAGCACGCTGCGTCCATGCCGTCCATGCAGAGCCACTCAGGAATTGCC
>DASUFV010000325.1:0-4332 GCA_036274415.1 Actinomycetes bacterium
GCCTCTCCTGCGACGCCAGCATCGGTCGGGTACTGCTCAACCCCGCCGGCATCCCCCTCGAGCTGGGCCGCCAAACCCGCGTCTTCACCCCCGCCCAACGCCGCGCCCTCACCCTCCGCGACGCCGGCTGCCGCTTCCCCAACTGCTCCCGCCCCCCAGTGCACACCGACGCCCACCACCTGATCCCCTGGGCCGCCGGCGGACCCACCGACCTGACCAACGGACTCCTGCTCTGCCGCCACCACCACCGCCAAGTCCACGAAGGCGGCTGGACCATCCACGCCATCACCCCCGATCAAGGAGCCCACGGCACCCTGCACTTCACCAGCCCCACCGGCACACACTTCCCCTCACCAGTCCCCACCGCACACGGACCCTCCCCCTGACACCACGTGAAGTCGCGGTGCAAGCATCAGAGCGTGACCGTCGATGACTTCCCCCTCGAGCGTCTCGATGCCGACGGCCTGACTCCGGCACGTGCGCAGTCCTTGACTGCACTGATTCGCGACGCTGTCACCGATGGCGCCGCGTTGGGCTGGGTGCTGCCACCGGACGCCGAAGAGCTCACGGCACTGTTTGGCGCGCTGGCAGATGGAATCGCGATCAACAATGCCGCTACCGCCGTCGTGCTCGCCCCGTCCAGCACCAACGATGTTGTGGCTTTCGGCTACTGGCGCCGCTACTCCCGCCCCACGAACTGGCCACAGGCCGATCTGCCGCTCCTGGTTGTCAGACCCTCAGAGCGGAGGCAAGGACTGGCCGGCACGCTGCTCGATGAGTTGATTGCCGCGGCGCGTGAGAAGGGCATCGAGCAGATCACTCTGGATGCACGCGGTGACAACCTCGTCGCCCAAACCCTCTGGAGATCGCGCGGCTTCACTCAGTACGGGCTGCTAAGAGACTTCGTCGCGGTAGGCGAACGGAGATTCGACAAGACGTTCTGGGTGCTCGATTTGCGAGCAGCGCCGGTGGGCTGACGAGCCCTCGCCGATCGCGTCGGCCGACTGTCAGCCGACCTTCGCCATGACCTCGTCGGAGACGTCGAAGTTGGCCCATACGTTCTGCACGTCGTCGGAGTCCTCGAGCGCCTCGATCAAACGGAACACCTTGGCGGCTGCGTTCTCGTCCAAAGGAACGGTGACGCTGGGGACGAACGACGCCTCCGCTGACTCGTAGTCAATGCCTGCCTCTTGCAGCGCCGTGCGGACTGCGACGAGGTCGGTTGGTTCGCTCACCACCTCGAACGCCTCACCCAGGTCGTTGACCTCTTCAGCTCCGGCGTCGAGCACGGCGGCAAGGACGTCGTCCTCGGTGAGCTGCTCCTTCGGCACGATCACGATGCCCTTGCGGGCAAACAGGTATGAGACCGATCCGGGGTCGGCCATGGAACCGCCATTCCGGGTCATGGCGACCCGCACTTCGGACGCCGCGCGGTTGCGGTTGTCGGTGAGGCACTCGATCAGCACAGCAACGCCGTTGGGGCCGTAGCCCTCGTACATGATCGTTTGGTAGTCGGCGCCGCCAGCTTCGGCACCCGAGCCGCGCTTGACCGCACGATCGATGTTGTCGTTGGGTACCGAGCTCTTCTTGGCCTTCTGGATCGCGTCGTAGAGAGTCGGGTTACCGGCTGGATCGCCGCCGCCGGTACGTGCCGCGACTTCGATGTTCTTGATGAGCTTGGCGAACAGCTTCCCGCGTCGGGCGTCGACGACCGCCTTCTTGTGCTTGGTGGTGGCCCACTTGGAGTGGCCGGACATCTGTTCTCCTCAGATTGCGGCGCGCACCACGTCGACGAAGTACTCGTGCACCCGATGGTCGCCGGTCAGTTCGGGATGGAACGACGTGGCCACCAATGGCCCTTGTCGAACGGCGACGATCCTACCGGCGGCCGGTCCGGCCTCCACTCGACCGAGCACCTCGACGCCGTCTCCGACTGACTCCACCCAGGGAGCCCGGATGAACACCGCGTGCACCGGGTCGTGACCGGCAGGCAGCGCAGGCATGGCGAGATCCGCCTCGAACGAGTCGACCTGCCTGCCGAATGCGTTCCGACGCACCGTCATGTCGATTCCGCCGATGGTCTGCTGGTCGGGTCGCGCGCCCTCGAGCCGGTCGGCCAGCATGATCATGCCTGCGCACGAGCCGTACATGGGCATGCCGGACGCCCGCGCCTTACGCAGCGGCTCGATGAGTCCGAAGTCGACCGCCAACTTGCTCATGGTGGTCGACTCACCACCCGGGATGACGAGCGCTTCGACTCCGCCAAGGTCTTCGACGGTGCGGACGCGTGCTGTTCGTGCTCCGCAGGAAGCGAGCACGTGCTCGTGCTCGCGCACGTCACCCTGCAGGGCGAGTACACCGATCACGGGACTCACGCGATCACCCCGAGGAACGACAGGATCACCAGCCGCGGCCGGCGTACCGCTCCGACTCTGGCAGCGTGTCGATGTTGATTCCGACCATCGCTTCACCGAGGCCACGGGAGACCTTCGCGATGACGTCGGGGTTGTCGAAGTGCAGCGTCGCCTGAACGATCGCGTTGGCGCGCTTCACCGGGTCGCCGGACTTGAAGATGCCGGAGCCGACGAACACGCCTTCGGCGCCAAGCTGCATCATCATCGCCGCGTCCGCTGGTGTGGCGATGCCTCCGGCGGTGAACATCACGACCGGCAGCTTGCCGGTGTCGTGCACCTCGCGAACCAGCTCGTACGGTGCGCCAATCTCCTTGGCGGTGTTGAACAGCTCTTCCTCTGCCATCCCTTGGATGCGGCGGATGTCGCCAAGCATCTGCCGCATGTGGCGGGTGGCCTCGACGACGTTGCCCGTTCCGGCCTCGCCCTTGGAACGAATCATGGCGGCACCCTCGGCGATGCGCCGCAGTGCTTCTCCGATGTTCGTGGCGCCGCAAACGAACGGCACGGTGAACTGCCACTTGTCGATGTGCAGCTTCTCGTCGGCCGGGGTGAGTACCTCGGACTCATCGACATAGTCGACGCCGAGCGACTGGAGCACCTGAGCCTCGACGAAGTGACCGATCCGCGCCTTGGCCATGACCGGGATCGAGACCGCTTCGATGATGCCGTCGATCATGTCGGGGTCGGACATGCGAGCGACGCCACCGTCACGACGGATGTCTGCGGGCACTCGCTCGAGCGCCATGACGGCGACCGCGCCAGCGTCCTCGGCGATCTTGGCCTGGTCGGGCGTGACGACGTCCATGATCACGCCGCCCTTGAGCATCTCTGCCATGCCGCGCTTCACGCGCGAAGTACCCAGCTGTGGGGCGTTGGCCTGCGCTGCGGACTCTGGGGACGACACGAGGACCTCACTGCTGACGGGGCGCACGGGTGCGCGGCGGAGCCGGCTGAAATGGCCGGACGGGTACTCCCATGGTACGGGGCGGGCCGGTTTCGCGGCTGATCAGGCGGACCACAACTGGATCGCCCCGGTTCGAGCCGCGGCTACTTGAACTGGGGCTTGCGGTCGTTGTCGAGCAGCAGGACCCACACCTGGCCGGGATCGAAGTCGATGGTCTTGCCCTTGTACTTCCAGGTCGTGCCGGACGTGGGTTTGGGACGCGACCAGGTGATGGGCCACATCTGTCCGTTCCGGAACATCCACGCCTTGCCTTTGCCCACCGTCTCCGTGGTCGGCGTCACCCCGCCGTAGGCGTCTCCGTACGGGCTCGGATAGACGTCGACGCTCTGGACGATGACCGTGCTGCCTCCGAGCTGTGGGCCCTCGGTCGACATTGCCTTGCTGCCGTCCATGGTGAGCAGCCATCGACCTTGCGGCCTTGACCAGTTGAACTGAGCACGCGCGGACGGCCAGAACACGGTGAACTGTCGCGTTCGCTTGCCGCCATCTGGCGTCTGGGCGCTGAAGGTGAATCCGACGTCGTGTGCCTTGGTGGCCTTCTTCGCGTCGTTGAGCAGCTGCTGGGGGTCAGCGAAGAGGTCCCAGGGCGCGGTGCGATCAGGGTTGCGGCTGTAGCCGTCTGCTCCTGCGTCGTTGCTCAGCGGATAGAGCGGCGCCCTCGCGATGTCGTCGAGGATCCGGCTCTGTGCACCCGAGAAGGCGAACGCGACCTTGCCGTACTGGCGAAGCACCTCGAGATCGGAGTGTCTGGCGCTACGGACCGGGCCGATCACCCGCGGGTACTTCGACGAGTAGACAGCCATGAAGCGGGTGAGGCCGTATTCGACTTCTTCGAGGTAGACGACGTCGGCCGCCAGCAGTCCAGCGTGCGGATGACTGTTCACCGTGTTGTCGAGTTTGACCGCGAGCACCTTGTGGTCTTTGCCGCGTCGGCCGGAGAACAACGTCGTGGGC
>DASUFV010000326.1:0-2471 GCA_036274415.1 Actinomycetes bacterium
CCTCAATGAGGGGGTGTTGCGCGGATCGCTGTCCGCGATGATCCGATGCATGTCGAGGACCTCGAACCCGACGCGGAGCAGCTCCTCAGCGCCTTCGGTCGCGAGACCTCGGCCCTGGCGGTCCGGATGGATGGCCCACCCGACCACCCCCTGTCGATGCTCCAGACTCGAGACCCACAGGCCGAACTCGCCCACCATCGCGCCCGTCTCGGTCTCGACGGCGGCGAGCACGATCCCGTCGCCGTCCGCGTCGATCCTCGTCTGACGGAGCCGCCGCTCGAGGAGTTCGCGGGCCCTGTCCAGGCCCATCGGTTCCCACGGGACGTACCGGACGACGTCCTCGCGCCCGAAGAGGTCGTGAAGCGCGTCGAGGTCACCCGACTCGTAGGGCCGCAAGGTCAATCGCGGCGTCACGAGGGGCAACGGCACGTCCACGCCTGGAGGATAGACTCCGGCGACATCTACCGATCCCGGATACCCGCTCAGCGGAGTCAGATCCTGATGGAACCGGGCTGGATCCTGCTCTTCCTTCACCTCCTGGGTGGAACTGCGTGGCTCGGCGCATCGATCTTCGCGAACCTGGTGGTCGTCCCCTCCATCGGCCGACGCCCGCGCGGCGAGCGTCCCGCACTTGTGCGCAGCCTGATCACCGGACCGGAGCGCTTGTTGATCGGCTCGGCTCTGCTGGCCGGCATCACCGGGTTGCTCCTTGGCGTGTCGAGCGGGAGGATCGCCGGCCTCGACGATGTCGCGACGCCATTTGGGACGCTGTGGGTCGCCTCGATCGTCGTGGCGCTTGGGGTCTTCGCGACGGGTGGCCTCGTCACCAGCAGAGCGGCGCGAGCCCTCGGAAGCGACCCGACTCCGGGAGCGGCCGGCGCCTCGGAGCCCGGAACTGACGCAGCGCTCGAGCGACTCAGGATTGGGTTTGCCGTGGAACTGGCTGGGATCGTCGCGATCCTCGCGCTGATGGTGGCGCTGGGACGATCGTAAGTTCGGGAGCTTTGGCCGCGCGACGTCCGGGCTGGTAGACGAACGGCCCCCATTGCGGATGGCAACGGGGGCCGTGGCTGAGGCCTAGTAGATCGCGATCTCGAGCCAGCCGTCGTCACCGTCGAAGGGCTTCTCGATATCAAGGTCGGCCGGATGGCTCGGCGAGAGGGACGACATCTGAATTTTGTCTGCGTCCGACACGAAGAGATCCTGGAACCGGCTGGTGATGTCGATCCCGGTGATCGTGGCCTCCTGGAACGCCTCGCCGATCTCCACCCTGATCCAGGTATAGCTGGTGAAGCCGGCGGGGTCGTCGACGGACACCCCGACGGCCGTCGGGCCTTGACCCGCTGGGACGTCGGTCACGACGTGGTCCTCGACGCCGTAGGGTTCGCTCCCACCGATGAAGTCGACGGGATACTCGATCGTGCGCACCGTGTCACCGACATCGAGCACATCGCTGCCGTTCGTGTCGACGAGTTCGGTGAAGAGCACGTCAGCATCCCGATCGTAGGTGTGGTTGCCATTCTTGTCGGCGAAGGCCCTAGCGAAGACGCGTGCCGGTGACACCGGCTGACAGTTCTCGTCGAAGGTTCCGTCTCCTGGGAGGCCGTCACCGTGGGCAAGGTGCTTGGCGAGACTGCTCACGGCAATCGTGGTCACGCTGTAGGTGCCGAGCACCTGATCGAGGTGACAGACGTCGACCTTGGGCGTCTTGGCCGCCGAGACAGGTCCGACGACGAGAGGGACGAGCAGGGTCGCTAGGGCGATAGCCAGCGCTCGACGGGGGCGGCGGGCACGATCCACGAAGAGACCCCTCCAACAAAGAGAAATGCCGACTCGCTGGAGGCAGGTCGGAGCATGTCAGTCGAGGATAGAGCCCACGGTGCCCGCATGCCTGTCGGCTGACTGACTCGCATCTGGTGCCTCGTGCGACGGAGCCCAGCGCGGGCTGCCTGTGCCCGAATAGGGGCAGGGATACAACCGCCTCCCACGGGGCGCCGTCGGCGGTCTGGCGAAGCACGATCGCTAGCTGCCTGGACCAGCGGAGAAGGTGAGGTGTTCAGGGGTTAGGCGTAGGATCGCGGGATGCCACGCCCGTCGAACCCACAAGAGGCCATGCAGGGGTTTCTTTCGGGCGACGACCCCGGTTTTGCCCGCATGCGTCGCCTCATGCGCCACGTGTGCACGGACCCAACTGCAAGCTCTGCGCCGCACTATTCGCGGGGCCAGGCGGCGCAGTACTGCGACACATTGGTTTCGCCCGGTACCCGGCAACCCAGCGATCTGCAGTTCGTGCATCAAGAGTCTCAACAAGCTCGGGGTTTCGCGGCGCGGAGATCCGGGTCAGCCTCGTGTTCGCGGACATCCGTGGATCAACGACGATCGGAGAGCGGTTGACTCCCACCGAGTTCCGGGCATTTCTCGACCGCTTCTACCAGCTCTCCTCGAAAGCGATCCTGGACAACGACGGGATT
>DASUFV010000327.1:0-6136 GCA_036274415.1 Actinomycetes bacterium
AAGACTCCCCGCGCCTTCACCGGCTGGGACCACGTCTCGCCTTGGTCGTTGGACGACCAGACGCGCACGCTGCACGCAACATCCGCGCCGATGATGTCGACCGCGTCCACACCCACCGACGACAACGACAGCAGCGCGGACTGCGGCGCATCAACCGGCTCCCACTGGACGCCGCCATCGGTGCTGCGCTCCAACCTCGACCCACCGAGGCAGGTTCCGGTCGTTCCGCGATAGGCCACCGACATGCTCGCCATGAGCAGCGGCGGCTCGACGGCGTCCGGCAGCGCGTCCTGCAGCTCCTCGTCAGTCGGTTCGCCTTCGTCCGCGTCCTTGCTCGGTTGGTCGGTCGGATTCGCGAACGCGGACGCGGTGGGCTCGGGGGTGACGGACCCGCGCGTGGACTTCAGCGCCGCGAATGCCAGAACGACGGCGACTGCGGCGAGCGCGATCAAGCCGACGGTCGTCCACGTCATTGCCGAACGACGCATGCGACTCCTCGGGACGGGCACGACGAACGCCGGAAATTCCGGACGCCGTCAAAGGTTAGTGCGCGCCCTGGGGAAGAACGTCAACACTGGAGCGCGTTCGCTCCAGCGTTTCGGTGGGATCAGACAGATCACCCGGAACGATGCCGTTCTCGCGAACCTCGCCGGGCCACCAGTTTTCGTTCACCGCGTCCTGCGCCTTGACGGCCGGGCCGATCCGGTAGCCGATCTGCCGCGCCAGGTCGAGCAGGGCGGCCAAGTCGTGGCCGGTGTAGTGCGGGCGACCGGTCACGCGCGCCACCCACAGCTCACCAACGGTTTCGCCCTGGTACGCGATCGGCGCACCCATGCACGTCGACTTCTTGAACTGCTTCAAGAACCGCTGGCTCTCCGGGATCCCGCCGTCACTTCCCAACGAAGCGAGGTAACCGCGTCCGTCGCGCAGTGTTTCGGTGACCGACGGGTACATGCGCGCCGGATACGCAGCGCCGTTCTTGTGTCGGCGTTGCCCAGGTATCTCGTCGCCGACCGTGATCAGTGCGCGGTACCACTCACCGCGCAGCAACGAGATCGAAGCGGCGTCCGCTTCGAAGTGCTGTCGAATGAATCCGGACGCCGCGGTCGCGATCGGCTCGAGCCCGGCCCGATTCTTCATCGCTTCGCGCAGGCCGTTGCCTGCCGCCAGACGTGTCACGGCAGACAGATCCGCTGGGCGTGGTTGTTCCACGTCCGTCTGCTGCTCGCTCACGTCACCTCCCGGGGGTCTCGCCGGCGCAGGCCACAAGCCATGTCCCCCGAAGCCCTCACCTGCAAAAACGACCAAATTGGGGAATTCCTTGAGCCGGAACGTCGGTCATCTGGCCTCAATCCGGCGATTTACCGTTCCTTTGCCTTCGATTGCCATCGATCTGCCATCGAATTGCCACGAAATACCACCCTGACGGGCGTCGACCCGGTCCCCGGGTTGTGCAGGGCCCATCCCCGGCGCGCCTCACGCCGGGCGGGGGCGGACAGCTCCGCCTACGCTGGCGCGCGATGCCTGAGGTTGCCGTTGCCAGCCCATGGCGCCAGGCCACCGAGGTCGGACTCGACGTCGGACGCCGCGGCGGCACGGCCGTCGACGCCGCGATCGCCACGGCGGCGATGCTCACGGTGGGCTACCCGGCCAGCTGCGGCATCGGCGGTGACCTACTGGCACTCGTGCGAGAGCCCGACGGGCGGGTGACGTTCGTCAACGCCTCAGGCCGCGCGCCCTTCGCAACGGACGCCGACGCCGTGCGGCAGAGCCACGCCAAGATGCCGTGGGTCGGGCCGCATTCCATCACCGTTCCTGGGGTCGTCGACGGATGGTCTGCCCTGATGTCGCACGGTGCTGCCCTGCCGTGGGCGGACCTCCTGGCACCGGCACAAGCGGCGGCGGCGGACGGAGTGCCGGTCGCTCCGTTCGTCGCCAACAAGATTGCTGACACCGTCCCGCAACTCGGTCACTTTCTCGATCTCGCGGCGTTCCTCGCACCGCATGGCACACCGCTCACCGTCGGCGAGACGCTGCGCAACCCGGCACTCACGCAATCGCTTGCCGCGCTGATCGATCAAGGCCCAGAAGCGCTCTACCAGGGTGAGATCGGCGCGTCACTCTGCGCCGGGTTGGCCGAGCGCGGCGTCCCGATCACGGTTGACGACCTCCAAGCGTTCACGGTCGACGAAGCAGAGCCGCTTGTCACCGAAGTTGCTGGCTGGCGACTGCACGGTGGACGCCCCAACTCGCAGGCCTACCTCGTGCTGCGCCTGCTCGGGATGCTCGACCGACTCGACGAAACAATTGCCACCACCGCAGATGCACCACTGCACCGGCGACTGTCGGCCAGCCAGCTCGCCTACGCATTCGCCTCAGCGTCACAAGAGCGCGACGAGATCCTCAGCGACCCAGAAACCATGACGGTCGACGTCGAGTCACTCCTGCTCGCCGAGTCACTGCGAAACTTCGCCACCCACGTCACGACTCCGCTCGATGGACGTGATGCGTCGGCGTTCGCCTCACCCGCGACCGGTGACACCATCGCGGTCGTTGCTGCCGACTCCGACGGACGCAGTGTCTCGCTGATCCAGAGCCTGTTCGATGAGTTCGGCTCACTCGTGTTCGAGCCGACCACCGGCATCGTCATGCACAACCGCGGCGCATGCTTCGTGCTCGACCCCGCGTCTCCCAACGTGCTCGCTCCCGGCAAGCGCCCGCTGCACACACTCTCACCAGTGCTCGCAGAGGCAGCGGACGGCAGTCAGCGGCTAGCCGTCGGCACGATGGGCGGTCACGCCCAACCTCAGATCCTGACCCAGGTGTTCTCCCGGCTGTTCGCCGGCGAGAGCGCACAAGCTGCTGTGTCAGCGCCGCGCATGACCGTCGGCGCGTGGGAGACCGACGAGACACCGGCAACGGTCGCGACCGAGAGCGACCTCGACCCGGAGATGCTGCGAGAGCTGACGGAGTTTCCCGGCCCGCACGTGAGCGTTCCGCCACACCACCCGCGCATGGGGCACGCTCACGCGATCAGAGTGACGTCCGGCGACACAGCGGCGACGACCCGCTTCGACGTGGGCACGGACCCGAGGGCTGACGGACTGCCCACGAGCTAGGTCAAAGAGTCAGGACAGGATGCGGCGGTAGTCCCGCATCTCCACCACTCCCTTGAGCTTGCCTCCACCTGGCACGGGCACCCGGATGCGGTCGCCGTCGATGGTGAACACCACGTTGCGCACCCCAGGCACTGCCAGCGCGGTCGTGGCCAGCTGACCGACCGCAAGTGTCACGCCGCTTTGGGGCGTTTCGAGATTGCCATTGAGGTTGATCACCGTTCGCTCTCCCCTGACGTCCCCCTCGAAGATCAGGTCGGGCGGCAACAGTGAAATGAGATTGCGGCGCTGCTCTGTCGGGCGAGGCCCGATGCGCAGCTCGTTGAACGCGACGTCGAGCTTCTGCTGACGGGTGCGCACCGGCTCGAGACGAAGCACCTGCACCAGCCGCTGCCCGCGCACCCACGTCACGTGGATCGGTTGCTGCGGTGGCGCCTCGGTCACGTCCGGCGTCGGCGTCACCTCTGGGGTGAGCAGCTCCGCTATGTCGGAGTCGACCGGTCGTGCTTCGGATCCCTCAGGCACCGCGCAGGCCGAGAGGGCGAACGCCAGGCACACGACTGATGTCACCCACACAACAGCGGCGAACGCCGCGCGTCGCCTCACGATCGCTCCCCGGCCATCTGCGGGATCTCGACCACGAAGCGTGCGCCGCCACCAGGAGCGTCCTCGTACCAGCACGCACCACCATGCGCACGCACGTGGTCACGCACTAGCGCCAACCCAAGGCCGGTGCCGATGGTCGCTGCGCGACTCGGCGTCGAGGTGCCGCGCGAGAACCGTTCGAACACGGCTTCGCGATCTTGCGGTGGAACTCCGGGCCCTGCGTCGGTCACGGAGATCCGGACAGAGTCGCCGACTTGCTCGACGATGACCTGCGTCACGCCGCCGCCATGCACGTCAGCGTTCTGTACGAGGTTGGCGATGACCCGGCTCATGCGTCTGCGGTCGGCGTGCACACGCGTGTCTCCGCGTCGAGCCAACAGCCCCGATCTGGCGTCGAGCGCGATCGCGGCGAGCTCGGCCAGATCAACCAGCGGGTGAGTCTCCGGGTCGACCGGTTCGTGGTCACGCGCGAGGTCAAGCAAGTCCTCGAGCAGCGCAGCGAAACGCTTGACGTCGACGACAAGCAGATCGACCGCCTCTTTGACGACCGGTGACAGCTCGTCGCGGCGCGACTCGAGCACTGACGCGCTGGCCGACATCGTGGTGAGCGGGCTGCGCAGCTCGTGGCTCACGTCGGCGGCGAACTGCGCATCGCGTTGAATGCGTCCGGCCAACGTCTCGGCCATCGCGTTGAACGAGCTCGAGATCGCCGTCAGGTCAGGGTCGGTCGTGGTCGGGGCGCGCGCTTCCAGGTCGCCGGACGCCAGTCGGGTTGCTGCGCGCGCGACGTCGTTGAGCGGACGCAGCACGCGGCTGGCCGCCCACCACCCAAGTGCGGCGCCGAGCAACGTCGTCATGATCGCCGCTGCGATGCCGACCCAGATGATCGTGCGCAGGGTCGTGTCGAGGTTCTCGAGCTCACTGACCTCGTAATAGGCGTAGCCCTCGGCGAGGGGCACACCCACCGCGATGACCGGCGTCCCATCAGCCCGATAGCGCTGCAGGCTCGCGACCCCCGACTCGGTCATTGAGACGACATCGTTCGGCAAGTCATTCGGGCCAAGTCCGATCGCGGTGCTCGCCGAGCCCGATGGCGACGTGAGCACGGCATTGTCGCCGGCACCAAGACGTACCGCCTCGAGCGCTATCGGCAGGTCATCGCCGTCGCGCACCAGCCGCCCCTCGACGAAAACGCCGTTGATGACCGCCTGCCGACTTGCGATGCGCTCCCGTTGGTCGATCAGATACCGAGCTCCGACGACGTCGGTGACTGTCGTCAGAACCACCGACAGCAGCAGCGCTCCTGCCGCAAACCCGAGAATCACGCGTCCGCGTAGACCAAGGGTTTTCACGGTGTCGCACTCACGCGGACGCCTGCAGTCGGTACCCCAGTCCGCGCACCGTCACAAGGTGCTCTGGCTTGGACGCGTCCCGCTCGAGCTTGACGCGCAACCGCCGAACCGTGACGTCGACGAGGCGGTCATCGCCCGAGCTCTGGTATCCCCACACCCGCTCCAGCAGTTGAGGCCGGCTCAGCATCTGACCGAGGTGTTGCGCCAACGTTGCGAGCAAGCGGAACTCCATCGCAGTGAGCGGCACTTCACTGTCGCCGCGGCGCAACCATCCGCCGCTCGCGCTGAACGTCACGCTGTCCGGCCCGCTGCTCAGCACGAGCACGTCACCACTCGAATCGGTGGGCGACGTGCTGGACGCGACCACTTCGCGGCGCCGCACCGCGCGAATGCGCGCAGCCAGCTCTTTGACCACGATCGGTTTGACGACGTAGTCGTCGGCGCCTGCCTCGAGACCGGCGACGACGTCGGTTGTGTCTCCGCGGGCACTCGTGACGATGATCGGCACCTGGCTGCGCGACCGCACCTCGCGGATCAGGTCGCGCCCGTCGGAGTTGCCGAGCATGATGTCGACCAGCAGCACGTCCGGCTGCTCGCGTTCGTAGACCTCGATCCCCTGGGCCACATCGGCTGCTTCGACCACGTCGTAGCCCTCTTCGCCGAGTGCCAGCCGCAGGGCGGCCCTGATCCGGTCGTCGTCCTCGACGATCAAGGTCTTCAGGGCCATGGCAGCCATTCTGACCGGCCCCGTTCTGGGCCTGACGTCACCCGTCTGGCCTCGTCCGAAGTTGTCAAGGAACTGTCACATCACTGACCTGGACATGACACGTCGAAAACGCACTATGACCGGACAGCTTCTCTTCCCAGAAGGCCCCGGTTCTGCCCCGAGCCACCCGCTTCAGGGCACCCCTCGAGTCGAAGGAGCACCGCGATGACGATGACTCCCACCCTCTCGGCCCCCGGTCGCGAATCGATCGTTCTCACCGTCGGACCCTCGAGTGCCGACCACTTCGTCAGCCTGGTCGAGACCTTCGGCGAAGCCACCCGCTCGGCCTGCCGCTC
>DASUFV010000328.1:0-23006 GCA_036274415.1 Actinomycetes bacterium
GACGGCACTCACGACGTCGTCGTACTCGACGCGGTGCGGGCGGGTACGGGGAGGAGTGCCGCCGGTGTGGGTGCAGACCAGGCCGACGTCGTGAGCGGCAGCCACGTGCGCAAGGTCGGGGTCGAACCCGCCCCAAGCGTCGTTGAGAAGATCGGCGCCGACCGCGCAGACCGCCTCACCGACCTCGTGGCGCCATGTGTCGACGCTGATGACCACATCGGGCAGGCGCTCCCTGACCGCCGCGACCAGGTCGACGGTACGGCTCAGCTCCTCGGCGATGGTGACCTCATCACCCGGCCCGGCCTTGACGCCTCCGATGTCGACGATGGCGGCCCCCTGCTCGGCCGCCGAAGCCACCGCCTCGATCGCGTCCTCGAGCTCGTAGGTGCGTCCACGGTCGAAGAACGAGTCGGGAGTGCGGTTGACGACCGCCATCACCACCCGATCGGACGGCCCGACCGTCAGCGAGCCGAGCCGCAGCTCGAGCGGTTCAGCGGATGGCTGCAGCGGCATGCGACCATCGTGTCGCATCGAAGGAGGCGTCGATGAACTGGATTCTGTGGCTCATCGTCATTACGGCGATCGTGACGGCTGTCGTTTTGCTGGCGTTGGGACGCGGCGAGGGGCTGGCTGAGGAAGAGCCAGACGACGTCATCGTTCGGCTTCCCGAAGGTCGGGCGATGCTCGCATCGGACATTGAGTCGCTACGGCTACCCCTGGCGGTGCGTGGGTACCAGATGGCTGCTGTCGACGAGGTACTCGACCGGCTGGCGGCTGAACTGGCTTTGCGTGACGCCGAGATCCGCCAACTGAAGGGTCAGCCCTCCTGACGTCCAGGGGCACCGGGCGCGACGCCTTTCCCGTGCGGAATAATGGATCAGCAACTGTTCGGCACAGTCCGTGATGCCTATAGGGCACTCGGTCGCCCATGACGAGTCATGGCACGGCCAGGCCCTCTGGAAAGGGGATGCCCATGGCGGCGATGAAGCCGCGTACCGGCGACGGTCCGCTCGAAGTGACCAAGGAGGGTCGCGGCATCGTCATGCGCGTTCCGCTCGAGGGCGGTGGCCGTCTGGTCGTAGAGCTGAACGCCGAAGAGGCCAAAGACCTCGGCGACCAGCTCGTCTCGGTGGTGGGCTGACCGACAGTGTTCGGACTCTCGGTGCGGTGGTCGCTCGCGGACGCCGCACCTGACACAGCGCACAAGCTTCGCGAGTATGTCGTGCAAACGTCCCTCGCCAGGTTCAGCGGCATGGACGGCTTGCACTTCAAGACCTGGCGAATGATCGAAGGCGAATGGTTCGAGGGAACCTACGTGTTCGCCACCCGCGAGGATCGCGACCAGTTCCTTGCCGGGTTCATGCCGGGCGAGGCCAATGCTCCCGGCAGCCTGCTGATCGGATCGACGCCGATCGCTTACGAACCGTTCGAGGTTGTCGCAGTCGCCGAGGGCGGCGCGGGCTTTACTGCTGGCCCTGGTCCTGGGACGTCGTAGCTTCCGCTGAACGCTTCTGGGCGACGAGCAAACCGTCGCCGATCGGCAACAAGATCGGGCGAACCCTCTCGTCGTCCCGAATCTCGGTCAACAACGTGCGCATCGCAATCGTGTCGGCATCGCGCTGTGCAGGATCCGCGACGCGCCCTTCGGCGAGCGCATGGTCGACGACGACGAGGCCACCGTCCCGCAGCAGGCGAATCGCCTCAGTCACGAATCGCCCGGTTTCCTGGGGCGCGCCGTCGAGGAACACCATGTCGTAAGCCTCATCGGCGAGCCGGGACAAAACCTCCGACGGTCGCCCGGTGATCAGGCGCGTGCGTTGGGTCGGGATGCCTGCGTCCTCGAACGTTCGACGTGCTGACCTGGTGTTCTCGGCTTCGTCGTCGACCGTGGTGAGGACGCCGTCGGCGGTCATCCCACGCAGCAGCCACAAGCCAGACACACCCGCCCCCGTACCAACCTCTGCGACGGTGCGGGCTCCGATGGTCTCGGCGAGCCACTGCAGGGTTGCGCCAGTTGCCGGCGTGACCGACACGGTGCCGATCTCTTCGCCTCTGGCTCGTGCTGCGGCCAGCACGTCGTCCTCTGGCCGAAAGTCGTCGACGTAATGGCGCACCGCGCCCTGCTGCGGGGTGAGCTGGCCACCGGCGTCGCCAGCCATGCGTTCGGAACTGATGGTCGACCTCCTGCGGTTTCCCCGACCCTATCGTCGACGTCGCCGACCGCAGATGGCTCGGCGAAAGGAGTCGAACGGGAGAAGCGCCTTCCGACGACGTAGCGTGGCGGGATGGTCGACCCGCAGGAGCCATGGGGCCGGACGCCACGCACGCGCCCCGCGCGTCGGTACGTCTTCGAGCCGCGCCAGGGTCGCACCGGGCTCTCGTTGCGCACGGCGCTGGTCATGTCGTTGGTCGTCGGCCTCGTGGCCGGTGCGTTGGCCGCTGTCGTGACGCTGTGGCTGAACGACCGGGCCGAAGACATCCCTGGCCTCCGCCCAACTCTGCAGCCGGCATCAGAGGGGCGACCCCCCTCGTCGCGGACCACCGAGATCGCAGACGTCGTCGTGCCCACGGTGGTTGCCCTTGCCGTTTCCGGCGGTGGACAGGTGGCGACGGGGTCGGGATTCGTGGTCGACAGCGCCGGCTACATCGCGACGAACAATCATGTCGTCTCAGCAGCCGGAGACGACGGCACGATCGTGGTGACCTTCAGTAGCGGTCAACGGGCGCGCGCGACGATTGTCGGACGTTCCCCGACGTACGACCTCGCGGTGCTCAAGGTGGATGTGGACGAACTGAGCGTTGCAACCTTCGGCGACTCCGACCAAGTGAAGGTGGGTGACCCAGTGGTCGCCGTGGGAGCACCACTCGGTCTCACGGGAACCGTGACGTCGGGCATTGTGAGCGCGCTCGACCGCCCCGTCACCACGAGCGAGGCCGGGGAGGCGTCCTACATCAGTGCTATTCAGACCGACGCCGCCATCAATCCAGGCAACTCAGGTGGACCCCTCGTCGACGGACGCGGTCACGTGATCGGCATCGCGACGTCGATCGCGACGCTGTCCGGGGATTCGCGCTCGGGCAACATCGGCCTTGGCTTTGCCATCCCCATGAACAAAGCACGCACGATCGTCCAGCAGCTCATCTCCGATGGTGAAGCCGAGTACCCCGTGGTGGGGGTTCTGCTCGATCTCGCCTACCGAGGTCCGGGCGCGCGAATCCAGGCCGAGGGGCAGCCAGGCGAGGCGGTCACCAGCGGCGGTCCGGCGGACGTGGCGGGCATGGAACCAGGCGATCTGGTGGTCGCCGTCGACGGTGACCGCATTGGGTCGCCGGAGGAGTTCGTCGTGCAGATCCGCTCGCGGCTGCCGGGCGACGAAGTCAAGCTCACGGTGGTCCGGAACGGGGAGCGGTTCGTCCTCGCCGTGACGCTGGAAGGCACGGTCGGTTAGAGGGCCAGCCAGCTGGTCGTACGCTGGTTGCGTGTTCGGCATCAATGCGTGGGAGATGATCGCGATCGCGGTCCTCGCGCTGCTGATCTTCGGGCCGGACAAGCTGCCAGGGCTCGCGCAGGACGCAGCGCGACTTCTGCGAGAGGTTCGCAAGATGGCCTCCGGTGCTCGCGCAGACCTCAAGGAGTCGCTCGGGCCTGAGCTGAACGATCTGAACCTGTCCGACCTCGACCCTCGCAACTTCGTGAAGCGCAACCTGTTCGATCCGATCGACGACGAGGTCAAGGACGTCAAGCGTGCTGCCACCGGCGACGACGAGTCGAGCTCTCAGCGCAAGCCCGCACGTCCCACCTTCGACTCCGACACGACGTGAGTAGCCGGCTGCGAGCGGCTGGGTGCTGCCTACTAACGACTGGGTGTCAGTGACAGTGAGGTGCCCAGGAGCCCGCGCTCTTTGCGTCCGAGTCGCTCCGCGATCTGGCGCAGTGTGACCGCGGCCGGCGCATCGGGATCGCTCACCACGAGCGGCCGGCCGTCATCGCCGCCCTCGCGAAGCCGTAGGTCGATGGGAACCTGTCCCAGTAGCGGGACTGAGGCACCCAAGGACTGGCTGAGGCCGTCGGCCACCTGTTGCCCACCTCCGCTGCCGAACACCTCGACCTGCTCGCCGCAGTGCGGGCAGGGCAGCCACGCCATGTTCTCGATCACCCCGGCAACGCGTTGGTGGGTCTGCAGGGCGATGGTTCCTGCGCGCTCAGCGACCTCTGCGGCCGCCTGCTGAGGGGTGGTGACGACGAGAATCTCAGCGCTCGGTACGAGCTGCGCCACCGAGATCGCAATGTCGCCGGTACCGGGCGGGAGGTCCATCAGCAGAACGTCCAGGTCGCCCCACCACACGTCGGCGAGGAACTGCTGAAGCGCCCGGTGCAGCATCGGTCCGCGCCATACGACCGGGGTGTTGCCAGCGGTGAACATGCCGATCGAGATGACCTTCACCCCGTTCGCCTGGGGCGGCAGGATCATGTCTTCGACCTGCGTGGGGCGTCCATCAGCTCCGAGCATCCTGGGCACCGAGTGTCCATAGATGTCGGCGTCGACGACACCGATGTTCAGACCGTCTGCCGCCATGGCCGCAGCGAGGTTCACGGTGACCGACGACTTGCCGACGCCACCCTTGCCGGACGCGACGGCATAGACGTGGGTCAGGGAGTCGGCGCGGGCGAACGGGATCTCGCGCTCGGTCCGACCGCCTCGCAGCTGCTGGGTCATGGCGTGGCGCTGCTCGTCGCTCATGACGTCGAGCGTCACGTCGACCCCCGCGACGCCTGGAACTGCGCTCACGGCATTGGTCACATCGGAGGTGATGCGGTCGCGCATCGGACATCCGGCGACCGTCAGGTAGATGGCGACCGCGACCCGCCCAGCGTCATCGGCCTCGACCGACTTGACCATGCCCAAGTCAGTGATGGGTCGATGGATCTCGGGATCTTTGACCGTCGCTAGGGCGGCGTTGACTGCTGTCAGGTCGAGCGGCATGTCTTGATGCTACGTGCCGTTGTTCAAGGGGTTTCTGGGGCGTCCACCTGAGTGACTCGCAGCACTTCCTCGAAGGTCGTCACGCCGGACGCGGCGTGCCGGATAGCTGCCTGCTGCAGCGAGGTGAAGGCCTCGGCGTGACGGCGCAGCGTGTCCTCGGTCGGCTCGCGGGCGAAGGCGCTTCGCAACCCCGCGGTGATGGGAAGCACCTCGAAGACGCCGATCCGGCCGCGGTAACCGGTCATGCCGCAATGCAGGCAGCCAGCGCCACGACGCGGTGTGGCACCGCGCAGAAGATCGTGAGGAATCGCGAGTGCTTGCACGACCTCTTCGCTCGGTGTGTCGTCTTCTGCGCAGTCGTCGCAGATCCGGCGTACCAGCCGCTGGGACACCACCAAGTTCAGGGACGAGGCTACGAGGTACGGAGCGATCTCCATGTCGACCAATCGGGTCAGTGCTTGCACAGCGCCGTTGGTGTGCACGGTGCTCAGCACGAGGTGGCCCGTAAGGGACGCCCGTAGTGCCAGCTCCGCGGTCTCGAGATCGCGTATCTCTCCGACCAGCACCACGTCGGGATCCTGTCGCAGGATGGCCCTCAGCCCTCGTGCGAAAGTCATGCCGCTTCGCGCATTGACGTTCACCTGCGTGATACCGGGTAGTTGGATCTCCACCGGGTCTTCGAGCGTGACGACGTTCCGCTCGGGGCTGACAACCTCATGAATCGCTGCGTACAACGTGTTGGTCTTTCCGGACCCCGTGGGACCGGTGATGAGTACCAGTCCCTGTGACACCCGCAGCGCGCGTTGCACGACCTCCAGCTGATCAGGGAGCAGCCCCAGCTGTTGAAGCTCAGGCACGTCCTCGGTCGTGGTGAGCAGCCGGATGACGACCTTCTCGCCGTGGATCGCAGGCAGCGTGCTCACTCGGGCGTCAACCGTGGTGCCGTCGACACTGATCCGCGTTCGTCCGTCTTGCGGGATTCGACGTTCTGCGATGTCGAGTCCCGAGATGATCTTCAGTCGACTCGTCATGGCCGGTCCAGCACTTCGCGGCACGGTCATCATGTCGCGCAACAATCCGTCAACGCGATAACGGATGCGCACGCCGTCCCGCTGCGGCTCCACGTGGATGTCGCTCGCCCCCGCGCGCACTGCATCACCAAGCAGTGCGTCCAGCAATCGAACGGTCGGAGTCTGGTCGGTGTCCGCCGACTCATCGGGTGCGTCATCGAGCTCAATCGCCAGCAGCTGGACGGCGTCGGCTGCATCGTCGCCGAGTGACCACACCCGGTTGATTTGTGCGGTGATCTGGCTCTGCGTCGCGACGACGACATGAAGGGAACGCACGTGGGTGTGGATGCGTACGTCGTCAAGGGCGAGCACGTTGGTGGGGTCGGACGCCGCGACGCGCAAGCCAGTCTCGTCGCGCGCCAAGATGATCAGGCCGAAACGTTCTGCCATTGCTCGTGGAATGAGGCGCGCGACCACGGGATCCACCGGCTCGACCGAAAGGTCAACGACGTCCAGGGCGAGCAGCTCACCGAGCGCCTCGGCGACCTCTTCCTCGGAGCCGAGCTCCCGGGCGACGACGAGCTGTCCGAGACGCACGCGTGCCGTTCCGGAACCCGACAGGTGCGCCGCCTGCTCGGCAAGCAGCTCGTCGAGCTGCTCCTCGGTGATGACACCGCGAGTCACGAGCACCTCGCCGAGACGGCGTCGCATCGTGCGCTCATGGCGAGACGGCTCTGGCGTGTCCACGACCGTCGAGTCGTCCGCAGTGCGACTGGCCATCCCGGGGGTCTTCACCTGAACGTTGTCGGCGTTTTCCGGCGAGGTCTGGAGCATCGCTGGCCAGGCCAGGACCTGCGAGGCGGCAGATCAGGGCTAGAGTGGGAGAACAAGTAACCGACAGGGGAGCGCTACGGCGCTGAGAGTGCGGGTCCGTCCTGCAGACCCTCGAACCTGATCCGGATCATGCCGGCGAAGGGAGTCGTTGTGAGTACACGTGTGTCGGAGTCGACGGTCGAGCCAACGACCGGCCAATGGACCACGGTAGAGATCGTCGTTACCGCCAGCCTGGCTGTCGCGTTCGGTGTCGTCTTCTGGGCGTGGAACCTACTGTGGACCGCCACCGGCGGAGCCTTCGCCGGACTGCCGCCTGTACAGGGGTTGATGTACGGCGTGTGGCTGGCACCAGGTGTGCTGGCGGGTTTGGTCGTCCAGAGGAAAGGCGCGGCATTCTTCGCTGCCTTTCTCGCGGCAGCCCTCTCGGCGGTGTTCGGGTCACAGTGGGGGCTGGTGGCCCTGGTCTATGGCGCTGTCCAGGGTGTCGCGCCTGAGTTCGTGTTCGCATTGCGCGGCTACCGACGCCCCGGTGTCGTCGTTGCTCTGTTGGCGGCCCTCGCCACCGGCGTCGGTTCCCTCGGCCTGGATCTCGTGCTGTACTACCCGACCTGGTCCAGTGAGTGGAAGTGGTTGTACACCGCAACTCTGTTGACGAGCGCGGTCGTCGTGGCGGGACTCGGCAGCTGGCTGCTGGCGCGCGCACTTCGAGCCACCGGCGTCCTCGACGCCCTGCCTGCTTCACTGCCGGCCTCACTGCCGGGTTCAGTGTCCGCTTCACGCAACGAGTGACCACCCCCGCCGTTGTCCTCGACGGCTTCGGCTACCGCCCCGCGAACGCACGCCGGTGGGCAGTACGTGACATCGATCTGTCGATCGCGCACGGCGAGACGCTCCTGCTCCTGGGTGCGTCCGGTTCGGGCAAGAGCACGATCCTGCGCGCCATCGCCGGCTTGCTGGACGCCGGTGGCGAGGTCGCTGGGTCAGTTGAGGTTCACCGCGCACCACCAGGGGCTGCTCCACGTCCTACCGGCTTGCTGATGCAGGACCCGGACGCCGGATTGGTGCTGAGCCGCGCCGGGGAGGAGGTCGCCTTCGGACCGCAGAACGCTGGTCTGCCGCAAGACCAAATCGACCGTCGAGTTGATGAGGCACTTGCTGCGGTCGGCTTCCCGTACGGGCGAGAACACCCCGTGGCAGCACTGTCGGGTGGCGAGAGACAGCGTCTCGCACTTGCAGGCGCCTTGGCGATGAGACCTGACGTACTGCTGCTTGATGAGCCGACATCGATGTTGGATCCGCGGGGCGCCCATCTGATACGCGATGCCGTGGAGCGCGCAGTGTCGCGTACCGGCTGCACCGTCGTCATCGTCGAACACAACACAGATATCTGGAGAGATCTCGTCGACCGTGTCGTGGTGCTTGGCGCTGACGGCGTCGTCGCCGACGGAACGCTGTCGGAGGTCAGTGCGTCTCCAGCTGCCCGAGACACCTGGCTGGTCGACGCCGTGCGTCCGTCAACGGCTAGCCACCACATCGGGGAACGGCTCCTGGTAGCCAACCACGTCGCATACCGCTACAAGGGTCAGCAGCAGTTGGCGTTGCGGGATGTTGACGTCGACCTGCGCGCGGCGTCCGCGCTCGCCATCGTCGGTGACAACGGCAGCGGCAAGTCAACGCTGACCAGGGTGCTGGGTGGGCTCGCGCAACCTACCTGTGGCTCTGTATCGGCCACCCCCGCACTCATCAACGGTGGACGCCTGGGCGCCGAGCCGCACAGGTGGCGTGCCACCGCGTTGGCCGGCCGCATCGGTTCGGTGTTCCAGAACCCGGAGCACTCCTTCCTGACCGACACCGTTCGTGATGAGCTCGCAGTCGGTCCTCGTGCCCTCGGTCACTCGGACTCGAAAGTGCATGCTGTGGTCGACGAGTTGCTGACCCGTCTCAGACTTGACGAGATGGCGGACCAGAACCCCTTTACCTTGTCCGGTGGTGAGCAGCGACGATTGTCTGTTGGGGCCGCGATCGCGACCGCGCCTCGCGTGCTCGTGCTCGACGAACCGACCTTCGGCCAAGACCCGAGTACCTGGCATGAGTTGGCCGAGATGGTCCTTGGGTTGCGGGGACAGGGTGCGGCGATTGCGGTTGCGACGCACGACCGGCGGTTCGTTGACGCCGTGGCAGATCAACACCTCCACCTCACCTCGGAGCGCGAGTGAGCACGCCGATTGCGCTTCCTCGCGAGCTTGGCCAGTCTGCATACGCCAGGGCGAACCCACTCGCGCGTCTGGCTCCAGCTGCCGCTCTCGGCCTGCTGAACGTGTTCACGCTTGACCCAGTGACGCCACTGCTGACGTTGCTCGTCGTGGCGTGCGCGGTTCCGTTCATGGGACTGTCGTGGCAGAGCGTCGCCCGCGTCTCGTGGCCGCTGGCAGCCGCAGCAGTGACCCTCGTGTTCGTCAACACTCTGGCCGACCCGGCACCGGGCATCGGTTGGGAAGATGCACGAGCCGGAGGTGTCACCGCCGTGCGGCTTCTGGCCATAGCGCTCCCGGGGGTCCTCGCCCTGGCAACGATCGATCCGGTCGATCTCACCGACGCGCTCGTTCAACAGCTTCGCGTCCCGGCACGCTTTGGGTACGGGGCACTGGCCGCAAGCCGGCTCTTCCCTTTGCTCACCGAGGACTGGCGGTCGCAGGGTATGGCAGCGAGAGCGCGCGGAGTGAGCGCCCGCGGTGTGGTCGGCAGAGTCAGGAATCTCTTCCGTCGGGTGCTGCTCCTACTGGTCGCTGCCTTGCGCCGAGCAACCCGTCTCGCGGTCGCGCTCGACGCCCGGGGGTTTGCGCAGGCTGATCGGTCGCGTTCACGACCGAGCGCCTGGACCGCATCGGACGCGGCGTGGTGCATCGGTGGGCTTCTCGCTGCGTTGGCTGTCGTCGCCGTCTCGGTGCTCTCTGGCTACTGGCGACTGATCTGGACGCCCTGACGCCTCGTCATTGCGCGCGTTCGGAAGCTGACTCGGCGTCGTCACGATCGGCCCGCTGATCCATTTGATCGAGCAGCTCGCGGAGCTGGTCGCGCACGAAGTCCCTTGTCGCGACCTCGTTGACGGCAAGTCGCAGTGATGACACTTCGCGGGTCAGGAAGTCGTCGTCGGCGATGATTCGGTCGATGCGCGACCGGTCCTCCCAGTACTGGACGCGATCTCGGTCAGCCTGTCGGTTCTGCGACAGCAGGATGAGCGGAGCCGCGTAAGACGCTTGCAGCGAGAGCATGAGCGTGAGCCCGATGAACGGCCACTCGTCGAACCGCAGATCCTCCGGCGCCAGGACGTTCCACAGCATCCACGTGCCGACGAAGATCGTCATGTAAGCGATGAATCGCCATGACCCAATGAATCTGCTGATCCGCTCGGACAGCTTGCCGAAGGTCTCCGGGTCGTACGGCGACCGCACTCCTCGCCGTGGTCCCCGAGGCTGGTCGAGGCGACTGCGCCTGATCTCACGCGCCATCGGAGACCTCCGCGGCCACAGTGTTCTCAGTGTCCTCAGTGTCCTCAGTGTCCTCGTTCCGCCAGTTGTCGGGCAGCATGTGGTCGATCACGTCGTCGACCGTGACCGCGCCAAGAAGTCGGTCGTTCTCGTCGACGACGGGGATGGCCACGAGGTTGTACGCCGCGAGCACGTTGGTGACCTCGGCGAGGGTGGCGTCCGGTGAGACCGGCTCCAACTCGAAGTCGACAGCCTCGGTGACGAGTGCTCCCGGCGTCTCCCGGAGCAGTCGTTGGAAGTGCACGGACCCGAGGTAGCGGCCGGTCGGCACCTCAAGCGGTGGCCGGCACACGTACACCTGCGCTGCCAGCGCCGGCGGCAGGTCGGAGTTACGAATGCGAGCCAGGGCCTCGGCGATGGTCGAGTCCGGCGCGAGGATCACCGGTTCGGGAGTCATCATTCCGCCGGCCGTGTACTCGTCGTAGTTGAGCAGCATCCGGACGTCTTCAGCGTCGTCCGGCTCCATGAGGCCGAGGAGGCGAAGTCGGACTTCCTCTGGAAACTCGTTCAGGATGTCGGCGGCGTCATCGGGGTCCATCTCCTCGAGGACGTCAGCGGCGCGTTCTTCCTCCAGCGCCGCCAGGATCACCATCGACTCCTCTTCCATCATCTCGCCCAGGACGTCGGCCAGGCGGTCGTCGTCGAGGGCAGCGATCACGTCACGGCGACGCTTCTCGCTCAGTGACTTCAGCTCGCGTGCCAGGTCGGCCGGCCTGAGCTTCTCGAACGACTCGAGCAGCTGCATGGCGCCTTGCTCTTCGGAGTCGAGCGACAGTCCGGTGATCTCGTTCCAGTCGACGACGAATTGCTCACCGCGCCTGCGAAGCCGCTTGCCTTTGCGTTGCACGTAGACCTTGGTGACCTCCCAGTCGCGGTTGCGGCGTTGCTCCATGCCGACGTCGAGCAGGGTCACCTCCGATTGATCCTCAACGAGTGTCACGGGCGAGTCGAGCAGCTCACCGACGACCAGGCTCTCGCCGGGTCGTTGCTCGAAGCGCCGCAGATTGAGCAGGCCGCTGATCACGACGCCCGCAGCGTCGATCGACGTCACTCGGGTCATCGGCACGAAGATCCTGCGACGGGGTTGCACCTCGAGCACGAGGCCGATGATTCGCGGAGGCCGCTGGCCCGAACGCAGGGACGCAACCGCATCGCGGACCTTGCCGAGCTGATCACCGCTGGGATCGAACGCCGACGTTCCGGTCAAGCGCGCTATGAAGACACGGGTAGGGGCGCTCACACCCGAAGGCTACCTGCGCATGCGCTGCTACCGTCCGTCCAACCTGCACCTAGGAGCGCCTGTGTCTGCCCCAATTCCCTCGATCGGATCGCGTGCACTGCCGTACGTCGTACTCGACGTGTTCACCGATCGGCCATTTGCCGGCAACCCGTTGGCGGTCGTTCTGGATGCGGAGGACCTGACCGCCGAGCAGATGCAGCAGATTGCGCGCGAGTTCAACCATTCGGAAACGGCGTTCCCACTCGCACCGACCGAAGAAGAACGGTCAGAAGGAGCTGACTATGTGCTCCGTATCTTCACCCCCGAGGTCGAACTGCCGTTCGCCGGTCATCCATCGGTCGGCAGCGCTTGGTGGCTCGGACAGCTAGGCCGGATTCCGCAGGGGGTGGCGTATCAGAAATGCGGGGCGGGTCTGCTCCCAGTGGAGGTGTCGTCGGATTCAGCGACGCTGACTGGGGGGAAGGCAAGCGTCGGAGATCCCATCGACGGTGGAAAGGCGCTCGTGGCGGTTGGACTCGAACGCGACGCCCTCGCAGATCCAGATGTGCGGGTTGCGAGCACCGGCTTGCCGTACGCCGTGCTCTTCGTCCATGAAGAGCATCTGGCGAGATGTCGTCCCGACATCGCGACGCTGCGCGAGGAGTTCGCGCACCCACGCCAGGCGACCGGTGTCTACGTCGTGGCGTGGGAGGGCAAGACGCTTCAGGCACGGACGCGGATGTTCGCCGGAGACCTGGGGTCACCTGAGGACCCCGCGACCGGCTCAGCGGCTCTTGCACTCGCAGCACGACTCGTCGCGCGGGGCGACTTCGGTGAGGGGCAGACGACTTTCCACGTGACGCAAGGCGTGGAGATGGGACGTCCCTCGCTGTTGACCGTGACGTGCGATGTCAAAGGTGGCGTGGCCGATCGGCTCCGCGTGTCAGGCGGAGCGGTTCTCGTTTCGCAAGGCCAGATCTCCACTCCCACCTGACCCGTCGTTCGCGTTGAGACTCACGCGTTCAACGACGGCGTCTCTTCTTGGTGGCGCGTCCGGCGTGATACGGCGTGCGATTCAACGTCGTAGCGTTGGTCGGCAGTGGTTCCGCCCGATGCGCGTCGTCGGAGTAGTCGCCGGGGCGTTCCTTGATGTCGCCCGTGGGGTGAAGCAACCAGATCGTGCTTTCTCTGGCCCAGCGCTCCGGTTGTCGTTCTCCGTCAGGAGCGTTCAAGCGCTTCGGGTGAAGTGTCTTGACGGCTGCGTCCCACGCCGCGGAGCCGGCCACCAGCTCTTCGACCGTCACGCCGATCGTGAGCTGACGCGACCTCTCCTCGTGGCTCCGCAGCACGACGACGGCGCCGTTGCCATCCCTCAGGCCAGGGTTGGGCTGCTCGAGCCCGTCCGTGACGAGCGCGATCGCACCGTCGTGCCAGACCGTCCAGACCGGGCGAGCACCCCGGTCGTCAGCGTGGACCCATACCAAGTCCGACTTGCCCACAAGTTCCGCGACGAACGCCGGGTACAGGTCCAAGCTCTGAGCAGTGGGAGACTCCGGCGAACTCTGCTCCGCGTTCACGATGGGCAGCCTGCCACACGGCCCCTGGTCCACGACTGCACCGGCGGGGTCGCAGGGGTGGGTACGCCCGTCCTCACTAGGCTCGCCCCGACCGCACCGACCGCGCCCCCGATCGACAGCGGCGGTGACAGAGACACGGAGAGATCTGATGGCAGAACGTGAACTTCGGCCCCGCCGCTCGAACCTGGCAGTGCCCGGCAGCAGCACCAAGATGCTGGACAAGGCCAAGGGGCTGCCCGCTGACCAAGTGTTCCTCGACATCGAGGACGCCGTCGCCCCCTTGGCCAAGCCCGATGCCCGCAAGAACATCGTTGCTGCACTCAACGAAGGTGGCTACGGATCGAAGATCCGGAGCGTCCGAGTCAACGACTTCACGACGGAGTGGACGTACCAAGACGTGATCGAGGTGGTCGAAGGTGCCGGCGCCAACCTCGACTGCATCATGCTGCCGAAGGTCCAGACCCCGGAGCAGGTGGTGACCCTCGACACGCTGCTCACCCAGATCGAGAAGGCCAACGGCCTCGAGGTGGGGCGCATCGGGATCGAGGCACAGATCGAGAACGCCTTGGGTCTGATCAACGTCGACGCGATCGCCGCGGCGTCCGCGCGGGTTGAAACCATCATCTTCGGCCCGGCGGACTTCATGGCGAGCATCAACATGCGCACCTTGGTGGTCGGTGAACAGCCGCCGGGGTACTCCGAGGGCGACGCGTACCACTACATCTTGATGCGCATCCTGATGGCGGCGCGGGCGTACGACAAGCAGGCGATCGATGGGCCCTACCTGCAGATCCGCGACGTCGATGGGTACCGCAGGGTCGCGCAGCGCGCCGCAGCGCTCGGGTTCGACGGCAAGTGGGTGCTGCATCCCGGTCAAGTGGACGCCGCCAACGAGGTCTTCTCGCCTCGGCAGGAGGACTTCGACCAGGCCGAGCTGATTCTGGACGCCTACGCGTACTACACGTCCGAGGCGGGCGGGAAGCTCGGCGCGGTGATGCTGGGCTCGGAGATGATCGACGAGGCGTCCCGGAAGATGGCGCTGGTTGTCAGTGGCAAGGGCCGGGCCGCGGGCATGAAGCGGACGGTCTGGTTCGACCCTGAAGCCGACGACGGCCGCACGACCACGCCGCCCCCGGGTTCTTGATGACCAACTTCTCCCTCGCGGGCAGAGTCGCACTGGTTACCGGCGCGGGCAGCGCCGGTGGGATCGGTTTCGCGTGCGCGAGGTCGCTCGCGGACCTCGGTGCCAGGGTCGCAGTCGCCGCGACGTCGAGCCGGATTCACGAGCGCGCTGCGGAGCTGCCCCGTGAATCAATCGGATTCATAGCCGACCTCACCGACCCGGAGGCCGCCGCGGCAATGGTCGCCGATGTGGAGTCGCGCGTTGGCCCGATTGACCTATTGGTCAACAACGCCGGTATGACCAGCGTGACCGACGAGGAGGAGTGGCCGTCGATCGCCGACATGACGCCAGAACAGTGGCGACACGGCATCATGCGCAACCTCGACACGGCGTTCTTTGTGACTCGCGCGGTGCTGCCGGGGATGCGAGCGAGAGGCTTCGGCCGGATCGTCAACGTGACGTCGACTTCGGGTACCACCTGTGCCATGCCCAACGAGGTTGCCTATGTGGCAGGCAAGGGTGGTATGCGAGGTCTGACGATGGCCACCGCGGTGGAGGTCGCAACCTCCGGAGTGACGTGCAATGCGGTTGCTCCTGGCTGGATCAAGACGCCGTCTTCGATCGAGCAAGAGCTGGAGTACGGCAGGCGGACGCCGATCGGACGACTCGGCGAGCCGGCTGAGATTGCCGCAGCCGTTGCGTTCTTGTGCTCGGACACGGCGTCCTACATCACGGGTCAGACCCTGGTGGTCGACGGCGGCAACTCGATCCGCGAGGCCAACCCCGCCTAGACGTCGCGAGCCGTCAGCTCGTCATACGTCTCTCGTCGGACGACCAATCTCGTCGCCCCGTTCTGGACAAAGACGACAGGTGGGCGCAGCGCGCCGTTGTAGTTGTTGGCCAGTGTGTAGGTGTAGGCGCCGGTCATCGGCATCGCCACCACATCCCCCGGACGTGGATCGTCCAGGGGGAGGTTGGATGCGAAGAGATCTCCCGACTCACACTGACGTCCCACCAGCTCGACCTGGCGTCCTGAACCATTCGGACGATCGGCGATGACGGCGTCGAATCTGGTGCCTACGTAGGTGGACGCCTCGAAGTTGTCAGCGATCCCACCGTCGACGGCGACGAACGTGGGGTGCCCCTCCTTGACCGTGACGACTCGATAGAGCGTCACGGCCGACTGGGCGACCAACGACCGTCCGGGTTCGATCCACAGACTTGCCGAATCGGACAGAGTGCTGTTGGCCGCTTCGGTGATGGTGTCGAGGTACTCGTCGACGGTGGGTGCCTGGTCGCCACGTTTGTAGCGAACGCCGAGGCCTCCACCAACGTCGTAGACGTCGAACGATCCGAGCTTGGCGACCGCTGAAACGGCGTCGGCGAACGCGTCGACCGAACAGATCTGCGAACCGATGTGCACATGGAGGCCACGTAGATCGAAGCGGTCACTCGACTCGAGGGTGGCGACCGCGTCGACAGCGTCGTCGAGTGGCAGTCCGAACTTCGATCCGTGATGGCCGGTCGCGATGGCGGCCATCGTCGGGGCGTCCACGCCTGGAATGACGCGGAGCAGAACCGATTGCCTCGGGCCGGCAATCGCTGACAACCGGTGGATGTCGTCCCAACTGTCGATCACGATGGTGCCGACTTCGGACTCAACGGCCAACGCGAGTTCGTCGTTGGTCTTGGCGTTGCCGTGCAGCACGATCTGATCCGGCGCAACGCCGGCGCGCAGTGCAGTCAGCAGCTCGCCTGCACCCGCAACGTCGACGTGCAAACCTTCGTCCGCCATGACCTGGTAGATGGCCGTGCAGGGGAATGACTTGGAGGCGAACGCGACACTGGACCCCGCTCGGCGTGACCGTAGTCCGCTCACGAACTGCCGGGCTCGCAGCCGCAGGGCCTGTTCGTCGACAACCTGCACGGGCGTCCCATACTCCTCGGCGATGGCTGAGAGTCGTACGCCACCCACGGCGAGTGCGGAGTCCGCCTCCTGGGTGACGGTGGCTGGAAACAGCGACAGGAGCTCGGCGTCGACGGTCATGGGCGGGTCTGCACGGCGTCCGTCGGCACCTCACCCTTGAGCAACCACAGGAGAAGCTCCTCGGCGCGGTTGACGAGCTCGAGATGGCCGCCGTCCATGGTGACCACGATTGCGGCCGGCACGTTCTCGGCGAGCCAATTGCCGTGCGTCGGCGGTACCAGCGTGTCGTCCGTGCCGTACCACACCATCGTCGGGACGGTGAGCTCGCTGAGGTCGAAACCCCACGAGCGAACAAAAGCCAGATCGTCATCAACCCAACCGTCGACCCCGTTGCGATACGCCTCTTGCATCAGCCGTTGCATCCGGACCGCGTACTCGGGTCGAGCCATGATCTCGCGGTCACCGTCAGACATCTCGTACGCGTCATCGAGCGGATTTGCTGGGTCTACCGCTACCCGGGCAAGGTCTTCGCCCGCCTGAGTCTCGAGCTGCGGTCGCAGGACCTCTTCACCTTGCATCGCCCACATGAACTCGTTGACGTTCCCCTGAGTCATCCCCTCGATCCACTCCGCCTCGGGAAGACCGGGCACGCCCAAAGGAGCGACGCCAACAACGCAGGCCGCCCGTGTCACTTGCTCTGGAAGCAGCGTGGCGACCGCAAGGCAGTGCGGCCCTCCGCCCGAACCCCCAGTGACGGCGAACGTTTCCAGCTCGAGCGCGTCAGCGATGGCTGCGACGTCGGCAGCTGCATCCGCTGCCACGCGGCCGGCTCTGCGGTCGGAGATCCCGTATCCAGGTCGGTCGAAACCGATGACTCGAGCGCCGAGGCGGTCGTACAGATCAGGCTTGTCAGGTGGTGGTCCGCCGTACCGCGAACCCGGGGTTCCGTGAATGCCGATGATGGGCGTTCCATCAGGTGGGCCGTACTCTGCAACGCCCAGCTGCAATCCGTCCTTGGTGATGACCGTCCGCTGTCGTGCAGTGGGATCTGGTTCGGCTGCGCCACCGCTCACCCACGGTCGATTAGTCATGGCGGTGAGCGTACGCCGAGACTTGCCTACGGATACGATCGAGATCCGACGGCAGGCGGTCGCCGCCGTACGCGAAGGCAAAGGAGTACGGAATGGGCCGTCTCGCCCAGACCGATGGGCTCACAGATGTACAGCAGGAGCTGGTCGCCGCTGTCCGTGAGTTCGTCGACAACGAGATCATCCCGGTGGCGAACACTCTCGAGCACGCCGACGAATACCCCACCGAGATCGTCGAGCAGATGAAGGCGATGGGCATCTTCGGGCTGATGATTCCGGAGGAGTACGGCGGGCTTGGTGAGTCGCTGCTGACGTACGCCCTCGTCGTAGAAGAGATCGCCCGTGGGTGGATGAGCATCAGCGGCATCATCAACACGCATTTCATCGTTGCCTACATGCTGAACCAGCACGGCACCGATGAACAGAAGCAGAAGTACCTGCCGGCAATGGCGTCCGGTGAGGTGCGGGGTGCGTTCTCCATGTCAGAACCTGGTTGTGGGTCCGACGTCTCGGCGATCACCTCGCGGGCGAAGCGGCGCGACGACGGGTCGTTCGTTCTGAACGGTCAGAAGATGTGGCTCACCAACGGTGGTTCGTCGACGTTGGTGGCCGTGCTCGTCAAGACCGACGAGGGAGCCGACAGCGTCTACCGCAACATGACGACGTTCCTCATTGAGAAAGAGCCGGGCTTCGGCGAGGTTCGACCTGGTCTCACGATCCCCGGCAAGATCGACAAGATGGGCTACAAGGGCGTCGACACCACCGAGCTGGTGATGGACAGCCTGGAGCTCGAAGCGACCGACGTTCTCGGCGGCGAGACCGGGCGCGGCTTCTACCAGATGATGGATGGCGTCGAGGTTGGCCGTGTGAACGTTGCAGCGCGAGCCTGCGGGGTCGCTCAGCGCGCCTTCGAGCTCGGCATCGACTATGCCCAGCAACGGGAAACGTTCGGACGACAGATCGCGCAGCACCAGGCGGTCATGTTCCGGTTGGCCGACATGGCCACCAAGGTCGAGTCCGCTCACCAGATGATGGTGATGGCAGCGCGCAAGAAGGACTCCGGCGAGCGCAACGACCTGGAAGCTGGCATGGCCAAGTACCTGGCGAGCGAGTACTGCCGCGACGTCGTCGAGGATTCGTTCCGCATCCATGGCGGGTACGGCTACTCCAAGGAGTACGAGATCGAGCGGCTGTACCGCGAAGCCCCGATGCTTCTGATCGGGGAGGGAACGGCTGACATCCAACGCATGATCATCGGGCGTCGACTCCTCGAGGACTACCGACGGCGTACGTGAACAGCAACCACGATGGAGGACTGCGATGACCGACACCGAATCGATCGTCGTCCGTGAGTGCTCGACGTACGAAGAGGCGCAGCGGGCCGTCGACTTTCTCTCCGACCGTGAGCTGGAAGTCTCCGGAATCCAGATCGTGGGACGGGACGTGCAGCTGATCGAGACCGTCACAGGGCGGATGTCCTACGGTCGCGCTGCCGGCGGTGGCATGGTCACGGGTGCGTGGTTCGGGCTGCTCATCGGGATGCTGCTCGGGCTGTTTGCCAATCCCGACCAGGACCCGTCATGGGCGACCCTGTTGCTGCTCGGCGTCCTGTGGGGCGCAATGTTCGGCATCGTGTATGGCTTGATCGCGCATGCTGCGAGCCGAGGACGCCGAGACTTCAGCTCGCGCAGCAAACTGGAGGCCGCGCGGTACGACGTCGTCTGCCCCGCTACGGTCGCTGGCCGGGCGCGACAGCTACTTGCCGAGATGCCCGCGAGCACATGACACGACAGGAGAGCTGATGCAGTTCGGCCGCTATTTCGAAGAGTTCGAGGTTGGTGCGGTGTATAAGCACTGGCCGGGCAAGACAGTGACCGAGTATGACGACCACCTCTTCTGCCTGCTCACCATGAATCACCATCCGCTACACATGGATGCGCACTACGCAGGCGAAACCACTGACTTCGGCCAGAACGTTGTCGTGGGCAACTACATCTACTCCCTGCTGCTTGGGATGTCGGTACCCGACGTCAGTGGCAAGGCCATTGCCAACCTAGAGATCGAGTCGCTGCGGCACGTCGCACCGACGTTTCACGGCGACACGATCTACGGGGAGACGACGGTGCTCGACAAGGTCGAGTCCAAGTCCAAGGACGATCGCGGAATCGTTCACGTCGAGACGATCGGCTACAAGCAAGACGGCACCGTGGTGTGCATCTTCCGGCGCAAAGTCATGGTTCCCAAGCGGTCGTACGGCGAGGCGCGTGGCGGAGAGCAGCCGGGCCGTCCGGAGCCTGTCCAAGCCGGCTGAGCCAGCACCGCACCTATCGCGCGGGCAAATAGATAGGTAGCCTATCTGTTTGGAGGTGCGCCATGGCGTGGAGTGTTCTTGGGGTTCCGGTTGATTGTCTGGGAGCCGACCCGGACAACCTGACGGCTTTCGGCACCGAGCTCGGCCCGGAAGCGCTCCGCGAGGCAGGCATCGTGGAGCGCATCGGCGCACGTGACCGTGGTGACGTGGATGTCCGCGTGGTCGGGCGGGAGCGCGACCCCGATACCGGCCTGGTGGGCGGAACGACGGTGTACGAGACCGTTCGAGGCGTTCGGGCGGCTGTCCGCGAAGCGGTCGGCTCCGGCGACCGGGTGCTGCTGTTGGGTGGGTGCTGCATCCCACTCATGGGTGCGCTCTCCGGCGCCCGAGACGCCCGCACGGATGTCGGCTTGGTCTACATCGACGGCCACCTCGACCTCTACGACCACACGACATCCCCGACGGGTGAGGGCGCTGACATGCCAACCGCTGCGGTCTTGGGCATAGGCGAACCGGGCCTACTTGACGTAATGGGAGCGCCGGCGGTGACGCCCGACCGGTTGGCGATTCTCGGGCCGCGCGACCCCGACGAGTGGCCGGCAGTTGGCCATCTTGTCGACGAACTCCAGCTGAACGTCGTCTCACCAGATGAGGTAGCGGCGGATCCCGAGGAAGTCGCGGATGCGGCCGCTTCCCGTGCGGGTGACAGCGGTGCCTTCTGGGTACACCTCGACGTCGACGTCTTCGACGAAGCCGAGTTCCCCGCCACTGACTACTTGATGCCTGACGGGCTGACGTTGGACACCGGACGGGCATTGCTGTCGGCCCTTGGGCGGGACGATCGCGTGCTCGGCGTCAGTCTCGGTTGCTACAACCCCGAGAAGGATCCGCAGACTGTGTACGGGCAGAGCCTGGTCGACCTCGCAGCGAGAGCGACCGGGCATGAGTAGCACCGCGGTGAACGGGCCGAGCGTCCGCGGCGCCGCCCTCACTGCGTCCCTCTTGGGTGCAGTGGCCGATGAGCTGGCCTCAGCGATGGACCACGCGGTCCAGGCCGACACCGGTCTACGAGGTGAGAGCAGCGCGGCTCTCACGGTGCTGCTGCACACGCCAGGCCTGACGATCAAAGAGCTGGCTCGTCACCTCGGCATGAGGTCGCCGTCAGCCGTCGAGCTGGTCGGCAGACTGGAGGCGCAGGGCTTGGTGGTGCGCAAACCCGGAAGCGATGCCCGCAGCCGGTCACTCGTGCTTTCCAGTGCGGGACGCCGCCGCGCACAAGCCGTCCTGGCTGCGCGCGACCGAGTGGCGCGGAACTGGCTGCGGGCACTTTCGCCGCGACAGCAGCGAGATGTGCGTGGTGCGCTGATGCGAATCCTCGAAGAACTACGGACTGACGACGTCGACCCCGACCATCTGTGTCGTCGTTGCAACGAGTCGGTGTGCACGCTGTCGATCTGCCCGGTGGCCCGGTGACGGAAGAGTGACCGTCACTTCTTGGCGCTCGCCTTGGTCTGCTTCTTCGCCGCCTTCTTGGCCTGCTTGAACTCGCGGACCTTCGACAGCGACTCGGCATCGACGACGTCTGCCACTGAGCGGTATCCGTCGAGCGCGTAATCGCCGGCGACCTCCTCCCACCCCGACGGCCTCACCCCGAGTTGCTTGGCGACCAAGGCAGTGAAGATCTGGGCCTTCTGCTTGCCGAATCCCGGAAGGGCCTGCAGGCGCTTCATCAAGTCCGCGCCGCTTTGTGCTTCGGTCCAGATCTTGGCGGCGTCGCCGTCGTATTCGTCACACACGATCCGGGCCAGCTCTTGAACTCTCTCAGCCATCGAACCGGGGTAGCGGTGGACCGCCGGAGGAGTGCTGCAGAGTGCTTTGAAAGCCTCGGGCTCAGCGGCTGCCACTGCAGCTGGTTCGATCGATCCGAAGCGCTCCTGGATCTTCGCGGGGCCCGCGAACGCGCGCTCCATGGGGAACTGCTGGTCGAGCAGCATGCCGACGAGTAACGCGAATGGGCTCTCGGTGAGCACGCGATCTGCTGCCGCGTCCTGGGCAATCCGTATGGCCATGGGGACATCCTCGCTCACACGGGGCTGTGGAACACGGTGACCCATCTGACCTGCGGTGAAGTGACGGGGGTCAGTCATTGTTCCGATCGGTGGAACACTAACCTTGACTGTGTTCGCACGGCTGGACAAGTAGTTCCCGGTCTTGGACCCTGACCGAAGTAGCGGCACTCGTTGCCGCATTCACAGCACCCATATCTGTCTGCATTCACCCACCCCACACAGCACCGCACTGGAGGACCGACGCCATGACCCCTGAGGAGATTTTGAAGGGTCTGTTTGATGAGACGTTGGTGGGTAATGGGCCGGCGGTGTTGGACCTGACCAATCAGGGTCTTGAGTTGGGGATGGGTCCGGAGACGTTGTTGTTTGAGGCGTTGATCCCGTCGTTGGAAGAGGTGGGGGCGCGGTTTGAGCGGGGGGACTTCTTTGTTCCGGAGATGCTGATCGCGGGTAAGGCGATGAGTGGGGCGTTGGATGTGTTGCGTCCGTTGTTGGCGCAGACCGGCGCGGAGACGGTGGGCAAGTTCGTGATGGGCACGGTGAAGGGGGATGTGCACGACATCGGGAAGAACTTGGTGAACATCATGCTCGAGGGTGCGGGGTTCGAGGTGATCGATCTGGGGGTGCAGGTGGCGCCGGAGACGTTTGTTGAGGCGATCGGTGAGCATGCTCCGGACATTGTCGGGTTCAGCGCGTTCTTGACGACCACGATGCCGATGTTCAAGGCGAACATCAACGCCCTGGAGAAGGCCGGGCTCAGGGATCAGGTGATCGTGATGGTGGGAGGTGCTCCGGTGACCCAGGAGTACGCCGACGCGGTCGGTGCTGACGGGTACGCCGCTGACGCGTCGACCGCGGTCCGCCGCGCCAAAGAACTCCTCGACCAACGCCGCCTGGTCAGCGCCTAGCGACCGCCGCGTCCATCGGACTCCCATCGGACACCGTCATGCCGAAGCTGCTGCCACTCATCGAACACTCGATCAAAGGCCCGATCTGGGACTGCCGCATGTGCGGCCAGTGTGTGCTGCACTCGACCGGAATGACGTGTCCTATGACGTGCCCGAAGACCCTGCGCAACGGGCCGTGCGGCGGTGTGCGTGAGAACGGCCACTGCGAGGTCATCCCCGAGATGCGCTGCGTGTGGGTGAAAGCAGAGGAGCGCAGCCGCACTCTGCCGCTGCTTCCCAAGAACTGGCGTGAACACATTCACCACCTGCGGCCCCCGGTCAACAACCAGCTCGAGGGCGACGCGTCCTGGACCAACCTGCTTACCGGCAAGGACCGTCAGCACCCTGCCGGTTGGGACGGTCAAACG
>DASUFV010000329.1:0-8313 GCA_036274415.1 Actinomycetes bacterium
CGAAGTTCTCGTATGCGTCGAACTTCTTCACCCCGTCGGAACGAACGCTGTAGTAGGTGATCTCTGCGATTAGATCGGGTGTGAGGATGTCCAGGAGAGCCGTCATCTCGTTCGCTCGGAACGTCGCGGAGAACTCAACGAAGTCGCCTACCTTAAGCGCTGTGGCGTCGTCTGAGTTGCTGAGTCGTGTGAGCTGGCCGCGCTCGGTCAACGCGCCCCGAGCCAGGTAAAGGTAGTACGCCTGGGAGTAGGCGAAGTTCTGGGTCACCTTTGAGATGGAGCCTTGCGCTTCTGCGAGAGACCGCGACAGTTGTCCGCCGAAGCCGGCCTCCGCTGCGCCGATCACGGGAACCCCTCCGCGAGCCTTTGCGTCTCCGGTTGCTTGACGACCCCTCTGTTTGGAAGTCGAACTCTCCGCCGTCCGCTCTCGTTGCTCGGCCTGCACGAGTGGCTGGCCGTAGACCTGTTGCAGGATGCCCGCGACGTGGTCTGGGTTCTGATAGATCGAAATGGTCGGTGTAGGAAGGTTTTCTGGCACAGCACAGTTCTCTCACACCTTGCCGACATCGACTGGACAGTTGCGACGGCGACAGCCAGCCCAGGCCACATGGCCAGTGCGTCAGGCGTCGGGGTTGGGTCCCTTCACAGGCTGTCGGCGCGATCTCACCCCGCGTCAATCCGCCGGGGTTTCCGCCACATCGTGGCGGCGCTCGCGTGTCGATGCGCCAGTTGTCCGGCTATAGGGGTGAAGACTCGCCAAGGGCCGGGCCGCTGACTCGACATGCGCTCACCTGATGCCAATGAAATATCGGCTCGCCGTTGACGGAGACCTCGCTTCCTGGTTGCGCTTGGTCAGCGACGGGGAGGACCTCTTTGGACCGATGCCGGATTTCAGCAACCATGCCTTGCGCGGTATGGAGCGCGGCACCGCCTACGTCGTCGTGGACGGAGAAGATGTGCTCGGGGCGGCGCTGTTGAGTCCAAGACGGCAAACCGCTCGCAGAGGCACCTGACGAACATCGCACGTTGGTCGACGCTTGGCTGGCACGCATCTCGAACACCGCCACGGTCTTCGAGGCCCTCGACGGCGAACCCGGAGAGTAACCGCTGGCGGCACCTGTCTCGCGTGAGACCCTCGAGTGCGCCTCGAGCAAGCGCTAGGCGATGTCGATCACGGACGACAGGAACGCGGGCAGCGCGAGGAGGACTGCGGCAAACACGACGGTCGGCAGCGCCCAACGCCGTACGCGGGAAGGCTCTTGTGGGCGACTCGGCACGAATAGGTAGACCAGAGAACCCACAACCACGACGATCGAGGCCGGCCAGATGACGAGCGCGGATATGACCGCCAACAAGGCGACCGGCACCATCAGCAGCCACCGCCACGACCGCTCACCGAGGGCGCCGTCGAGTGCCTTGTCGACCCGGCCTGCCAACGCGACAACGACGGCACCGGTGAGCACCGCCATAACGGTAAACGCCATCACCGCCAACCAGCCCGGCCCGACGATGTCGAAGTCTGGGTTGCTCGAGCGGAGCGGATCGAGGAACCACGAGAACAGCACCAGCAGGGCCAGCCCGTAGATCGCGCCACCGAGTAGGCCACGCGGGAACGCGCGCGCGACGAAGGGGTAGACCAGCCCAACCGCGAACCCTGCCGGGAGGCCGACGAAGAGGATGAAGTCAATTGTGCCGCCGACCGTGATCCGACCGACCACCTCCTCGGCCTCGGTAAGCCTTCCCTGCGCGTTGGGTGAGGTCGCCGCCAGCAGCCGCATCACGAGCCTTCCAGCGGGACCGATGAAAAGAGCACCGGTCGCAAGCCCGGACAGCGACCCGACAGTCAACACTCGCGCCAGGCCAGTCAGCCGCGAGGTTCCCGGTCTACCGGCTGCGGTCGGGTCCGGGGCGAACTCGAACTGGCGCCACCGAAACGCTAGCCCAAGCGCCGCCACCACAGCGACGGCACAGACGACCATGACCCCCATACGTCAGTATGCGCTCCCTCAGGTTGATAAACGCCGACGGCGGACGGCCCGAAGCGTGTGCGTACGACAAGACAGCTGTCGCCATCGACTGCTTCCGGGCGATCGTCTACCTGCCTTCGGGCCCGCGGACCGGAGAACTGCTCGCCGACATCGGGAGACAGACCCGCGACGTCGCCGACGAGGTACGCCGCCTGGCTCGCGACCTGCGACCACCCATCCTCGACTCACTCGGGCTCGACGGTGCGTTGCGGGAGTACGCGACCCTGCTCCTCCCGCTCGACGTCGCCGTGGACGTGGTCGACCTGCCTCGTCTGCCGGCCGCCGACGAGGTCGCGGCGTACCGGATCGTCACCGAGGCGTTGACCAACGTGGTCCGACATGCGCGGGCGACCAAGGCCCGGGTGGCGGTGCGTATCGACCACGACACGATCGGGATCATCGTGGAGGACAACGGCCCCGTCCGCGGCCCTTGGCTCCCCGGGGTCGGGCTGACCTCGATGGCCGAACGAGCCAACGAGCTCGGCGGCTCCTTCCGGGCCGGTCCTCGGGGAGACCAGCCGGGTGGGCGGGTCGAGGCGCACCTTCCCCGGGCAGGAACACCATGATTCGCGCGGCGGTCGTCGACGATCACGCCCTGGTCCTCGCCGGGCTCGAGGCTCTGCTCGCCACCCGGGACGACATCGAGCTGGTCGCCTCCGCGACCACCGCAGACGGCGCCAGAAGGATCGCGGTGACCGACAGCCCCGACGTCTTGGTGCTCGACATCAATCTCCCGGACGGCTCCGGCATCGACGTCGTCCGCACCCTGCGCCGCACCGCACCCGACGTCTGCGTTCTCATGCTCACGATGTACGACGACGACCAGTCGGTGCACGCCGCGATGCGCGCCGGCGCACGCGGGTACGTGCTCAAGAACGCCGACCCCGAGGACGTGCTGCGCGCGATCCACGCGGTCGCGAACGGTGGCGCGGTTCTCGGTCCAGGAGTCGCCACCCGCGCACTCGACGTGTTCGCTGCCACTCCGCAGTCCCAGGCGTTCCCCGGACTCACCGCGCGCGAGCACGACGTGCTCGAGCTGATCGCACAAGGACTCGGCAACGCCGCGATCGCCCAGCGCATCGGGATGGCCCCGAAGACCGTGAGCAACCACGTCACCAACATCTTCGCCAAACTCGGTGTGTCCGATAGGCCCTCCGCGATCATCAAGGCCCGAGATCACGGCCTCGGATCGACCTGAGCCGCGATCCGAACCTCACGTCACGTGCGGCCCTCCCACCGCAGCGACCCACCGACCGGAACTGGCCCGTTCACAGAGTGAGGAGGCAACCTCGCGCTCGGCCGGAGGCAATGGCTGCCGCCGGGGTGCCCGTCGCTCCGACGGGGCTGGCATCAGCCAGCGCGCGTCATTTCGCCGGGAGCCGGTCCATCCGAGCCGCGTCGCTTCGCCGGACATGACCGCAGGGCTGTGCGGTCCGGCAGCGGCCGTGGTGACGAGCTTGACCAGACGGGCCCCGACCCATGGGCGAGCTCTCGCCATCGCACGTGGTCTGCATGGAGCGCCCGCGCCTACACGGAGTACGGCGAGTCTCGGGCGTCAGACCAGATTCCTCGCGATGATGATCGCCCCCGGGACATCCTCGTCCGGTCGCATCACCAGTTCGGCCTCGATGGCGAATCCTGCCTCTCGCAGCCAGCGAGCAACCTCGTCCGGGCGACGGTGGTAGCTGTCGACGTTGATCGAGCGACCCGAGTAGCCCTTGTCGGTGTGCAGCGTCTCGTCACCGACATGGAAGCCGACGAGCAGCGGACATCCCGGGCGCAGCACCCGAGAGAACTGCGCGAACACCCCGGGCACAGCGTCATCCGGCACGTGGATCACGGACCAGAACGCGAGCACGCCCGTCACGGAGTCATCGGGGAGGTCCAGGTCGGTCATCGTCCCCACCTCGAAGCGGAGCTCCGGGTAGGCGCCTCTTGCGATGGCGACCATCGCGGGCGAGAGGTCGATGCCGAAGGCGTCCACGCCGAGCTCGTGGAGGTGACCGGTGACGTATCCCGGACCGCAGCCGACGTCGGCGACCAGACCACCACCTGCATCGCGCACCAGCTCGGCGAACAACGCCAGGCTTGCCCGTAGGTAGGGACTCTCGTCCAAGAGCCCCCGCACCTTCTCGGCGTAGCCGAGGGCGTCGGCGTCGTACGAGGTGCGGTTCTCGGACAGCCAGTTGCCGGTCATCGAGCAACACTAGAGCGCTCTGCCGAGTCACCCGTTCGTCGTGCCTCGTGAGAGCGGAGGCCACCGGCGAGCTGCTTGCGCCAAACGGCGCATTGATCACCGATGTGCGTCTATCCGCCGCGTGGAACTCTCGTGGCGTTGGTCGACGTCGAGTGGGGGATCCGCGCATGGCGACTGACGAAGAGTTGGCGGAGCCAGTGGTCTTCATCCTCTAGGGCAACGACGCACGCCGTAAGGCGAGGCTGATCAAGGGAACCAAGCATCCCGTCATCGACCAGGTTCATCCTTCGCCCCTCTCCGCCTACAAGGCCCCTTCACCAGCAGACTGTTCACCAGGGCCAACGATCTGCTTGGCGCGGACAGGACGATCGACTGGGCTCGGACCTCATAGTTGGCGCCGCGGAGCCGGCCGCGACTTCCGCGGGTGATCTGTCGAGGCGAGCGCGGTGGGTAGGTAGAGGTGGCTCAAGGCGTGCCCTCGCTGGGGCGTGATACCGCCGCGTGCGCTCGCGCGGAGCTAGGCCGCGGTGTCGGTGCCTTGCGACGGGTCACCACCAGGCTGGTGGCTGGTCGGGGCGACCGGGCCTCTAGTGATGCGGACGGAGGCCAGACTGACGAGGCGAGTGATGATCATGGCGATGTACAGCATCCCGGCGACCTGTTCGAGCATGACCACGGATCGGGCGTAGGGCCGGACCGGGACGACATCGGACAGTCCGGTGCTGGTCAGGTTGGTGAAGCTGAGGAAGAGCAGCTCGAGCCAGCTGCGGGGCGCGTCCGGGTCGACTGCGGCGGTGAAGCTGCCAGGGGCCACGGCTTGGACGACGATGTAGGTGTAGGCGAATGCCCAGGCGACCAGGGTGAACGTAGCGCCCACGGCGAAGAGCTCGTCGATGGTCACGACTCGGTCGGCCACCATGTAGCGGATCAGGCCGACGGCGGCGTAGAAGTAGAGCGCGGCTTCGAACCCAGCCGACCATGGCTGCGCCCAGCCAGCGTCAGAAATCGCCTGGATGAGCAGGAGGACGACGGCCGGCCCTGCGAGCAGCAAGCTCACCCAGGTGGCCGGTGGGGAGCTGCGTACGGCGAGCACCACGAGAGCAAGAACGGTGATCCCGAGCAGGGAAAACACGGCTCGGCTCGCGGGATTGTCCTCGAGGAGCGGGTAGACGAGCAGGGCGGCGAGCTGCGCGACCAGCAGCACCGCGGAGGGCGTCTGCTTGGCCGTACGGAACCAACGCATCCAGTTCATGTCGGCAGGCTATGCCCGAGGGTCGACGGCTCCCGAGGCGTCGAGCGGCATCGAGGAACGTGCCTTCGGCGCGTCACTTCGCCGGGTCATCACAGCGGGATTGTGCCTGGAGCCCGGCCGCGCTCAGGCTCCACCAGCTGCCCACTCACTGCAGGATCGCGTGCACCAGGCTCGAGACCGGATCGTCGGGCGGATTGTGCGAGTCCTTTCGGTCTGACTTCACTTGGCGACCGAGGCGCTGCAAGTCGCTTCGGCCGACCGCCTCCCGCACTAGCGGGAACAGCTCCTGCTCGTCGAAGTGCACATGGTCCTCGGTGAGGTCGGCGAGCACGTACATCTTGGCCACGAGCCGCTCGTCGTAGGGCTCGAGGTGTTCTAGCTCGCTGACCAGACGCTCGATCAGTTCGTTGCGTTCGGATGCAATCAGCGCTTCATGGAGCAAGTCGGGAACGCGATCTCGAACCTCGGGATACATGTGGCCGTTGTCTGCGTCGAGGTGATCGGACCAGAGGCGCACCACGCGGTCGCGCAGTTCGGCATGCCGAGCCGTGTCCACACGACGCGTGCGCGTGAACGCTCTCAAGTCGCGCCGCAGCTCCTTGTGGTCTTCCCTGAGCAGGACGATGACGTCGTCGGACATCGGTGCCTTCTCCCTCCCTTTGACTGCGTCGTGGCGACGGTTTGTCGTACCCGAGGCCAGCGATCCCCATTCGGCCTGCGGTCGAGCGACCAACGTTGACCGCCCGTCTCCAGCCCCACGATGTACGGCCAGTCAACGCACTGGATCGTTTCGAGTCCCAGGTGCCGGGTCGACTACTCGGGTGCCCAGTGCGTCGTCGCCGGAAGCCGGTCGACCTGATGCCGCGTCACTCCGCCGCGTGCGGCACACACAAGCAGGCGTGTCATTCCAGCGCGGGACGAGTGCTTTGCCTACCTTGGGCGGGTCGCTCCCCGCGAGATCGCATGGCACGAGGCGGCGATGCACTGTCGACGTAGGGTCGGGACGTGGATGCGGGTCCAGGGCACCTGAGGGCGCGCGTGGAGGAAGGCCTCTGGCCGCTGGTCGAGAGCCTCGTCGGCTCGCTTGACCTGGCAGGTCTGGCTGTTGCGGTGGTGCGCGAGGAAGAGGTCGTCTCGCGTGGTTTCGGCGTCCGTGACCTGGGCACCGGTGCCCCGGTCACTCCCGAGACGATGTTCCTCTTGGCGTCGGTATCGAAGCCGTTCGTGGCCACTGCGATCGTGTCGCTAGCCGCCGCTGGGCACCTCGGTGAGCCGATCCTCGACCTGGATGCTCCGATCGTCGACCTGGTCCCCGAGTTCGCGCTGGCTGACGGTCGTGAAGGGGAGGTCACAGCCCGCGGTCTGTTGAGCCACTCGAGCGGTCTCCCGGACGTCTCGGAGGTCGGGTGGCACGACCCGCAGCTTGGCGACGACGCGCTGAGCGAGTTCGCTCGCAGCCTGTCGGGATGGCGACTGAGGTCGGAGCCTGGCTCGGCGTACTTCTACTCCAGCGCCGGCTACGTGCTGCTCGGGCTGCTGCTGTCCAGGGTCACCGGTACGACGTTCGAGGACGCAATGCGGCAGCAGGTCCTGACCCCGCTGGGGATGCTCAACAGCACCTTCCTGCGGGCGGACGTGCCTGCACGCCTGGCCGCCTCACCGCACGTCGGCATGCCGCTGACGGTGCCCGAGGGCGTCTACCCCTACACCCGGCGTTCCGCTCCGAGCTCGACCCTGCACTCCAACGTGGTGGAGATGTGTCGCTGGATGGTCGCCCACTTCGAGCCGGCCGTGCCGACCGCCGGGGGTTCCGACAGGCAGCCGGCACGGCTGAACACTCGGATGCTCGACCTGCTGTGGCGGCCGGTCGTGCCGGTGGGTGACCCGCCGTGGGAGGAGGCGATGGGGCTCGGCTGGGCCGTGGGCAGCTATCGCGGGCACCGCACCCTGAGCCACAGCGGCGCCAACCCCGGGTTCGGTTCGAAACTCGTGCTGGTGCCGGAGCGGCGGACCGGGGTCGTCGTCCTGGCCAACTCCAACACAGTGCCCACCTCGACCATCTCTGCGGCAGCGCTTGACCTCGCCCTCACCGAAGCCAGCCCCTCGGTGAGCTCGGGTACGACGCCCGAGGAGCCGGGCGAGGGGGTCGCAGCCCTGCGCGCCATGCTGCCTTCAGTGGTCGGCCCCGTCGCCGAGACCTTGGCCACCTCGGGCCCGGACGCCGCAAAGGCGATGTACCACCGGTTGGCCGCGGCCGATCCGGCCGAGTTCGACCTCGAGGACGACGAGTTCGAGATGGCAGTGTGGGGAGCGATCGAGCTGCATCGAACGAGTCTGGTCTGGCCCCTGCTGCGGGTGTGGACCGCGTTGCGACCGGACTCCTCCACTGCCTGGACGATGACCGGTTGGGCCCATCAGGTCGACGGGCAGGCCGACCTGGCGAGGACCCTCCTCCGACGGGCCCTCGAGCTCGACCCCGAGAACCACGATGCCGCGCTGATCCTGAGCGGCCTCCCCTCGGCATGACCCCAGCGACGTGAAGGCGTCCTCTCCAGTGCCCACTGATCCGCAAAACGGACGCCCATCGGTCACGTCAATCCAACGTTGAAGGTCACCCGGATCAGGCCGTGCTCCTCGGTGATGTCGAAGCGACCGGTCGTGCCGATCCACTCCTTCTTGTCGGCGACGAAGTCGAGGTAGCCGTCGGTGAACTCACAGACCACTCGCGGGACCAGTTCGCTCACGAGTTGCTTGGAGAAGTGGATGTCCGGCACGAGGTAGAACCACTCGGCTCCCACCGCGTCGGTCGGTCCGGCGATGTTGCCCGACCAGCACGA